>AGAU01000333.1 GCA_000224765.2 SAR324 cluster bacterium JCVI-SC AAA005 | reverse complement strand
ATCGTCTCCTCATCCTCGCTAAAAATCTTTTTCTTCAGTGTCATTGTTTTTCACTCTAAGCTTTAACATTCCGGTTATTTAGGATGCTTGTTTTTGTGTAAGTTTCTGTGCAACACTTACCAACATCCCAAACAATTTCAATATCAAATACTTTTTGTGTAAGTTTTGTGAAAGAAAAAATAAAATGAGATCAGTAACTTGTTAGAGAATGAGCATGATCGTGGGATGATCTGTGCTGTTTCTGCCTTCCTTCTCTGGGGTTTCCTACCAATTTACTGGAAAACCCTGGCCCCAACAACCGCACTCGAAGTGATTGCTCACCGCATTGCTTGGTCCTTCGTGTTCACATGGGCAATCTTACTCTGGAAGCCTCCAGCAGGTGGCTGGAGATCGATTCTGCAACAGCGTGAGCGTCTGATTGGGTTGATCTTCAGCGCTCTGCTGCTTGTTGGGAATTGGTTGAGCTATGTGGTAGCAGTCCAGGAGAATCGAGTATTGGAAGTCAGCTTGGGCTATTTTATTGTTCCATTGTTAAACATTCTCTTTGGTTTCTTGTTCCTACGTGAGCGCTTCAGTTCTTGGCAATGGTCGGCGATTGGGCTCACTGCATTGGCCTTTATCAACCTGATGCGACAAGCGGAGCAATTCCCCTGGCTGGGGCTGATCATTGCGCTGACCTTTGCGGGCTATGGTTTGATGCGCAAAGTGATTCAGGTACAGGAGATGCTGGGTCTCTGGGTAGAAATGGTGATCCTGACGCCACTGTCCTTCATTTTGTTATGGTATCTGTCGCAGTCTGATGGGCTTTATTTCGGGAGCAGTTGGGATTTGAGTCTACTTCTGGCAACCACTGGTGTGATTACTTCTCTGCCACTGTTACTGTTTGCAGCCGGAGCCCGAAGATTGCCATTAGCGACTCTGGGCTTGCTACAATTTATCGCTCCCACCTGCTTTTTTCTCCTGGGGATTTTTTTATATGAGGAACCCTTCAGTCAGATCCAGGCAATCTCTTTTGGACTGATCTGGATTGCCGTGGTGATTTACCTAACTCAGATCCAGCGACAGACAAGGCTACTACAGGAAAACAAGGCGCAGACAGTGCATGGAGATTCAGTTTGAATTTGCGATCAGATTAGCAAACCAGCGGGGTAGAATGTCAGCCGATTCAGAAAATGGAAAAACTAAGGGTTCGAGTAAATTATCATTGCTAGGCAACATTGCTTTGATTCTTGGCCTGCTCGTTGTAATTGCTGGTGGTGTGGTGGGGTGGTTGATGCCACCACCACCGCCACCAATTGAAACGATTAGCTTGACAGAGGATGAGCCTGTCCTCTCTGAATCAACCAGCCTTCTTGAAGTGCTCAGTCCGAATACAAAGGATACTCCTGACGTTGAAGTAGAGGAAGTGATGTTGATTGATGCCAACCAGGTTCCCCCACTACCAATTAAATACTATGTGCAGGTTGCGAATTGTCTCGACAGAGAGTGTGTCGGGGAACACCGGCGTTTGTTGTCTCGTCAGGGCTATCGGACAAGAATCGAAAATTCTGTCGAAAGCATGCCTTTCCGAGAAGTACGCTCTCAACCGCTACATTCTTCTGAGCGATCAGCTGCTGTAGCTGAAGAGATCAATCAAGATCATGGCTTGAACGGATATGCTCAGGTGCTCAAGCCGAATGACTGGTATCGTATTTCCCTGGGAGTCTTTCCGGAGGTGGATCAGGCAGACCGTCTGACGAAGGCGCTAAATGCCAAGTATGCCAGAAGAATTACATTCGAACATGTCGAGATACGCCTGGATTTTGAACACATGCGGGTTTACGCAGGAGGGTATCGTGAAGAGAAGGAAGCGTTGCGTCTCAAAACATATTTAGAAAGAAGAGAGCCCTTGTTCCGAGATCTCTTTGTCACCGCCCTCTTGCCGCGAGATTGAAAGCTTCCTCCATGCCTCGCTTTGCCGAACGCGTCTACAATTTTAGTCCAGGACCAGCGGTTCTTCCGTTACCGGTTCTGGAGAAGGTTCAGAAAGAACTCCTCAACTATCGGGCATGTGGTGCCTCCATTCTGGAGATAAGCCATCGCTCCAAGGATTTCCTACCTATCCTGGATGAAACACAGCAACTCTTCCGCCAACTGACGCAGCTGCCAGATAACTACCGTCTGTTGTTTTTCTCTGGTGGAGCCCAAATGCAGTTTTCGGCGGTACCACTCAACCTGCTAAGTCGCTCTGCCAGCAATCGAGCAAGTTATGCTGTGACTGGGAAATGGGGAGAATTGGCTCTTGAGGAAGGGAAGAGTTACGGTAGTGCAGAAGAATGGGTGCATGGCCGAGAAAACCGCTACAATCGAATTCCCACAGTCTATGCTGAAGATCTGAAACAGCTGAAGGGTTCAGCTTATCTACACCTGACTTCCAACAATACCCTATATGGTACTCAATGGAACCACTTCCCACAGACTAGTGAAGTCCCGCTGGTTATCGATGCAACATCAGATATCCTCAGCCGAGAAGTGGATTTCTCACAGTTTGGGCTAGTCTATGCGAGTCTGCAGAAAAACCTGGGTCCAGCTGGACTGACGCTGGTTGTAGTCCGAGAAGATTTGCTGGGATGCCACCTGCCACAGACTCCAAAGTTACTGCAGTACCAAGCCATTGATTCGCAAAATTCACTGAACAACACCATCAATGTGTTTGCCGTCTATGTGATGCGCTATGTCCTGGAATGGTACCAGGAGCAAGGCGGAGTTGCTGCCATAGAGCAGCAAAATCGGCAGAAGGCTAAACTGCTTTATGACTACCTTGATGAGAGCGATTTCTTCTTGACAAATGTCAATTTACCTGACCGCTCATTGGTTAACGTTATATTTAATCTGCCGACTACCGAGTTGCTGCAGCAATTTCTTCAGGAGTGTGATGAGGTGGGACTACTGGCGCTCAAAGGACATCGTGAGGTCGGAGGTGTGCGTGCCTCTCTCTACAACGCCCTACCTTTGGCTGCCGTGGAACGCTTGGTTGAAAAAATGTGGGACTTTGAGCGAAAAGCATTGACTTAAAAAAAATGAAATGATAGCTTTACCGTTTTCATTTTTTCGGCGAGTATCTCGTAGCAGTTAACCTGACACCCTAGCCAAAGCCATGCCAACCCTGAACCAAATTGTCCGCAAGGGGCGTAAGAAGCGGGTCGTGAAAAACAACGTCCCAGCCCTGCAGGCCTGCCCTCAACGAAGAGGGGTCTGTGTGCGGGTCTACACCTCAACACCCAAGAAGCCAAACTCGGCTCTACGCAAGGTGGCTCGTGTTCGGCTCACCAACGGCATTGAGGTGACAAGCTATATTCCAGGAATTGGTCACAACTTGCAGGAGCACTCCGTGGTGCTGATTCGGGGAGGTCGTGTCAAAGATCTTCCAGGAGTTCGCTACCACGTTGTCCGAGGCGCGCTTGACACAGTTGGTGTTAAGAACCGCAAGCAAGGGCGCTCCAAATATGGCGCGAAGAAAGGGTAGTCCAACATGTCAAGAAGAAGATCTGCTGCAAAGCGCGTTGTTCTACCCGATCCGAAGTACAAAGATTTCTTGGTCAGCAAGTTTGTCAACAACTTGATGCATGATGGAAAAAAGAGCGTCGCTGAAAAAGTACTTTATCAAGCCTTGGACTTGATCTCACACAAGGAGCAAGAGACCGGAGCTCTTGATGTTTTCCATCAAGCAGTTGATAACGTGAAGCCCAACTTGGAAGTTAAGTCACGGCGTGTTGGAGGTTCTACTTACCAAGTTCCCGTGGAAGTCCGCTCTCAGCGCAGCCAAGCATTGGCTATCCGCTGGCTGATTCGCTATGCAATTGCTCGAAGTGGCAAGTCTATGGAAGAAAAACTTGCTGGAGAATTGCTAGATGCGTTCAACAATCGGGGAGCTTCCATCAAAAAGAAAGAAGATACACACAAGATGGCCGAAGCCAATAAAGCTTTCGCTCATTATCGTTGGTGAACACTGTAAATGTCCAAAGCCCGTCGATTTCGCCGAAACATCGGCATCATCGCACACATTGACGCGGGCAAGACAACAACCACAGAGCGCATCCTTTTCTACACTGGTCGGATCCACAAGATTGGCGAAGTCAATGACGGCTCTGCCACGATGGACTGGATGGAGCAGGAGCAGGAAAGAGGAATCACAATCACCTCTGCAGCTACCAGTTGCGGTTGGAAATATGAAGATGAGGAGTACGATTATAACATCATCGATACTCCAGGGCATGTCGATTTTACGGTAGAAGTCGAGCGCTCACTACGGGTACTTGACGGCGCAATTGCTCTCTATTGTGGGGTAGCTGGAGTTCAGCCACAGTCTGAAACAGTCTGGTGGCAAGCAAGCAAATACAAAATCCCTCGTGTAGCCTTCGTGAATAAATTGGACCGAATCGGTTCAGATTATTTTCGAGTAGTCGAGGATATAGGCAAGAAACTCAAAGCTAACTCAGTAGCATTACAATATCCCATTGGTAGTGAAGATCAGTTTCGAGGAGTTGTAGATCTGCTAGACCGGAAGGTTCTCTACTTCGTTGAGGAGAGCCTTGGCGCAAAAGTTGATATGGCAGAAATTCCAGAAAAATTAGAAGAAGCTGTCGAGCAAAAGCGCCAAGAACTGGTTGAAAAAGTCTCGGAACTAGATGATGGGTTGCTGGAAGCTTTTCTGGAAGAGCAGGAGATCAGTACTCAGCGTCTGCGTCAGGTAATTCGAAAGGCAACAATCGAAGGTCGACTGCTGCCTGTCTTGTGTGGAAGTTCATTTAAGAACAAGGGGGTGCAGCCCCTGCTGGACGCCGTAGCTGCCTACCTTCCCTCCCCTGATGATGTGCCGGCAATTGTTGGGAAACAACCGGATAGCGAACGAGAAGAAACCCGCACCACGAGCGACTCCTCCTTTTGTGGCCTTATCTTCAAAATCGCCAGTGACCCATTTGCTGGTCAGATGACCTTCGTCAGAGTCTACTCAGGCGCCCTAGCTTCTGGAGACATTGTCTTCAACCCTCGGACTCGAAAAACGGAGCGCATTGGCACGTTGGTCAAGCTTCATTCCAATAAGCGAGCAGAGATTGATCGTTTGGAAGCTGGGGATATCGCCGCGGCCATCGGCCTTTCTGTGGGAATCACCGGAGACACTATCTGCGAGAAGCACCATCCGATTTTGCTAGAAGGCACAGAGTTTCTGCAGCCGGTGATCGACATCGCCGTTGAACCGAAAACGAAAGCAGATCAGCCGAAGCTTGAAAATGCTATTTCCAGTATTGAACGTGAAGATCCTTCTTTCCACAAGAAGATAGACCCGGATACAGGACAGATCATCATCTCCGGAATGGGAGAGTTGCATCTGGAGATTGTGCTGGATCGGCTTGCCCGAGAATTCAAAGTCGGTTGCAATGCTGGCAAACCGAGAGTTTCCTACCGCGAAAGTGCGGCAGCAGCAGCACAGTTGAGACAAGTATTTGAAGGTACTTTGGCTGGCAAAGAACAATTTGCTGCTTGTACACTGCGATTGGAGCGCTTGTCGGCAGGTCAAGGGATCGAAGTACTCAGCGAATTACCGAGCAGCACTCCACTCGGCTTTGCGCCAGCAATCGAGACCGGTATTCGGGATGCGGCGCAGAGCGGGATGTTGTTGGGTTATCCGATGGTGGATCTACAATTCACAATATTGGAAGCGGAATGGCGAGAAGATGGAAGTACAGAATTGGCATTCCAGCTTGCTGCAAGAAACGGGGTGAGAGAACTAGTCAAAGAGGCTGGTCCAACCCTTCTGGAGCCGATGATGAGTGTGGAGACGATCCTACCGGAGGCTTTCTTGAGAGAAGTGATTGCAGATCTCAATACTCGCAATGGACGCATTAAATTGGTAGGGGATCAAAACGAGATGAAGGTTGTTGAATCTGAAGTATTCCTCTCCAAAATGTTCGGTTATTCGACTGATTTACGCTCTGCTACGCAAGGGCGTGCCTTGTACACCATGACATTTTCTCACTACGAGGAATTACCAAATGAGACACTTCAGCAGATTCTATCATTTGGTAGTGGATAATGGGGCTTGTGTAAACGACAATCCACAAATGAACAAAGGAGTCATCAATGGCGCGAGAGAAATTTGAACGAACCAAACCCCACTGTAACATTGGGACAATTGGCCACGTGGATCATGGCAAGACTACATTGACAGCGGCAATTACCAAAGTATTGGCTATGAAAGGCTTCGCTGAAAAGCGTGAATATGGTGAAATTGACGCAGCCCCAGAAGAGCGAGAGCGTGGAATCACGATTGCGACAGCGCATATCGAATACGAAACTGAAAATCGTCACTACGCCCACGTGGACTGTCCAGGTCATGCTGACTATGTTAAGAACATGATTACTGGTGCAGCCCAAATGGACGGCGCAATTTTGGTTGTCTCTGCGGCCGACGGCCCAATGCCTCAAACACGAGAGCACATCCTGTTGGCACGTCAGGTCAATGTTCCATACCTCGTTGTTTTCATGAATAAAGTAGATCAAGTGGACGATGCTGAGCTACTAGAACTGGTTGAAATGGAAGTTCGTGAATTGCTAAGCAGCTACGACTTCCCTGGGGACGACATTCCTCTGATCATGGGGTCAGCACTAACTGCAATGGAATGTGCTTCAGAAGATCCAGAGAATGATGAATACAAGCCAATCGCTGAATTGATGTCCAGCGTTGATGACTACATTCCTAACCCAGAGCGGGATTTGGACAAGCCATTCCTGATGTCAGTTGAAGATGTCTTCTCAATCTCCGGACGTGGTACAGTAGCTACGGGTCGAATTGAGCGAGGTCTGGTCAAGGTCGGCGAAGAAATTGAAATCTGTGGAATTCGTGAGACCCAGAAGACTACGGTCACTGGAATTGAAATGTTTCGCAAACTACTTGATGAAGGGCGAGCGGGTGACAACGTAGGTTTATTGCTGCGGGGTCTCAAGCGAGAGCAAGTGGAACGTGGCCAGGTAATCTGCAAGCCAGGTTCAATTACACCGCATACCAACTTCAAGGCACAGGTCTACGTACTCACCAAGGACGAAGGTGGACGCCACACGCCATTTTTCACCAACTACAGACCTCAGTTCTACTTCCGAACCACTGACGTTACTGGTGTGGTTCAGTTGCCAGCAGATGTCGAAATGGTGATGCCTGGCGATAACGTAGCGATTGAAGTTGAGTTGATTACACCGATTGCTCTGGAAAAAGAAGTGCGTTTCGCGATTCGTGAAGGTGGACGTACTATCGGTTCCGGAGTTGTCACCGAAGTTACCAAGTAATTATACCGCAGGAGAGGGAAAACCCTTCTCCTACTGCAGGTTGGAGCATGAACGAAAAAATCAAAGTCCGCTTCAAAGCGTACGACGACAAGTTATTGGATCAAACGGTTGAAGAAATTGTCCGCACAGTCAAGCGCACAGGTGCCCAAATTGTAGGACCGATTCCCCTTCCGACTAAGATCCACAAGTACACGGTCTTGCGCTCTCCACATGTGGATAAAAAGTCACGCGAACAGTTTGAGATGCGCGTGCACAAGAGGTTGCTCTACATTATGGAAACGACACCACAAACCATGGACGCGTTGATGCGCCTGGATATTTCTGCTGGAGTGGACATTGGCATCAAGCAGGTTTGAGCATGCAATTAGATACATATAATTTAGACGGTGAAAAAGTCGGCAGCGTCGAGATCCAAGACAAATTGATTCAAGAAGAATATTCTTCGTGCATTTTGCAAGAAGCAATTGTCGCATATCGAAATGAAACGCGTCAGGGGACACACTCTACGCTGCAGCGATCCGAAATTTCAGGTAGTACTCGCAAACTGTGGAGACAAAAAGGAACAGGCCGGGCACGAGTCGGTAGTGTAAAGAACCCGATTTGGCGACACGGTCCAGTGGTTTTTGGTCCTCAGCCTCGTGACCATGGGGTAAAGATTAATCAGAAGGCGCGCCGCAAGGCTGTCCGAGTTGCGCTATCAGAAAGAATAAGACGGAAGCAACTTTCCGTGTTAGAGCAACTGGAGTTGCCTACGCACAAGACCAAGGCGTTTAATGGTATCCTCTGCAAGTTCACAGAGGGGAAGTGCCTGGTAGTCGTCAAAGATATCGATAATAACTTGGAGCGAGCATCGAAAAACCTTCCTAATGTGAAGGTTCTGAGGGCAGCAAGCATCAATGCCTATGAGATTGTCAACCATGATCGTCTGCTCTTGGCCAAGGACGCGATTCCAGTCCTCGAAGAAAGGCTAGGCTGATGGAATTATTCAATATCCTGCAACGTCCTGTAATGACTGAGAAATCAACCATCAGTCAGGAAATGCAGAACAAGTACACGCTGCAAGTATCTCCGAAGGCAACCAAATGGCAGATCAAGAGAGCTGTCGAACTAGCCTTCAAAGTCAAGGTTGTCAAAGTCAATACTTTGAACACCAAGTCCAAGCAAAAGCGCATGGGACGTTTCGTTGG
>AGAU01000334.1 GCA_000224765.2 SAR324 cluster bacterium JCVI-SC AAA005 | reverse complement strand
AGCTTCGACATGTTTGATCTTACCTAATTTACCATTATCCACTAAATCATGGGCTGCTTGCAATGCTGGAATCCTTCTGTAAGAAAAATTAACCATATTAATTTGATTAGAAGTCTTTACTTCTTTCACAAGTTGGGAAGATTCCGAGGATTTGATTGTCAAGGGCTTTTCACAAAGTATTGCTTTACCACTTCTGATAACTTCAACAGCAACTTCGTAATGAAGTTGTTCAGGGACAGCAACAGATACCCCACAAATTTGGGAACATTCTAAAAGTTCAGATAATGAATTGAAAATTAGTGGTATATCATAGGTTTTGGCAAACAGGCTTGCTTTTGCAAAGTCAATGTCAAAAACACCAATTACGACACAGTTATGGATTTCCCTGTATCTTCTTAGGTGTTCGTGAGCGACAGCTCCGGTACCAATTATCCCAACATTTACATTATTCATAAGTCATTGCAAATATTTAAGCCTTCATTT
>AGAU01000335.1 GCA_000224765.2 SAR324 cluster bacterium JCVI-SC AAA005 | reverse complement strand
GGGGGAATGAAGGTAAGTATTGAGAAAATCAACGACCATCAAGTCAAGTTTGGGTTTGAAAATCCGTTTCCGAGCTTTTCATTGGCATTGGCAAGATTCAGTTCGGGGTTCCCGATGGCACCACAACATTATCTGAAAAAATGGCATATCAAATATAATAAAAACGCGGAAGCCCTTGCCAAGGAAGAGGGATTCAACAATTGGATAGATGCTTTTGTATTCCATTATAATGGCCAGACGGGACAGAATGATTTTGATATCAACATGCCAGTACTCAAACCATGGCAACTTACAAGAGTGGATGAATTTGGAAATAAATTTTACGAAAGAAACCCATACTATTGGAAAGTGGATACTGATGGAAACCAACTACCTTACATCGACATACAAGTTCGATTAATAGTATCAGAACCAGAGGTCGTAAAACTGAAAGTGCAATCCGGGGAAATTGATTATGGTTTCTATAACTTAAGGGTTGAGGATCTGCCAATTCTGAAAGCTGGTGAGGAGAAAGGGAATTATAAAACAATCCTTTGGCCTGCTGCACAGGGTTCAATGCAGAAATATCAATTCAATATCACTGTTAAAGACAAGATACTGAATAATTTATTTAACGATGTAAGATTTAGACAAGCGATGTCACTGGCAATAGACCGGAGTGATATTAACCAGACATTATTTTTTGGGCTAGCAAAACCAAGACAGTGGGGTGTTGAACCTACTTCACCATTTTATGAAGACTGGATGTCAGATTATTATGCGAGTTACGATCCACAAGAAGCAAATAGGTTATTAGATGAAATCGGCCTGAAAAAAGGTGCTGACGGCATAAGAATTCGACCAGATGGTGAACCTCTGACAATTGTACTTTGGGATGCTATCAAAAGAATTCCCTTAAGCGAAATCGTAGCGGAGTACTGGAGAAATGTGGGAGTCCAAGTAACAATTAATCCTAGTACGCGGGAAGCATTCAAACAAGCACTGATTGCGAACGAAGTCCATGCATCAGTTTGGTTTGCAGACGTTGTTGCAGAAAAAGATATGTACCAAAGGCCAATATGGTTTCGGCCACCTTACGGTATTGATTCAACTCCAGTTGGTGGAGGATTGGCTTGGCGAGAATGGTGGTTTACGAAGGGTATGAAGGGAGAAAAGCCTGAGGATCAATATTTCATAGACCAAATGGATTTAGTTGGTAAATGGCAAAT
>AGAU01000336.1 GCA_000224765.2 SAR324 cluster bacterium JCVI-SC AAA005 | reverse complement strand
GTCAAAAATTCACTGGGAACTACAGAATATGATTATTGGAAATTAGGATTACACAAACATAGGACAGATACACGTATTGGATCTGAGTACCAGATTATTCTTCTAAAGAATGAAGTATCAGTAATTTATAATTTTTTCCGGAATCGGCCAGCTGATCGTTTCAACTCTAAAGGAAATTATCATCGTATGATGGTTGGATCATGGGAGGCTGTTCGTGACAAAGAGTTTCTAGCACCGTTGAGTAAGATAGCCTTTATTGCTCCGTCATTATTATTTGGAATTTACTACTTGATTCTTTTTTTGATATCTAGAGGTAATTATATTTGGCTTTCATTGGCTCTTTTATTGATATCCTTTGCTCAATTATGCGGACCTGCTGGATTACTTACGTACCATTTTGGATTTTACCTTCTGACACCCTCTGTATCATCTGTAAGCGGAATGATTGTTTCTTTTCCTATACTTTTTCTTATCTTGACAGAATTTTTTAGAAGATCATTAGATCTGAGAAACCAATTTCCGAAAATCAACAAAATTTACTTATTAGTAAATATGTTTTATTCCATAATAATTCTTTTAAATTTGACACTTTTAATTCGTTGGCCTAACAAAGAACAACTTGATCTAATACAGTATCCTCCTGATAACCTCGGTCCAGGTATTATCAAGTTTCATCAATTTGTAATACCTTTTGTCATTTTACTTTTGTCCTCTGTTGTATTGGCATTTCTATCTTGGCGTAGGGGGAGTAGACCATCTGGCTATCTTTGTTTGTCTTTTTTGTTACCCTTCCTAATTATTCCAATTGCAGCAATTTCATACCTTTCTTTTGATGGATTTAATTGGCACTTTTGGTCATTTATAAGTCCTGTAGCTGGAATACTTTTTCTTGGAATGTTTGTGACATTTGGATTCTCGGTTGCTCAAGGGATGAATGATCTCAAA
>AGAU01000337.1 GCA_000224765.2 SAR324 cluster bacterium JCVI-SC AAA005 | reverse complement strand
CAGACACTCTTGATGATATTTTTCGAGTGAGGCTTGGTCAGGCATTTGTTCACCAAATGTTTGCCACCACTTTCCTGCCATACCAGGTTTCAAGTGATGGTGGACATGAAAAAATTGAGAAGCCATAGTTTTTCTCTATTGTTGAGTATTTGAAATGCATCCAAAGCAAAGTGCTAAGTGTATTGCAATATTAATTGTCGACTCTCATGAGGCTATTAGCAATCTATTAGTTGGATGTATCAACACTTTCAGAATTGAAGTTGAAAGGCTAGTGAGTTCTCATAAATATA
Organism: SAR324 cluster bacterium JCVI-SC AAA005; assembly: GCA_000224765.2. GTDB lineage: Bacteria > SAR324 > SAR324 > SAR324 > NAC60-12 > JCVI-SCAAA005. Next base: position 2,068 of record AGAU01000337.1, on the reverse strand, counting down.
GCCATATTTAATCTTGTTGAAGTAAAGAAAATAAAAAGCAGAAGCAACCTATTAGCTGGTGGTAAACAGGTTTAGGTCCTGCAAAAGCTGGTCGGGCACCACCTTGTTCACCTGTTCACCTGTTCACCATTTCTAAACAATGCGATATGCCGCTAATCTGCTAATGGAGTAGCTTTGAAAGTTTCTAACTTAGCTCCAGAATCGGCGATTGCTGATGCATTTTCAGGAAGTTGCATGAATTCCTGCAATTCTTCCATTGATGGAATCTCACAAATCATTAGGACATTATTTGGGTTTTCTGCTTCGTGACCTACAAAAATATCCTTCTGAAAACCTTCTCTTTTGGGAGCATGAGCATCATAAGCTTTCTTCCAACGTGCCCAATCTTCGCATTCAACTTGAAACATCACTTTCATGGCTTTCCTTTCAATTAAGTTTTGAGGAACTGTCATCCTGGTATTATGTAGGCAGTTCCAAATAGTCTTCATCCTTTGCAGATATCAACTAAACGGTAGTTAAAAGGCAAGCACAGTTTTGGATTACCAGAACACTGAAGATTTATTCAATAGAATTTGAGACTTATTTCTTAATTTAGAAGGAGGAAAAGATGGCAAACGCTCTTAAAGGAACATCAACCGTATGCTTTGTTTGGAAGGTTCCAACGCCAGAAGGTGTGCAAGCCCTGAGAAACTTTTTTGAATTTCATTTCACATACATGCAAGAAAAAAGTTATCAACAAGGACCTTTAGAGTTAATTCAGTATACAATCTCGGAGAGCCCTGAGTACGACAACGATGCTTCATGGAAGGATGTGAAGAACTCAAAGACTGGCGAACTGGTTTATGTTGCAGGTCAAACAAGGGTGAAAATATTCAATGACTCCATTAGCGATGGAATGAATCTAGATTCTTTTGAAGCAGTAGTTGAGGAAGAAGGAAATTGGGTAATGATAAACTCTGGATTCAGTATCGATGGGAAAGTGGTACCGGCCAGAGAAGCGATGTATTCACCAGGCGAAATATTGATTAAACCAAATCATGGTGATGAGAGAAGATACCAATTGAAGGATGATGCGATTAAAGCATTTGCAGCAGTTGCAAAACATACAAGAATCAACAATAGAGACTTAGAGCTCAGGAAACAAAACGCAGCAGCCTAAAGTTTGATTTAGTATATTGAAATTAGTAGGATAGAAAAAAGGTAGGAAACCAACGAAGACACTTGAGAGAGAATTTTCTTTGACTGTGGCAGGTCTAGATTCTCCCTCAAGTACATCAAAGAGATTATTAATGAAGAGTAGCAACAATAATACCCATATACAACACCAAAAGATTGGAATTGAGTTAGCAGGTCTGTCAGGAAAACGATATAATTCGGCAGTACTTTCTAGAGCCAAAAATTCTCAATCAAGAAGGTTGGGAGACTTGAACTCTCCTAGATAAAGCTTATTTATTGGTCAAACCGACTGCACATGTCCATATACGTGTCCACCATTCCAAAATTCACATTCTAAAATCAAGTATTTCTTGTAGTTGAATATGTGGGACGCCATCCGCTATTCAAACGTAATTACACCCAATGTTGGTGACAGCAACTGCTAATTATACTTTAAAAGATTGAATGAAAATTCCTAAGATTGTCCAATCACTCTGTCAAAGCAATGATCACCGTACTCATAGCCCGAAGGTCGCAGGTTCAAATCCTGCCCCCGCTACCACACTTTTACTCATTAAAATCAGTATTTAAGAATCTAACTATCTTACCACTGTAAGTATCATAAATTTTCTGTCCCCACCACTATCCCCACCTACTCGGTAGTATTTCTGTCCTAATCTGACACTACACATTGCAAAATTAATTATCTTCTAGCCCCTCCGCAACTCGTCTCAGGACCTCGATCAGCGTTGAGATACTCTCTTAATCAACTGAAAAGTTTTTTTCCAAATTTAGCCAAGGATTGATCTCAATCATCAGTGACTGAAAGAAACATTAAATACAAAGTTTGCAAATCAGCGTCTTTTTGATGCTCAGGAGGATTAGTCTAACTGGGTGTGCGATGGCTTCTGCG
>AGAU01000338.1 GCA_000224765.2 SAR324 cluster bacterium JCVI-SC AAA005 | reverse complement strand
TTGGGGAGCCAGTCGAATCAGTCAGCTAGCTACTCCGTTTTCCTCTAATCCCTCTAAAATCGAATCTAGGCGCAAAACAGGCGCACTCAATCGCGTCTCTTCTACCAACTCCACTGTGAAATCCTCATTGTGATCCCTACATCTACAGCATCGAAGTTGTCATAAGATCAATCCTGAAAACTAAATGAAATTATAGCACAATTAGACGCTGTTTTGTAAAAACTTTCCTTGCTCAAAATACGTGTTTGTCTGGACTGAGAATTATTTCTGATTACCGAGCAAATACCTGTTTCTGAATTGATAATGCCTGATCAATTTCTATGTCAGTCCAATTTCCTTGTCAAATCCACTCACCAGTCATTCAGACGATCCCAATTCAATTTTCATCTCCGCAAAGACAATTAGCAGGTTAGTCAAAGCAGTTTAGCCCAAAACTGTCTGTTTTCTGTTCTGATAGCCTTTGAAACCCTGTAGGCATCTGTATTCGTCCGAGCCACCAATACATCTCCAACCATAGGCCTCGCGGATATAATCCTCCATATCCTGCACATCCTAAAGATTCCTCCTGATTATTCTTTGAATTCATGTCTTCTAGCAATTGGACATTTTTGTTATGGTCTATGTGCTTCATGCATCTAGCTACAATCATGAGATCAAACAGAATATCAAAATGAACCCTGTTAAGCTTTTGGAAGTAGTATGACTCCCAACGACCTCATTCTATTCTCCTCAAACTGGAATGATTTCTTTGAGAGGGTCTCTGTTCTGGAGAATACAAAAGAGAAAGGTGATGTCTTCGAAAGGTTCACTCAACTCTATCTGCGGCGGTTCCCAAGTATCGTCTGCTACTGAAGAAAGTCTGGAAGCCTGATGTAGATTTTGGAATCGAT
>AGAU01000339.1 GCA_000224765.2 SAR324 cluster bacterium JCVI-SC AAA005 | reverse complement strand
CCCCCCCCTCCCAAACTCCTCTTAGAAATCTTCCATCTGGCCAAGTGAAAGTCCCATGACCATGAGCTAAATCATTCTTGTGATTACCAACATACTTCTCTCCATCTGGCCAAGTAAAAGTCCCCTGACCCTCAGCCAAGCCATCCCTATGATTACCAACATACCTCTCTCCGTTTGGCCAGAGGTGAGTTCCCTGCCAATGAAATTTGTTAGCCTTGAAAGATCCAACATACCTCTCTCCATCTGGCCAAGTGAAAGTCCCATGACCATGTAGTTTGCCATTCTTCCATTCTCCGGCATACACACTTCCGTCAGGATGACTGAAGGTACCTTGACCGTTTAGAAGACCATTCTTCCATTCTCCATTATATCTTTGCCCATCAGGGAAAGTGAAGCTGCCTAATCCTCCGAATTTGCTATCCATGAATGCTCCAACATATTCCCGACCATCTGGCCAAGTGAACCTACCCTCACCATTTGCTTTGCCCTCCTTCCACTCCCCTACATATCTTTTTCTGTTTGACCAAGTGTAGGTACCTTTGCCATGTAATTTGCCATCTTTGTACTGACCAACGTATTGATCTCCATGGGGTGCAGCCAACATCCCCTGACCATGTAGTTTGCCATTCTTGAGCTCCCCAAAGTATTTGAAACCATTAGGATCGGTGTAGGTACCTTTGCCATTGGGTAAGCCGTTTCTAACCTCCCCTACATAGACAAGATACCTATCTGGTGATTTTATAGTTTTCCAACTGGTTTGATGAGAGTCCAAGTCCGCTAGAAAATCATCTACCCCAATATAGAGCTTCATTATTTTTAATTTGGACCCGTTGCTGCTGATTGCTTCAAAGACGAAGTTTCCATCATTATCCGGATCTTGGAGTTTGCCATAATAGGGAGATTGACCAGTTTGGAATTGAGGGACCTGCTGTTGTAGGTACATACCAAGTTCAGTTCCGGTCACGTAGCCATCCTGATTTAAATCTGCCTCTCCCTTGATTCCACGGATGAACAAAGGACGAAACACACCTTTGTCAGCAATAGTGTAGCCAGCACTTCCTGATGAAATGAACTGACGGACTGGCTTGGGAGTCTGGTAGGAGATGTCATCGGGGAAGGTGACTTCACTGGATTGCAGGACTGAGTCAGAAAAGGAGGAGTCAAACACAAAAAGAATGTGCTTGGATTCAATCAGTTTTGCCCATGAATGAATCTGCTCCATCTTCAAAGATTTTCGATAGAACGCCTTTTCATTGTCATAGGGGTTAGGAGCATCTATGGGTACCAGATAGCCAAACATTCGGCCATTACGCTCCTGAGTATAGCCGTGCCCTGCGTAGTAGAACAAGAGCCGGTTATCCTCCTCGTAGCCATACTGATCGATGAAGTCATTGATCTTCTCAAGCAGGGCGTCTTCAGTTGGGTCCAGTAGGGTCTCCACCAGAAAGCCCTGATTCTCTAGTGCCTGACGAACATCAGCGACATCCTCCTTGACACTGCTTAGATCACCCCACGAGTTGTCCTGATAGTCACTGGCGCCGATGACTAGGGCATAACTCCCCTTGTAGATTTCGACCTGTCCTTGACCCGGAATCTGGAGGTTCACTGGGCGAATGGCTCTACTCTGGGCCAGTGCCAGTTGGGTTGCAGCTAAGAGCACCCCAACGAGCACTAGCAGGCTGATTAGGGAATGGCGCCATTTCATAATTAACTCCAACAGATTAGTTTCTAGGTGTTTCTTGGTTTTTTGGCAGTCAATAACTCTGCTTGGGGATGAATTGCAGGTGACGTAAGAAATTTCGAAGAGTATTAGTTTTTTATTAAAATGAATTGTAAATCGTATCTTTTAAAGATACTAAAATGTTATTACCAAACTTAGTCTGATATAAATTTGCCATTTGAGTCATAAACACAACAGATAGCCTTTCTTTTGGTTCAATCCAGAAGTGAGTGAATGCATAGCCACACCAGAAAAATTCACCAGATGGGGATGACTTAAAAATACTCTCACTAGGTTTAGTAACAACTGCTCCTCCAAGGCCATGTCCTAATCCACTTCCATTTCCAAAGTTAAATGCATCTCCTCGTTTATTTTTCTCAAGTATATCTAGAGAAGAATTGCCAGTCTGACTTTTTATAAACTCTTTAATAAACTCGGTATTTAAAATGATTTTATCAAAGGATTTCCCGTTATTATTTAATACGTTTAGGTATTTCATATAGTCATCTATGGTTGATACTAATCCAAGCGGATAACTACCTCCACCTGAAAAAAACAGTGGATTTTTTAAATATAAACTTTCTGAGTTATTTTCTACTAATTCATAACCACTATCTAATTTTTTATATAAATTTGTAAGGCGGTCAACTTGATCTTTTGCTATAGAGAAACCCGTGTCTTTCATTCCAAGGGGACCAAACACATTCTCCTCAAGAAACATATTAAGCGTCTTTTTGGAAGTTCTCTCGATGACTATGCCTAAAACATCAATAGCAATCGAATAGTGCCAATTTTCGCCCGGATGGTAGTAAAGAGGAATTTCCTTTAGTTTCTGTATGATATCATCAGAGTCTAGCGTCAGATTTGTTTCAGGATTCATCCAAAGTTTTTCATGAACCAATTGGTGTACTGGTGTAATTTCTGAACCGTAAGTTAGTCCTGCTTGGTGGGTCATTAAATTCTTTATGGTCATTTCTTTTCGATTTTTTTCTACAATTTGATTGGTAATTTTACCGGAAACATAAACTTCTAGATCGTTGAGTTCTGGGATGAAATTTGCCACGCTATCATCTAAAGAAACTTTACCTTTCTGGATAAGAATCATCATTCCAAAACATACTAAAGACTTAGTCATTGAATATATTCTGTATATATCATCACGCTGAATAGATCTTTTATTTTCAATATCTTTAAAACCAGTTTGGTAGTAGTATTTCTCGGAATTTCCTTTAAAAACTAATAATGAACATCCTACGAGTCCATTTGCGATGAAACCATCTAAAAGCAAATCTAATTTAGGCATATTAATCCTTTATCCAGTATATTAATTACTTAGAATGTTTTTATTTTAAACATTACAATCCATTCCAATTTACGTTCTATAAACTCCTGTCAATACAAATCTGGTTCTGCTTGTCTATTAACTATTGAGTAGTCTACTCTTTGTAGGATTCAACAATGTTTCAACAGCAAACCCTTGTTCTTCCAAAGTCTCTCTAACTGCTTCTACATCTGCACCAACACTCTCTAAATCAACCCATACATTGTCTTGGTATTCACTGATTCCAATTACCAGTGCATGACTACCTTGATAGAGTTGAACCTGTCCTTGATCCGGAATCTGAATGTTCACTGGACGGACTGCTCCACTCTGAGCCAGTGCCATATGGATTCCGATTGTAAACAAGCTGAGCACCAGTAGCAGTCGAATTAGCAATTTGGTTCCTTGCATGGTCAACTCCAGCAGATTAATTTTTTAAATGTTTATGTTGTTTGGGATTCAACAATGCTGCTTAAAAGTGATATGCAAATACTTGTCATCAATGTTCGTGATTTAAAATGATCGGAGCTTCGTTCCAAAGCTTTGTAATGGGGACTATATTTTGAAAAACAATCACCACCAAAATCGGTCAGTCCAACCTTGATGAATACCCTAAGTTGTTGGCTAGGGAATAGGGCTGATTAGTTAGCGGAGCTAGTGGGAATAGTGCGGAGTAATACTGAATTTGAGGGGCTATAATCAGTCAGTCAAAGATGACTTGTATCAAGGGAAATTTGGAGAGAATTATTTGATTCTATAATTGGTATCGATGGACACCAATATGGACACCAAGAACCAGAAATACTGATAAGTAGTGGTAGCAGAGGGGAGACTTGAACTCAGGTCTCCACTCAGCTTTTAACTGCTACATAGAACAACACGTGGGCGTATACGTGGGCAGCGTTCCAAAAATTGATAACCTAAAAAAAGGATAAAACTACACTCAGGTTTGAAATGATCTCTGAGAAATCTAAACAAAATTCCTACCGATCTTTCCTCAAAGAACTTTCTCTTACTACCTAAAGACTGTGGAGTGTAATCCCCTAGGCTTAAAAGCTTTATTTCCCTTGCAGTCTCCTCGCTGTATTTTTTTATCTTTGACGCTTCATTCAAGGAATCCCTTATTTACAACCCCTACCCCCTCCCCCAGGGGGAGTAAAAGCAGTAACCAGATTTATAGTAATTGGTTGCCCATACCTTCAAAATTAAGACGATTATCGCCTTCAAAGTCTTTTGGATAGATTTAATTAGCATACGTTGAACTTTGACAGCTTTCATCCTGCATTACTCTCTGCATAATCGCCTTATAGTTTTGTATAATTAGTCCTTTGATTCTTCCCGATTTGCAGCGTAATGGCATGCCCGATGGCAGTAGGGGAAAGGCAAACAGCGTTTTCAATTGTGTCACTTCCACCATCAACCAGACGCTTGACGTGATGCAGCTCTAAATACGGTACCCCATTGTCATCCAGAAAAGACTGAGAATTACAAAGCTCGCACTTGGAATCTGCGTTCCATACTACCCAGGCATTGACCTCAAGATCTCCTTGAGCTGAGTCTTGCAATCCACCAAGGTCTTTTGCTGTAGCAGCTCCTCAGTCAATTGTTCTGGCATTGCTCTCACCTTCTCTTCCAAATCTTGACGAAACATGCCCCAGGTGATGTTC
>AGAU01000340.1 GCA_000224765.2 SAR324 cluster bacterium JCVI-SC AAA005 | reverse complement strand
CCTGAATAATCGAGGGTGTCATTATCAAATGGATAGTAGGCAACAAGCCCATTGTTTAGGTTCAGTGTTTGGTTATCAGTTTTGAATTGAAAGAATTGAGAAGGATAGAGCCTTAGATTGTCTTGTGGATTGACAAAGCCCTTGAGCTTGAGTTGGTAGTTTGTCTCTCTTTGAAGAGGTCCTGTAGACCAGAAGACCAAACTGTCATTGTCCAGGTTCCACTGCCCATTGACGGTCAGGTTATCACTAGCCCGTTGAAGCTGAAGATTACTCATTGGATAGCTGCTGGGTAGGCTCTGTGGGTACTTTAGTCTGAGGCCCGCATAGGCATTGACCGTTGGATTACTCTGATTATCAACCCTGACCTGCCCGTCATAGAGCCAGGCCCGATCAACGGTTTTGGGTGTGAGGTTGTCAATGTTTCCAGCCTTGTCCCTCAGCCAGAGATGAAGTGTATGCTGCTGACTGTTGCTGGTGTTGTCGAGTAGTATTGAATAGAGCAAATTGTGCTGAGCTCGGATCCAGCCACTGCCATAGGGATTAGGAGTAGTACTGTTATCAAGCTGAACCAGGAAGAAGTGAGTGTCGTTGTCTGTTGTGTTGAACTTGAGACTCAAGCCGTTGAAGGAACTACTTAGATTATCTAGTACAACAGTGGTCTTGCTAGTATCTGGCGTTACATTGTCAAAGCGAATTTTGAAGGGGAGGCCCCAGCCGATGTTCCCAGCCCGATCCTGGACCCAGAGTGTGTGATTCTGCTCGGTACTCTGGCTCAGGTTGTCAAAACGAAAGCTCAGGTTGTCCCAACTGGGCAGCAACTGATGGAAGTCACTGAAGGTAGCACAATTGGTCGTGTTGAGACTGGAGTTATTAAAGCTGGTTGAGTTGCCGGCAGCAAAAGCCTGCAGTGCTGGTTTGTCCGCACAGTGGAAGGATAGATTGGCTGCCGTAATGTTATCCCAGAGACTCTGGCGAGTTATGTTGTCGATTGGATTACTTGGGAAGACCTTCCAGGTCTCCAGGTCCTCAGCTGGATAGGTGTTACCTCGGGTAATCAGATGCCGCCAGGCTCCACTGAGGTTGTCTTTGGCCAGAATCAGGTAGGGTAGAGACTGCTGGTTGGTAGCCTCCGGCAGGGTTAGCCCTCCCACGGGTGGGCTGTAATCGTAGGTTAGTGTCAGGCTTTGGTTGTTATTAAGAGTTTGATTGTCATCAGTACGATAGAAGGCTCGGATGGTTTGATTTCCTTGAGCACCACTGAGGACAAATGGAGTTCGGACAGGATAAAAGAGGGGCAGTTGCCACTCACTAGGAGCAGAGGAATTATCACTTAGCCCGTACTGAGATGCTCCCTCACCAACTTGGAGCAAGATCACCCTACTACGAGTGTAGTTGTCATTGAATTCACCGATGTGCTGCAGAGAAGCGCTGTTAGAGGTCGTAAAGTTGCCAGTGGTAAAACTCCAGCTGATGTTGTCATTGCTCAGATTTTCTAGTGACTGGAGGCTCCCTTCAACAAGTGTAGCAGTATAGGAGGTATTATTATCGAGCAGGGAGTTTGGCAAACAATGAATACTGGCAGCCCAGAGAGAGGGTGAGCAGGCGACAAGGCTCTGATTACCACTGTAGAGCAATTTAAAGTTAATCCTTGTTCCCTCAAATAGTGGTCCGTCAAACGTCAGGGTTGGAATAGTGTTGCGAGCAACTCCAG
>AGAU01000341.1 GCA_000224765.2 SAR324 cluster bacterium JCVI-SC AAA005 | reverse complement strand
TTTTGGATTAAAGAAAAAAATGTTTGGTATTACCGATACAAATATTTATGAAGGATATTTGACCCCCTAGAAGACAAATCAAAAAAATAGATGATTAAGAAAAATATTTTCTTTTTAGTGTTTTTCCTACCTCTGGTTTTTGAAGTGCTTGCTCAAAAAAACAAGCCCATCACTCTGTATGGGGTGAACTTCGACATGGACGTCACAAAAATTAAGAAAACTTTATCCAAGCGATTTGATTGTTCAATGGTTTCAAAGCTCGAAAAACAAGGGGGATATTTCTGCACCCACAATACTTCAGCAGATGTAGTGGC
>AGAU01000342.1 GCA_000224765.2 SAR324 cluster bacterium JCVI-SC AAA005 | reverse complement strand
GGGTATTTGAATAAAATCTTTATTTCTGACATTCCTTTACTTCTTGCTGTTATAACGTACTGTTTCTCTAGTTCATCCAACATTGAACTTCTTAAGATTCTGAAATGACCGCAGCACCTGAACTTCCGAGGACGATCAGTGGAATACTTATATTTTTCATCAAATCGTAAAGTTTATTTATGTCCCACGGTGCATTTCTAAACGGTTCCGAATACAATCCAGTAATTGCATATCCTGTATTTATGTAAACGAGATAAACCAGTATAATAGCAAA
>AGAU01000343.1 GCA_000224765.2 SAR324 cluster bacterium JCVI-SC AAA005 | reverse complement strand
GGGGGGCTGCTGGATTTAAAATATGTGATTACTTACAATTCCATAAGCAGTGTTAAGAAGTAGTTTTTTATCAGAAATATTCTATCCTTTGACCCTAATAAAGACATGAAATCTTTGTAATACAGTATTTCACTCATGCGTGATTTAAAGGTTATAAAAATCCTGTGTTTAGAAGAATGTTAATGCTTTGCTTCGAGTAAACCAAGAGAACCACTATAAATTATAGACTTACTAGCCATTTTTGAAGAATATTTAATATTTTCTACAGTGGGCAGGCCATTTGCTACACCATGCACATACGCACCAGCAAAAGTATCCCC
>AGAU01000344.1 GCA_000224765.2 SAR324 cluster bacterium JCVI-SC AAA005 | reverse complement strand
ATCGCTGGGGTCAGGTTGATTTCTTTCGCTAATGCTTTCTTGAGTAATGATTTTACCATTCAAATAAGTAATTGCAGTTATCGCGTTGTTATAAGCGGGTTCTTCTGTCTCAACTGAGATGAATCTGAATGTTCTTTCCAAACATACAAACTCATCATTTTCAAAAATTACTCGAACTGGACCAGGAGTTACATGTTCACTAATGGTTGAGACGATGACTTTATCTGCCTCCAGATCTACTTCCACGTTTAGGTTTCTTTGCACTGCGCGATATTCAGGGTGATAAATCTGATCAACCATAGAAAAATCTCCTCTAAATCCAAGTTTCCACGCCTTCTCATATGCTTCTGCTTTGGCCATTATCTCTCCTTATGCTGGAATCTGTGATTTGATTTCTGCGATGGTATAGCTCACCAAC
>AGAU01000345.1 GCA_000224765.2 SAR324 cluster bacterium JCVI-SC AAA005 | reverse complement strand
AAGGCATCGCCACCGACAGCAGTGGCAATGTATATGTGACGGGTTCTACTGAAGGTGCTCTTGATGGAAGCAATGCTGGGAGTTCTGATCTATTCGTGGTCAAGTACGACAGTGCTGGAGATCGAAAATGGACCAAGCAACTCGGGACTTCTTCCTCTGATACTGCTACTGGCATCGCCACCGACAGCAGTGGCAATGTCTATGTAACGGGGGGCACTAATGGTGCTCTTGATGGAAGCAATGCTGGGTCAGGTGATCTTTTCGTGGT
>AGAU01000346.1 GCA_000224765.2 SAR324 cluster bacterium JCVI-SC AAA005 | reverse complement strand
GTAGGAGTACTGGTCAGAGAGACAGGGACAAACTCTGTCAGATTCGGCGCTGCTTTGGTGGTCGGCAACCGTTGTGGGGAACTGGGGTTACGTCCTGAATGCTGGTAACACGGACACCTTCAAATCCCGCTAGTGCGCGTAGAGCAGATTCACGACCCGAACCTGGACCTTTGACGCGGATCTGAACTTCTTTCAAACCATTATCAATCGCTTTTCGCATTGCGTCTTCAGCAGCTACTTTGGCAGCGAAAGGAGTGCTCTTGCGCGATCCTTTGAAGCCATGAAGTCCCGTACTCGACCATGAAATAATGTTGCCTCGGACGTCTGAAATACTGACGATCGTATTGTTGAATGATGCTTGAATATGAGCGATGCCTTGCTCAATATTTTTTTTCTCTTTCTTTTTTCTTTTGACCTTGCTCATGAACTGCTCTTACTAAAGTTAGACAGAGAATTAACTATTTTTTCTTACGGCTGACTGCCAGCTTGCGCGGTCCTTTACGTGTTCGGGCATTGGTCTTTGTTCGTTGGCCACGAACTGGTAGGCCCTTACGATGTCGCAGTCCTCGATAATTTCCTAAGTCCATCAAGCGCTTGATGTTAAGGTTGATTTCCCGACGCAGATCGCCTTCCACCTGATGTACGCCCTCAATCGCACCACGCAGACGGGCAACTTCTTCGTCACTCAACTCTATTGTCTTGGTATCTCGGTCAATACCTGTTGTAGCGAGGATCTTATTCGCCGTTGGACGGCCAATTCCATAAATGTACGTCAGCGCAACCTCAATGCGCTTAGCTCTGGGTAAGTCCACACCGGATATTCTTGCCATGATCTCCTAGCGTAAGCGAAGTGTCTGTGCCTGCCCCGGACTACGGCGTTTACGGGTCTTCTTCATAAAGCCATCGTAGTTTTGGTTCAGCAGGAAGGATTCAATTTGGTTCACTAAGTCCAGTCCAACACCCACTACGATTAGTAGGGCTGTTCCACCAAACTGGAAGGGAACATTGAAAACGAATAGTAGTATGCTGGGCAGGATACAGATTATCGATAGATAAACTGCTCCGCCAAATGTTAGCCGAGTCAATACAGCATTGATATATTCTGCTGTCTTTTTACCTGGGCGAATGCCAGGGATGTAGCCGTTATGACGCTTCATCTCGTCTGCAATCTTGACCGGATTGAATTGAATCGCCGTGTAAAAGAAGCAGAAGAAAAAGATCAACATCACGAAGAGCAGAGAGTGTAGCAGGCGACCGGGCAGCAGTTGATCACTGATTGCCTGAACCCAAGGCGTTGTTGTGAAACCAGCAATTGTGGCTGGGAACGCTAATATTGAGGAGGCAAAAATGGGTGGAATTACACCAGCAGAATTGATTTTCAGTGGAAGGTGCGAAGCTTGACCACCATACATGCGATTGCCCTGCATTCGCTTGGCATACTGTACAGGAATCTTGCGGTACGAAGTCTCGATGAAAACGACAGCGAAGATAACCACAACCATCAGGACTAATGTAATCAGCAGTACTAGGATAGGAATCTGTCCAGCTTGTACCAACTGAATTGCGTTGACGGTTGATCCTGGTATTTCAGCCACGATTCCGGCAAAGATGATGAGTGAAATACCATTTCCGATCCCACGTTCGTTGATTTGCTCACCGATCCACATCAAGAAAGCTGTGCCTGCTGTCAGCGTGATGATTGTCAACAGCCGGAAGCCCCATGGGTTCATTGTTGATATGACCACTGGCGATCCATCCGGAGCAGCCATACTTTCCAAACCAACGGCAATACCGAAGCCTTGAATCAAGCTGAGTAGTATTGTGCCGTAGCGAGTGTAGAGAGTGATTTTCTTGCGGCCTGCCTCACCCTCTTTGGAGAGACGTTCTAAGTAAGGAAAGACCACCGTCAGCAGTTGCATGATGATCGAGGCACTAATATAGGGCATTACCCCAAGCGCAAAGATCGTCAGACGTGCCAGCGCTCCGCCCGTGAACATGTTGAAGAAGCGAAGGATGGAACCCTGCTGTGCTTCAAAGAAAGCGGTTAGTGCTGTGCCATCAATACCCGGAGTCGGGATGTGAGCCCCAATCCGGAACACCAGCAGCATTAGGACCGTGAAGATAATTCGGTCCCGTAGGTCTTCAATTCGGAAAATGTTTCGAACGATTTCAAGCATATTAGCCAATGGTCACCGTGCCGCCCGCAGCCTGAACCTTCTCAATCGCTGCTTCACTGGCTAGTTCTACCTCAATCGTCAATTTTTTGGTTAATTTGCCTTCTGCCAATAATTTAACCGGAATACTATCTTTCTTGATGAAACCGAGTTCCTCTAACTTTGATCGATTCACCGTGTCTCCACTAACAATTCGCTCATTGGACTCTAAAAAATCTAAGTTGAGAGGCCGGCTGATTATCTTATTGAGGGGCTTAAAACCAAATTTGGGTAACCGGCGACTAATTGCCATCTGGCCACCTTCAAATCCTCTTTTAGTTGAGTAGCCTGCTCTTGATTTTTGTCCTTTCTGGCCTTTACCACAGGTTTGCCCCCAGTTAC
>AGAU01000347.1 GCA_000224765.2 SAR324 cluster bacterium JCVI-SC AAA005 | reverse complement strand
TCCAATATCTTGACAGGAACTGGATAGCCTCACTCAGTCTCTTACTCTTTTCCATATCAACTTTCTATATCACTTCAATAGTTCCATCTTCGCGTCGCCTGAAGTCAGCAACAGCATTGGTAAGGCGGATTTCATCATTGAGATGATAATAGGTTCTTTCTATCTGAGCTACGCTTGTTCCACACATATCAGCAACCTGTCTATAGCTTAGCCCACTCATAATCCTCTGCGTTATCATAAAGTGTCGTAAACTATATGGGACAATATCACGCTCATTTAAATCCGGTATCCCTGCTTGTTCAACCATTTTTTTGAAATGATATAGTAGCTGGCGTTTAGTAATTGGCTTTTCACCATCCACGCTAAAGATGAGCCCGTTTTTATTTGCGTGTCCAACAATCTCCTTCCATCTTTCGAAATAATGTCCATTGCGACACAAGAAAATTCTGCTTGTCCTTACCTTACTAGTTTCAGCACGAACATAAATGCGAGCTAGCCTGACAGGCTCACCTGTTTTGTCTTTGTGTTCTTCAACCTTTACATCACTCCATTTCAGTTGCATTTGCTCACCGACTCTCAATCCACTATTTGAAGCAATCAGTACATAGTGCTGGACTAGTTTTCTCAGAAGTACTTCTGATTCATCATTCTTATTGTTCTTTTTTGCACAATACGAACGCATTGCACGAGCCAGCCTTTCATATTCTTCATTTGTCAGTGTTGCTCTACGTATTGCTTCGTTGCCTCTGTCAATGCGTGGTAATTTTTTAAAGTCAAAACTGTCAATATGAGTCTCTCCCTTTTTATTCAGCCACCTTACACACGCATTGATAGTACTCTGCTCATGCTGCACAGTTAAATTTTTGACAGTACCTCCAGTTTTTTTGCTGCGATACTGGAAATAGTCTTCACAGTCTGTCCTTTCCAACTCTTTCAGTTTGCTGTCTTTCCCAATAAAATCTAACCAATGCTTCAGCTGACTACGTATGGTGACGTACCTATCACGTACTATTAGTCCTAGTTCTACATCAACGTTCCTTGCTTCCAGGTATTTCTGAACACCTTCTTTGACAGTAAGACTGAAATAGGTTTTACCTTGTTGTTGGTTAGAAAAAATTTCCAAGTACATCTGCCGCGCTCTTTCTACAGCAGTTGCCTCACTGCGTGTGCGTAAACTCTTACGTGCATACTTGCCTTCTCGCTCCAACCACATGCGAAATTGCCAATAGTCTCCACGCTTGTAGATACAGGCGTCATCAAAAATTGGTATTTCATTTTCTTTAAAATCTCGTTTCTTCAGTGGCATATCTTTCCAGTGGGTAATCGTTCCAGCTAGTAGTCACGCTAGTGTGTAAGTTGCTGTGTAACTGTACGAGAAAAAGCCAATGAGAACAATGGGTTTTTATTTTGAGTGAAAGTTATGTGTAAATTAAAAATTAAATAAAATCAGTATTTTAAAATTTAAAAACTACTCCCACCCAATAGTGCGCAGTGCCTAAGTTATTGTATTTGTACAGTTTTATTTCCGCTTTGTAACTACTTTGTAAGTAATTTCTCACTTTTCAAAAATCAGTATTTAAAAATTAATAAATAATTTCAGTATTATTGTCTAAGCACACTTACAAAGTTCGTATGCTGTTTTAAGCCGTATTTGCAAAATCGTGTCGTGTGCAACAGAAATACTTTTTGCACACACTCAATGCCAAACTAGCTCAGCATATCCTGCTTTTGTGTGTTAACACGTTTTTGCTTTGCCAACTGTGCAGCAATCATATCATCCATCTCACCCCGTTCAGCAGCTGCCTTAAACTGTTCTAGCACAGGTACCAATTCATCTGTACTCGCTAGCTCCACAGCATCCATACCCTTGGCAAGTTCCAATATCCTGCTGCCATAGCGTACGGTTAATTCGACAGTACCCGCACCCACACACCACCAACGCAGCACACGTTTACTCACTTCAACTTCACGTACATCACCACTATTGTCTGAAACAGTGCGCACACTAATCTGTTTATAATTTGGATTTTCAGCTAGCTCAATCTGCTCACTTATACCAGCAGCAAGGTTGATTCTGCGTTGTAGTACGGGATTTTTTCTGTTATTTCGCTGATACCGTGTCAGCTTAAGTTTCTTCAATAGTTCCATCATTGCCTCCTCTATTAACAAGTGTTCACTAGTATTGTGTTTTCACTTTTGGAGATGGACAACAAGAAGTAAGTCTTAAATCTTAAAAAAACATTTTCTTTGATTTTTTCAAATTCACTAAATGAAAATGAATATCTCAACTCTTTTTGAGAAAATATCTATTGAAAAATAAACCAATTATAATAAAGATTAACGGTTCAATTAAGAATTTATACCGATTATTTTCACCATAAGTTACGAATATAGCAGATGTGTTATAAAGTATGGTTAGTAGAACAATTAAAATTGTTAAATTACGATTATTCAATCTTTTATACACGAAAATTTCGAAAAAATTGTTAAAGCCTATATAAACAAAACTTATCACGTAAGTTATTAATATAAAAGGGTATATGCTCAAATACCATTGATCTAATATACCTAATATCCTTCTATTATCTTTGCTTATGAAACCATAATCATTTGAAGGATGAATATAATTTAAGAGCGATTTGGAAACCATTCTGAGATATAGTAATGGTTCATTTAAAATAAACTTAGTAATTAATTCAGTATACAATTCAGACACTTTATTGTACTCATAATTATGATGATTAGGAAAACCTGTTGATTTTATTTTCTGATCCAAGATAGGGATATCAAATTTCTTGGTTTTACTAATTTTACCTTCAAATTCGTTTAATGGACTCATTGGAAGAACAAGAAGTTGGGGATATTCTTCTATGAATTTATTTTTAATGACTGAATCTCCTCTGCTCAATAATTGAAGTCCATTTCCCATGTGAAAACCAAAGTGAGTATCAACATTAAACTGCCCGAATAAAGAGTAATTCTTAAAACAAACTAGAAAAATTAAAATAATTGGAGAAAAAGAGATAATTAATCTTATAAATTTTTTTTTACTGAAGATTACTAATTTACATTGAAATGATAAAACAAAAATAATAATGAAAATTAAGAAAACAAACTTTGCATTTGTTAGTGCTAGTAATACGTAGCAAAAAGTCATTGAAAATCCGTAAACTATTTTAAAATCTTCTAAAAATTTAAAAAATAGAAAACAAATAATTACTATTATCATGCTTGACATATAAGTGTAAAAAAACCAGTTTTCGTAAAGAATTACTGGCGGCAAATTTGCGAAGATTGAAGAAACAGAAAAACTATATTTTGTATTAACTCCAAGTGAAACCATTAGTAAGAAAATTGAGATAATCAGTATTATTCCAAAAACAAAATATGTGACTGCAAGCGCCTGATAAATATTTTCAAAAAGGTGTATGTAAGTGCCAATTAATATATTAAAAAACGGTGGAAAACTAGAATAATAAATACTCTCAATAAATTCAGTTTTAAGCAGGTACGGATCGATGATCTGCAGGAAGTAGTTAATGTTTTGACTTCCCTCATATCGTATTCCTAAAAGAAAATAAAAGCCTCTTGAAATAAGAAACAGTAGAATCAAATAGCTGATAGCTAATTTTTTTGTAAAGACCATATTTGAATTTTTAATTAATTTTAATAAGTAATTTTCAGCTGTAAAAATCTGGTAAATATTAATAAAGCTAGCAAAATTCGTTGTATATTTTATGTAATAATGTGTATTTCATTAGAAATAATAGGACTCAACTGCTGATAGTCGCAGAGTGAATTCATATGCTCGTGTATTGAATGCTGCAGCGCAATCACGCAAAGTCCTTGTCGCTAGTGATGTGCCAGAATTTATCAGAGAGAACGGTGGTATTGAAGAAGTACGTGCTGCTACAGCAAAGAATACCAAATCACCTTCTGCACGTGCAGAAATTAGTTGAAAACTGCTTGTTAACAGAGACACATTCCAAACTGTTACTAATGAAATTGTCAAAGCCAATGCAGCAACTGTCAAAGGTAAGGTTGTTTTGTTGATAGGTATTGCTACAGCACGAGGTACTTTTGAAGTAAAGGATGTCTGCTTTGAATCTGCCAAACTATTGATTAACAACAAGACAGCTGTGAAAACTGTGCTTTCAACTGTCTATTCCACAGATAGCAATAGGAACAATGATATTGAACAGAAGTTGACAGTGGAGAAAGATTCTCAGAATCAACACACTAGTTTGCTAAATGCAGATGAAACTGTTGATGCTGAAGAACTTGTTGCTGCTTAATGAATTTAACAATTAATCTATAAGGGAAATAATGATGAGTTTTACACCAAAGAAAACTTCTGAAATGGTTGTTTCAAACAATCCTAGCAGAACTACAATCCACAGCATATTGGATGGTGAATTGCCCTTCCCGAAGAATGATATCAACGGATTATTGTTCTAGGGGGCCTATAGTAGTGGAAAA
>AGAU01000348.1 GCA_000224765.2 SAR324 cluster bacterium JCVI-SC AAA005 | reverse complement strand
GGGGGGGTTAATGCCCCATTGCAGGCAGACTTGGGTGAAGCCTTGGAAATCAGCCTGTAGCGTGTCCACCATTTGTGTGGGTCGTAAATCACGATTCTCTTTACCCTCCCATTTTACGCCAAAGCCTGCCTTGACAGCATCACCAATTTTGTTGGGTAGAATGTCAATGCGCCCGCACATGAACTAATACTCTAAGTTGTGTTTAATATTAAACGTTGATCCCAAAGTTCTTCGTAGTAAGGCAGCGCATGTTGCTCCAACTCAAGGTACTGACCAGTCAAGGTCTCTCCGGGTGGGCTGGGTGGACCAAATTCCTGGCTTGCCTGAACGTTTTTGTACCAATAGGGAGCCCAGGGACCGTCGTAGGGCTTTTCACCAGGCTCCCAGTTTAACATTGCTTCGTAGTAAGATAATCCTAGGGCAGTCAAGATTTTAGGAAATGCCAATTCGGGATTTACCAGCATTTCATCACTGTCTACAATAAGCTTTGGTCCTTGAAAATGATTCAGTCTCTGCCACTGTTCCACCTGTTCCACAATGCCAATATCCGCCAATTGGGCTTGAGGCCAAACATTGGCAAAAGATCGAATGACCTTGCGTGGGTGACGAATCCAAAAGATATGGACTGCGTCCTTGGCCCACTCCCAAGGCATCCCCACCATGTGATGTGCCATGTTCTTCAGATACAGTTCCCGGGAGTCTTGTTGACAAAATTGCTCAATTTTAGCTATGCACTCTATTGGAGTGTGGGGAAGTTGAGCTAGAATCTTGGTTCGGCCAGGATGGTCCAGTCCAGTCCGTTGAAGATATGGTCCGTAGAAGGGCTCATCAATCACCACACAGCCCGGCCGCTGAGCGAAGCTGTACATCAGTGCTGTGCTAATGTTGCGAGGACCAGAGATTGCGTGAATCAAACGGGTCTGTATCATCTGATGGGAGTCAATTAGTGGTCGGATCTCACTTACCCCAATTCAGAGCAACAGGGTTGAGGGGCTTGAGCAATTCTAGCAAGCCGGCTTTGGTTTGAGGATGTAATGAAGGAATGGGGTGTCTGCAAAATGATGATTGAATGACTCCGCCCTCTTCCATAACCACCTTGGTAGCACGGAAACCACATTGTCGGTTTTCAAAGTTTATAGCTGGTAAAACCCGCGCGTATGTAGATGCAGCTTGATCTGTTCTGCCAGCCAGAAAATGCTCGATGACGGGTTTGATCTGATCGGGGATCATTGCTGAAGTCATCGAGCCACTGGCTCCCGCTTGAAGGTCGGCTATCAAGGTGATGGCTTCTTCACCATCAAAAGGTCCCTCAATTGCCTCTCCACCTTGTTCGAGGAGTGCACGTAACTTGTTTGCCGCTTGAGGACATTCAATCTTGAAGAGCTTGACCATCTCGATTTCATGGGCCATTCGCACCAATAACGGAACCGAAAGCTCTACTCCTGACAGGGGAGCATCTTGGATCATGATGGGTATTCCAACTTCTCCTACTTTGGTGAATTGTTCAAATGTCTGATCCGGAGTTCCTTTGAGGAGTGCACCATGATAAGGAGGCATCATCATCACCATGGCTGCTCCCAATTCTTTACTTAAACGAGCGCGTTGCAGGACGATGTGTGTAGCATAGTGGCTGATTGTGACGATTACTGGGACTCGCCCTGCGACATGCTCCAAGCTCAGTCGGCTCAAAGCTTCACGCTCAGCATCAGTAATTAGAAACTGTTCAGAGAAGTTCGCCAGTATGCAAATACCATCGACACCCTGATCAATCATACAGTTTAGCACTCGTTTCATGCCGTCATAATCAACCTCTCCATTGGGATGGAAAGGAGTTGGAGCGACAGGCCAAATACCAGAATACTTTTTCATTTGAGAATCTCAGTAAAATAGTTATGAGGAATGAGAATGAAATTTGAGGATGACTTATAGTGGAAAGAAAGTAGAGAAGCGAGTCCAGTATTTGAATACTTTACGAACCTCCAGCATATCATCAAGAAACTGAATCCATCTTCAGGGGAGAATGGCGCAACTCAAAGTAGTTTATGAAGGGAAAGGAGCCAATCTGGTTGGCAAGGCTTGGCGATATGGAGCAATGGGCGGCACCTGGGAGGAAGGAGCTGCAGAGGGGCAGGTAATCGTCTCACTGCAGGTGCAAGATCGCAATTACCAACCGTTGATGTCTTCTCTAAAGGATGATCCGAATGTGATTGACATTCTGGATGGTCCACCAAAGCCCGCAGAGTCTTCATGAACTAATACAATAACTTCTTCAAGGCTTCAATTAAGCACTTTCCATCGGCATTGGTGTTGTAGCCCTGGATCGAGATTCGGGCAATACAATGCTCTTTCCAGCGGGATACAGGGATCTCGATTCGAAATTCATCATAGAGCCGGTTCTTAATATTCATCACATCGCATTCTGGCAAAGGCAGAGAAACCATCTGCATACCAGCCCTAAGTTCGGGCTCTACGAAGTGATTCAAGCCAGTTATACTAGACCACTCCTCAGCAATCTGCCAAACCAATTGGTGACAGGCTTGTTTGACTGCAGCCCATTGGTGCTTTTCAAAAAAATCGATTGCTGCTGGAATTGCTAACAGGGGAGCCAAGTCACGAGTTCCCTGGAATTCGAGAGAATCAGTGAAACGGGAATTTCCTAGAGCCCCCTTTCCTTCGGCATCAGGATTCCAACCATGGCTAACGACCAAAGGTTCGATCAGATGTTGTACGCGAGGGTGGACATGCAGAAAGGCAGATCCCTTCGGTGTTAGCATCCACTTATGACAGTTGCCAGAGTAGAAGTCTGCATCTAGCCCATCCAACTTAAGGGGAATATGACCTGGAGCATGAGCACCATCGATAACCGTCCAGATGCCATGTTCCTTAGCTCTTTGAATCAACTCCTCAATCGGAAAGGTAAGGGCTGTGGCTGAGGTCAAATGACTGAGAAAAAGAACCTTTGTTCGTGATGTGACTTTTGACCAGATAGCTTCTGTAAATTCTGTTGCAGAAGCCAGGGGGAGAGGGACTTCGACATGGATGTATCTGGCCCCTGTCTTCTGAGCAATGAAGGTCCAGGTTTTCTCTAGTGCACCGTATTCGTGGTCTGTTGTTAGAACTTCATCCCCTTCCTTCAGAGGTAGTGAACGAGCTACAATGTTCAGCCCTGTGGTGGCGTTGGTCACTCCAACCAAATTGTCCGGATGTGAGCCAACAAAATCACCTAGGTGTTCTCGCACATTTCGCATTAACTTCAGACTTCTTCGATGCTCATTCATGAACTCAACAGGCTGCTTTTCGAGTTCAAGTTGCCAGTACTGGTAGTTTTCAAAAATTGGGCGTGGGCAGGCCCCATAAGATCCATGGTTTAGAAAGACAACATCGTCTCTCAACATGAAGTGCTCGCGTAGTCCAAGAGCCATAAAGTCTTTCTTGTTCAAGTGTAAAGGTGGCAGGCAGTCCAGTGTCCAGGCTTAGCTTCAGCAAACGTTGGAGCCTTGGTGGAACAATCAATTTTTTTTGTTTCAAAAACCTCCCGTTTGCGAGGGCAACGTGTGCAGAAGGCACAACCTTCGGGAGGATTCTCCGGACTCGGCACTTCTCCATCGAGAAGCACTCGGTTGGCCTCACGTTCTCGTTCCTTTTCAGGATCAGGAATGGGAATCGCTGCAAGCAGGGACTGTGTGTACGGGTGCAGTGGATCTTCGTAGATCGTGTTGCTATCTGTCAATTCCATCACCTTGCCCAGGTACATCACAGCCATCCGATCACTAATATGCCGAACCACCGCTAGATCATGTGCAATGAAGAGATAGGTCAGTTTCAGTTGTTGCTGCAGGTTGCGCATCAGGTTAATGATCTGTGCTTGAATCGAAACGTCCAAGGCAGAGATTGGTTCGTCGGCCACAATGAAATCGGGTTGTGCCGCAAGAGCTCGAGCAATTCCAATCCTTTGCCGTTGCCCACCAGAGAACTCATGTGGATAACGATCGGCAAAATCCCTGGCCAGACCCACCATTTTCAGGATTTTCTCAACTTCAGAACGGATCTCAGAGCGTGGATGAAGTTGATGAATGTACATTGGTTCCCCAATGATATCGGCGATTTTCATCCTTGGGTTCAGTGAGGCGTAAGGATCTTGATAGATCATCTGAAAGCGATTGCGCATCTTGCGCAATGCTTTTCCCTCCAATTTTACCAAATCCGTTCCACGATATTGAACAGTTCCTGTTGTGGGCTTGCAGAGTTGCAAAATACTACGACCTAAGGTGCTTTTCCCACAACCACTCTCGCCAACAAGTCCGAGTGTCTCTCCCTCAAAAACTTCCAGATTCACATTATCGACCGCTTTGACAAGCCTTTGAGGCCCACTGAAGAACCCTGAAGCCTGACCAAAGTGCATAGACAAGTTTTTCACTTTGACAATCGGTTCAGTCATGGCTCACAACTTCTCTGTATGATGACAACAGACTTCGTGGGTGGTTGTGATAGATCGCATCTCAGGTGGAATCTGGCACTGTTCTGTTTGGTACGAACAGCGCTCAAGGAAAGGACAGGAAGCTGGGTAGTTGATAAGATTGGGAGGAAGCCCTTCAATCGCTTCGAGAGGTTTTTCAGAGCGAGCGTCCAGTCTAGGCAAAGAATTCAGGAGGCCTCTGCTGTAAGGATGCTGTGGCGTTTTGAAGAGTTGATCAACAGGGGCAAACTCCACAATTTTTCCTGCATACATCACAGCAACTCGATCTGCCAAACCCGCAACGATCCCCAGATCGTGGGTGATCCAGATTACGGACATTCCTATTTCTCTTCGCAGTTTCTTGACCAGATCAATAATCTGAGCCTGAATGGTCACGTCCAACGCCGTTGTCGGTTCATCGGCAATCAAAATAGATGGTTCACAAGCAAGTCCGGCTGCAATCATAATTCGTTGGCGCATACCCCCAGAAAATTGGTGGGGATAGTGGCGATACCTTTTCCCCGCTTCAGGGATACCTACGAGTTCTAACAGTTCAATCGCTCTGCTCTTGGCAATTTTCTCTGAAATTCCCTGATGTTCAATGACCGATTCTTGGATTTGATCGCCGATTCGCAAGACAGGATTCAAGGAAGTCATTGGATCCTGAAAAACCATAGCAATTCGATTTCCACGAAGTTCCCGCATTTCTGGGTCACTTAACTTTAGGAGATTTTGACCTTCAAAGTTAACACTCCCTTGAACTTTGCAATCACGGGCTGGAATCAGACGCAGCAGCGAGAGTACACCAACACTCTTGCCCGAACCACTTTCGCCAACAATCGCTAGAATCTCCTTTTTACCCAGGCTGTAACTGATTCCATTTACAGCCTGCACAACCCCATCTGGTGTTGGAAAGTGAACGTGGAGATTTTCTACTTCTAACAATGCCTCTCCCATGTTCACACCCGAATCTTTTGTTTGGGGTCCAACGCATCTCTTAAGCCGTCTCCTAAAAACGAAAAGCCCAGCATGGTTAAAGCTATGGCCAAAGTTGGCAATAGGGCCAGATGCCAGTAGACTCTTACATAGGCGTTGCTAGCCCCAACCATTTTCCCCCAACTCGCAATTGGGTCGTTAACGCCCAATCCTAAGAAACTAAGTCCAGCTTCAGCAAAAATTACTGTTGGAATCCCAAAGCTTACAGCTATCAGAATCGGACTCATGGCGTTAGGCAGTAAATGACGAAAGAGGATTCGCCATTCAGAAGCACCAATGCCCCTGGCAGCAGTACAGTATTCTTGCTCACGCAGGGTCAATATTTGTGCTCGGGTGATGCGAGCAATGACAATCCAGCTAGTGATGCTGAGAGCAACGATGATTGTAGGCATCCCCCCACCTAAGACAGATATAATCAGGATGGTGAAGAGCAAGGCTGGAAAAGCCGTCATAATGTCAATGATTCTTGAAATCACAAAGTCAAAGGCACCTCCAAAATAGCCAGCCAAAGCTCCAATGGGGAGCCCGATCATCAATGCAATCATCTGCACAGAGAGGCTGACCATCATTGAGGTGCGTGCCCCATAAATCAGACGACTCAGATAGTCACGACCGACTTCATCAGTACCTAGTGGATGCTCTGGGTGCTCAAAAGGCATCAGCAACACCCGGTCAAAGTAGACACGGTCGTAAGCAAAGGGAGAGAGCAGATCCGCAAAGAGTGCTAAGAATAGAATAAATCCCACCAAGAACGAGCCGAATAAAGCTAATCTATTCTGGGAAAAACGCTGGATGGCGTCCTTCAGAAAGCTACGTCTGGTTGGTGTGAAGGTGCTCAAGGGTGGACTTAGGAAAGCGATTTTGCGCCCAGACGAACTCGTGGGTCAATCATGGTGTAGGCGATGTCCGTCAGTAGATAAAGGATTCCCCAAAGAAAAGCAACGAGGAGGAAGGTAGCCATGATCATTGGATAGTCCCTGTTGAGCGTACTTGTGACAAAGTACTTACCGAGACCGTTGATACGGAAGGTCGATTCTATAAAGATGCTACCTGTGATCAGGTTGGGGATCTCAGTTCCAAGAGCCGTGACCATAGGAATTTGGGCGTTGCGCAAGACGTGCTTGCGCATTACTTTGATCTCGGAGAGGCCCTTGGCCCTAGCTGTACGGACGTAATCTTCACCCATCACTTCGACAATACTGGCCCGGGTATAGCGGGCCACAATTGCCATGGGTGCAATCGCATAGGCGACCACGGGTAAGATCCAGTCCGTACAAAAATACTTGTCGATCAAACATTGACCAGAAGAACCCCAGCCCCCCATGGGTAGCCAATTAAGGGAAACGGCAAAGATCAGGATTAGCCACATCGCCACGACAAAATTGGGCACAGTGACGCCCAGACTAGAAACAAAGGTAACTAGCGTGTCGACCCAGGAATTCTGGTGATAGGCAGCGTAAATTCCCGCTAAGATGCCGAAACCAAAGGCAACAACAATCGTTGTTAGCCCCACTTGAACAGTAATGGCCCAGGACTTACTAATCAGCTTTGCGACAGTGGTATGAGGGCGTTGGTAGGGGATACCAAAGTCGAAGCGAACTGCGTGGCTCATGTAATTGATGTACTGCTTCCAGACGGGCTGATCCAAACCGTACTTCTTGAGGATGTTGGCCTTTGCGGCCGGAGGGAGGCGGCCCTTTCGTTCATCGAATGGACCGCCTGGAACGGAGTGCATCAGAGAAAAGACGATTATGGATACAGCAAGGAGAATCATCATCAACGCAAAAATTCTCCCACAGATGTAACCTAGCATATCGCTTTAACCCCAATCAGGTTTGAATCTGGATTTTCGTTTACTTTGCATTCGTAATGTAAACATTCCCCCAGTACCAGTCGTTACCCCAGTGTTTTCCAGAAATTCCATTGGAATCAGGCACTCGGAAGCTGTCACCCTGGACATATGGCTTGAAGAGATCTCCCTGCCAGCGATGGGCAATAAAGACTCCTCCGACATCATCTACCAGGATCTTTTGAGCATCACGGAACATCTGCTCCCGCTTTTTGTCATCTCCAACTAGGTTGCTGGCTTCAGCTACCATGCTGTCAAACTTTTCGTTCGTCCATGAGTGTCGTCCTGAAGAAACCCAGATGCCTAACAAGTTGGCGGGATCCAAAAAGTCCATTCCATAGGAAACAGCGCCTAGAGTCAGCTGTGTCGGTTTGGCATTGAGGGCATCCATATAGACCTTTCCATCCTTGTTAGAAACCTCAATTTGGATGTTCAGGCACTGCGCAATCGAGGCTGCAGAAGCTTGGTAGACGGCACTCATCGCTGGACCCTCTCCACGGAGCCACATTTCCTGATCTGGGAACCCTTTGCCATCAGGGTAGCCTGCGTCGGCTAGATGTTTCTTAGCCTTCGGGCAGTCGAAGGTCTGGTATTGCGTCAACTCGCCCTTGGTGTCCGAAGCAGGATAACCCGGCATCAACATGGAATGTGCGGGCATCGCTTTGATTTCACCGTAGACGTTTTTGACGATAGCATCGCGATCTAGAGCGTAAGCAAATGCCTTGCGAACATCTAGATTATTGAAGGGGGCCGTGTAGGTATCAAAAAGTAAATAGTCTGTCCGGAAATCCCCAAAATGACGGAGATAATTTTCTTTCAGCGTTGGATCACTCTCGATAATTTTGAAGTCAGCAGGAGTCAAGTACTCATAAGGAACCGTATCGACCTCACCCTGTTGGAATGCAGTGAAGAAAGTCGCTGGTGACATGTAAATGCCTTCAATTCTCTGTAAGCGAGCGGGGCGGTAGCCTTTGTAATTGGGGTTGGCTTCAACAACAATTCGATTGCCAGGATCAAACTCTGTCAATACATAAGGCCCTGCAGAAACAGCAGTTTCGGGATCGTTGTTGTAGTAGGGACCGTGTGCTTCCAGAGCCTTTTTGGAAAGTAGGAAGGCAAATTTCATCACTCCAGGTAGTGGAGGGA
>AGAU01000349.1 GCA_000224765.2 SAR324 cluster bacterium JCVI-SC AAA005 | reverse complement strand
CTTCAAGTACGTCAACTACTTCGATGGAGTTGGAGCAACCGACAACAAGACCACAAATAATTCTCCCTCTGTTTTAAACTTGGGTCCTTTTAATATTTTGGCAGGCAGCACCGTCAATAAAATTCTGATTGATAATGCCACTGACCCTGATAACGACACCCTTACATTTTACCTAGACAACTCCACAACTCGAGGTTTACTTACTCTAAATGACAACGCTACTGGGAACTTTACCTACATTGCTCCCACTTCACTGGGACCTGATAACCTTACCTACTGGGTCATCGATAACTACAGTGCTCGGTCCAATACCGGGATGATCCGGATTAATGTTGTCAGTGACGGTATTGCCCCAGAACCTGCCTACAACGTTGATAACTTTACCGCAATAGTTGACAACAGTTCTACCATTCGAACACAGTGGGTTCGTTTCTCTGACAATGGATCACAAGCTCCACATGGATTCTTAATCTTCTGCAGTGAGAGCGACAACTTAACATCCCCAACCGATAATATAAGTTATGCTGAGGACAATCAGTGTGCTGATGGAAGTGGTTCCGTCAATCTAGGATCAAACCAAAATCAATTCACTTGGTTTGGGCTAGATGACAACCAGACCTACTACTTCTCCATATACTCCTTCACGAATAGTGGATCAAATATCAACTACTTAACCAGCAGCAATCCACAGTCTGACAATAAGAGTACTCCTGCCAATGGAAGTGGTGCTACTACTCCACAAGCTAGTGTTGTGTCGATTTGTGAGCGCACATTTGCAGGCTCCACCTTATCACCTCAACTCCGCTACAACTTATCATCCCCAGATCAAAATACGACTGTATTGACACTTCAAACAGACAGAACCGAACCTGGCACACATGAATTATCAATTATCCCAACCAACACGCGTTTTAACTCTAGTTGCGGAGGCCTCTATTGTGATCTTTCATTGAATGTAGCACAAGGATCCCAGCCTGGGACTTTGTATTGGTCTGAACAAGGAGAGATAAGATATAAGTTACAAGATAACAGTACTGGTGGAGCTAGTTTTGGTGGCGAAAAAGTCGAGCTGAGAAATGATTACTTCATTCACCCAGCTATTGATAAATGGGAGTTAATAATTAAGATGAAGGATATAAATGGGAATGTCATCAACTCTTTCAGAGATAATATTTCTATCGGCAACTCAGTCAGTCCAGATACGCCACTCGAGGCTTGGGCTACCCCAGGCAATGGTAATGTAACCTTGCAATGGTGTGGAGTAAACAATGCCTCTGATTACCTAGTGAGTTATCGAGATGTTGGAGGAACAATTAATAATATTTTGGTTGATAGCGATCATGATAATAAAACTCTTATAGCAGGGCTCAATAATGGTACTACCTATGAGTTTCAAGTACGATCCCGACTCAATAATGGACTGAGTAGTCATAGCACGGTACCTGTTCAGGCCACTCCCTCTCCCAACCCAACTGTAGATTTCTGGATTGACAATGTCACTATCAATCAATCAGTGCAAATCCCTTTAGACGACAACACGGCAAATACACCCTTGATTGCAGGGAAGCCAGCAAAACTTAGAGTTTTCACAGGCATGAGTGGAAACACAAACGGAATTAAAGCTAGCGTGATGCTAGAGGGCATTAAAAATTCAGTATCCCTTTCTCCAATCAAGGGTGAATTTTCGATTCGCAACACACCTAAAAACCTTTCAGAAGAGTTCTATCATCCGGTCAGTTTTGATCTACCAAATGAATATTTACAGCCTGGTGTTTCAATCAAAATCCTATTAGATCCTGAAAACAGCATTTCGGAAAGTAATGAAAGTAATAACGTATACCCAACAAATGGTTTAAAAACCCTCGGTTATAAAATAGTCCCTGATTTCAAAATCAAGTTTATCCCGACGAGAGCTAACGGTGACAACTCGGTTATGGTAACCAATGCAAATGGCCTTACAATAGATAATAATACACACAATAGTCTTAGTAACTACTTGGAAGCTATGTTCCCCGTCGACAACGTAAGTAGTCAGATTACTAATGAACTTGATCTAAGTAATTTAAGCGGCCAGTCTGGTGGTAACAAACAAAACTATTCTGCAGCTCTCGATAAAGTGGAAGCATTCAGGGTTGCTGATCCAACAAACGATGGTAAAACATTTTACTATGGCTTGTGGACCGGTGGAGATGCTAGTTTCGCTTCAGGGACTCTCGGAATAGCCTGGGTAGGAAATCCTAATAGCATTGCTAATTCAAGATTGTCCGGGATTGGTGTAATTTTTCCTGAATACCTTAATAAAATTACTGCGCACGAACTTGGTCACAATCATGGTTATGAACACGTAAACTCTGTGAACGAAACAAACGATCTTTGTTCAGTTCCAAACCACATAGATTACACTTATCCATACAATTCTGCCCAAGGCAGTGGTGCAGAATTTGGGCGTATTGGAAAGCCGGGCTACAACTCAGTTGCTAAAAGCTTTCTTTCCAAAACTTTATATCATGATGTTATGACTTATTGTGCTCGTGTTTGGATTTCTGATTATGTTTACAGTAAATTGAATATTTTCCAAGAAGCGCTGAATAACTACTCCTCATCTAGTAATTATCAAGTAACGATGACAAGGGCACAGGAAGAAATTGAAGATCAACCTTCAGTTGTGCTGATAAGTGATGTAAGTCCTGTTCAAAAAAATATCTTTACACAAGGTACATATTTAAGTGGCTTGCAATCAAATAACGGGAATTTTACAATCTTGACCTCTCTGTATATCGAGAAACAATTTCTAGCAAGCCTCACTGGTGAATATGAATACGTAGCTCAGACATCAGAAGGTAAGCAGTATCGCGGTTTCTTTGATTTGCAGCAAATTGCTCATTCCAAAGACAAAGGATTTAGCTTCATAATACCGACACAAAATCCTCTTAAAATCCTTCGGATTTTTCGAACTACTGATGGTCAAGAAGTATTCAACAAAGACTTCGGACCTCTTGTTTCCCAACGATTCCAAATTGAATTAGAACAGATCGACGAAAGTAAATGGAAAATACCAGCAACGAATCGGGGTCAGAGAATTATCAAAAGACTGGGCAACAAACCTGAACTCTTGGTTTTTGATAATGACAACAGAGATAAGATAATTGAAGGTGCCAAGGGTGAATTTATCGAAATTCAATACCAGCTTGAAGCTGGCAGAGTAGAGAGACTGATCATCGAGTTACAATAATCTTGGAGTGAAACCTAGCAATTCTCCACAGATACAAATTCGTGAAAGAGTTGTGCTCTTTCTAAACTTTTTGAAATTGCAATATTTGGATTGAGATGATTTTGGTAACTACTTTATAAAATATTGTCCTATGAATTGATTCTACAAAAATATACCAGTATCCGCTCACTTCAATACATCTTGCTTTTTACCGCTACAAACTCTGTCTTCAGAAACTTGACTAGCCCTGTTGGATCAGCAAATCTAGATTCATCAACAATTCTGTCGAAAAATTTTGGTATCATTACCATCCCAAAATAATTTCTTCTTTCAAAACCCTGAAAAGTCAAAGGAAGAACATGCTCGAACAGGGACAGCTCGAGAGTTGGGACCGGGAGAGTTTTTTTCATCCGAACACCCACCTCGGTCAATTTGTGCGTAAGGAAACCCCCCAGGTTGTAATGACAGGTGGCGAAGGGGTATATGTTTATGATAATAAAGGCAGTAAATTACTTGATGGCTTTGCCGGACTGTACTGCGTCAACATCGGTTACGGACGCCAACCTGTGATTGATGCGATCAGCAAGCAGGCCCAAGAACTGGCTTACTATCACGCCTACTTTGGTCATGGTACCGAGGCGAGCATCACTCTCTCCAAGATGGTCTTGGAACGGGCACCCAAGCACATGAGCAAGATCTACTTTGGAGTCTCTGGTTCTGACGCAAATGACACCAACATCAAGCTCACCTGGCACTACCAGAACATTCTCGGACGTCATCAAAAGAAGAAGATCATCTCCCGCTGGCGAGCTTATCACGGTTCCGGCCTGATGAGTGGTTCCCTAACCGGTCTGGATGCTTTCCATAAGAAGTTTGACCTGCCCCTGCCGATGGTCAAGCACACTGTGGCCCCCTATTACTATCGTCGGCCTGTAGAGTTAGAAAACCTTAGTGAGGAAGAATTCAGCGCCTACTGTGCCAAGGAATTGGAAGCCCTGATTGCCCGGGAAGGAGCCGATTCAATTGCTGCGATGGTTGCAGAACCCGCTTTGGGCACCGGTGGACTCGTACCCCCGCCAAAGGGCTACTGGGAAGCCATCACTCCCATTCTCAATCAAAACGACATCCTGCTGATCGCCGATGAGGTTGTCACAGGCTTCGGGCGGCTTGGGTCAATGTTCGCCAGCCCCTACTATGGCTTGAAGCCAGACTTCATGACGATTGCCAAGGGTGTGACTAGCGCTTACCTGCCCCTCTCGGGTTCACTCATCTCAGGGAAGGTCTACGATGTCCTGATGCAGGGAACTGACGAAAACGGACCCATCGGGCACGGCTGGACCTACTCTGCGCATCCGATTTGCGCAGCAGCTGGAGTGGCTAATCTGAAGTTGATTGATGAAATGAATATCGTCGCCAATACCGCTGAAATAGGGCCCTATTTGTTGAAGGAGCTGCAATCCGCGCTGGGGGATCATCCAAATGTGGGTGAAATTCGTGGAGAAGGATTGCTCTTAGCCGTCGAATTGGTGGAAGAAAAGGCTGGACGGAAGTTCCTTGATTCTTCGAAAAAAATCGGGCCAACACTGGCCACCAAGATCCGTGAAAACGGGGTGATTGTACGCGCGATGGCCCAAGGAGATATTCTCGGAATAGCTCCACCACTTTGCCTCAATAGAGAAGAGGCAAATATAATCGTCAAAGCCATCCATCAAGCGGTGACCAACTACTTCTGAATCTACCCCCTACTAAACACAAATGCGCTCCCAAAAAATTACCGTGAGTGCTATGCCTTTAATAAACTAAAAAATTCTAATCTGCCAAGTACCTCAAGCTGGATTCCTCTACAATTGCAGATTCAATTATTATTATCCGTTGTGAGTGCTATATTGACTACTCACCGTTTCCAACCCTTTCTTTCTCAACGAGTGAATCAATGGCTGAGATTTCATGGCGAGGACTGATCGTCAACACAGAAGGTGAGTTGCCCCAAGTAGGCAGCAGGGCACCAGACTTTATGCTGGCTGCACAAGATCTGAGTGATCTTCATCTCAGTGACTTCACTGGAAAAAACCTTATTCTGAACATATTCCCCAGCATTGATACTAAGACTTGTGCCACGTCTGTTCGCACCTTCAACGTTAAGGCTGCTAACCAAGACAATACTGTAGTTCTCTGCGTTTCTATGGACTTACCCCAAGCGCAAGCTCGCTTCTGTGGCGCAGAAAATATCAAGAATGTTCAAACGGGCTCAGCATTCCGCTCACCAAATTTTGGGGTGGACTACGGGGTCACCATCAAAGACAGCTTCAGACGGGGTCTGATGGCTCGGGCGATTGTGGCGATCGATAGCAATGGTATCATCAAGCACACCGAGTTAGTTCCCGAAGTTGCCCAACAACCTGATTATGATGCGGCTTTAGCTGCTGCCTCTTAAGTTCAAAGAATCACTGCTGACATTTGAGAAGATCAGAGAATCGTGTTCGGAATTCTCTCGCCTAATTTGAGAGTAGATTCTCTCTCTCTTCTTAGTGGAGAGATACTATTTTCGTTATCGTTTTTTAAATAGTACCGTCCAATTCCTACTTAAAAATAAACTGATAACTACAAACAACACTTGCTGCAATGAATCTTACTATAATGACTGATTTATGTTGCAATCAGTTGAACTGGCCTTCACGATCTCACCAATTTGCTTGCCAAGACTTGTGGTATAGCTAAAACTATATCTGATATCTTTGACAAGATTGACAACAAGTCATTCAGCAAACTGAAGATAAATTTATCTGGAATCTTTACCTACAACCTATAGAAGGGAGTATTCATGAAAACTGCTGAATCAGCTTTGGCTGCTGCAAACGCAGTGGTACCAAAAATCAGTGTTGCCGATGGAATCCAAAAGCATTCTGACGGAAATAGCGTTTTTATCGATGTGCGAGATGGTCTTGAAATTCAAGAAACAGGTACTATTCAAGGTGCTCTGAAAATACCAAGAGGATTCATTGAATTTGCTGCTGATTCAAGCACCCCTCATCATGAGGAGAAACTACGGAAAGATGCAGATATCGTTCTTGTCTGTGGTGTTGGTGGCATGGCAGCTTTGACAGGGCACACTCTTGTAGAAATGGGCTTCAAGAATGTCTGTAACGTTGGTGGATTTCCTGATTGGGAAAAAAACGGTGGGCCTGTTGGAACCTAATTCTGATCTATTATTATCCGCAAAAATATGAATCAGAAAGACTCCCAAACCTTGCTTGTAGCAAAGATGTTTTTTTGTTTGATATTGATAAGGTTGAATTGTGAGTTCACTAAATTTTCAACCAAGAGGACAACCTAATTCATAAGGCTCCGCTGAGCAAATATAGTTCAGCGAGCCTACCTTTTTAGGGCACCAAGGAAACTGAGTGGAGATTGTATCAAGCAACTTATCAAACGATTCAATTTTCCCATTTACGATAAGATCTTTCCCACTCTCATAAAAAATCAATTTTCCCTCCTAGTTACAACAATATTGATCTCAAAAGACATTTTCGGATTTCCAGGTCACAGCCGTATAGGGAACTGAATCCAAGGAAATTCATGCTGCAAACAGAGCGAGCTTCTTTATCAGATAGCAACAACTCGCATCAATAACATTCGAAATCCTGAAAATCAGGCAGAAACGTCAGTAGGGAGTACATTCAGCAGCACAGCAAAGAAATGAGCCGTACTACCTCCGAGGACAAAGAGGTGCCAGATGGCGTGATGGTAGGGAAGCCGGCGCCAGGAATAGAAAATCACACCCACACTGTAAGATATTCCACCCGCAAAGAGCAAGATTAGGCCAGAGATTTCTATAGTCTCCCACATTTGAGGAAGAGCGATCAGGCAGAGCCAGCCCATCAACAGGTACATAGCAGTCGAGGCCTTGGGTAGTTTACCCACAAAAAAGACCTTGAAGACAATCCCCAGCAGTGCCATGACCCAGATCACTCCAAGGAGGCTCCAGCCCCAAGTACCACGTAGATTATTAAGGAGAAAAGGTGTATAAGTTCCAGCAATCAGCAGGAAAATTGCTGAGTGATCGAGGATTTTAAAAATGCGTTTAGCCCGCTGGTTTTGCAGGCCATGATAGAGGGTAGATGTGAGGTAAAGCACAATCAGTGAACTGCCATAGACGCTAACACTGACAATTTGCCAAGCATCCCCTTGCTGGGAGGCCAAAGTGACAAGCAGTGTGAGCGCTGCAACACTCAGGGCTGTTCCGATTCCGTGAGTAACGCTGTTGGCAATCTCTTCACCAAGGCTCTGTGTCTTGTTTTTTGAAGTCAATCTTCGATTTCAGAGAGGGTGTTCCAGTATTGAGCAGCGCTGGTTGTTGACGCTTTCTTCAAGATGTACACTATCTCTCCCTAGAGCACAAATTTATCAGGTCAGCTTACATGCCCCAGCGTAGTCCTGCCGTGTGAACAGGTGCATCCCAGAGACCCAGCAATTCGTTATCAACCATACTCAGTGTAACCGAGCATCCGGCCATTTCCAAAGACGTCACATAATTACCAACCAGTGAGCGAGCAATCGTTATTCCGCTTCCAGCCAACTCTCCTTCAATGCAGTGGTGTATCAGGTAGAGTTCCATCAATGGGGTTCCCCCAAATCCATTGACCAACAAAATAGCATTGCCCTTCGCCTGGTCCCCAAAATCCTTGCGGATGGCCCCAATCATCTCTGTAACAATGTCCTTGGCTTCAGCAAGAGCAACTCGTTTTCTTCCTGGTTCACCATGAATCCCAACCCCCATCTCCATTTCATTTTCACCAATCTGGAACGTTGGACTACCAGCGGCTGGAACTGTACAGCTTGTTAGAGCAACACCCATGGACCGGGTCTGTTGATTGACCCGATCCCCGAGAGCCTTCAAGGTAGCCAAGTCACTGCCTTGCTCTGCTGCAGCACCAACGATCTTTTCCACGATCATAGTTCCTGCGACACCCCGTCGACCTGTCGAATAGGTTGAACTTTCCACAGCCACGTCGTCATCGGTCTGGACTGTAGCGACCTCACATTCTGCCATCTCAGCAGCCATCTCGAAGTTCATCACGTCACCTTCGTAGTTCTTAACGATCAGTAACACTCCACCACCACGTTCAGTGGCTTGTATTGCTTCCAGCATTTGATCCGGAGTTGGTGATGTGAAGACCTGTCCAGGACAAGCCGCATCAAGCATTCCATGCCCGACAAAGCCACCATGAAGAGGTTCGTGACCAGAACCTCCCCCAGAAATCAGAACTGTCTTACCGGGCTGGATCTGCTTGCGGCGTACAAATTTTCCCTCTGCACCGAGCTCCAGTAAATCAGCGTGTGCGGAAACAAAACCATTCAGGCTTTCAGTAAGTACTTGATCGGTCGCATTAATTAGTTTTTTCATGGTCTCTCCCACTGAAGAAATGAAGATGGGGAACAGATTAGCGCTCTTTCAGGAGCGCTCAGAAATCTGTAGCAGGTGGCTTAATCGACGGGCGGTTTCCAGAATCAGGTCGTCAAGTTCTTTGTTGACATCATCGCTGCCAAGGTCTGGTAAATAGACGGTCATCCGACGAAATCGCATTCCCTCCCGATGCGCCTCATGGTGCTGGCAATTTGAGCCCTGTCTTCGGCTAGGATGTGCCTGGTCGTAGTAGGTCAAGAAGTCTCGACGATCTTTTTCAGAGAAATGACAAACTTCGAAGATGATCTCTAGATGACGGGCAGGGATCGGTGTGGCGTAGCTAGGATTGGAAATCTGGGAGATAAAACTACGATTCTTGCGCAGCATTGTTGCCAGTCGCTGCCGGGTTCCAGAAGGGCGATTGCTCAGCATCTCTGCAAGGATCTGCTTATACTGAGCAACCAACTGAGCTTTTAAATCAGCCGTCACATCCCCTCCAGATTAGTTTCACGAATTGTCCACTTGGTCTTCCCCAAGCGCGCTGGGGCCACTGATAAATTACGCAAGCCTGCTCCCAGCAACTGTGCAATGAAGTTTGGATCACTACCCATATCTCCACAAAGGCTCAGCTCTTGACCGGACCGATCACAATGCTCCGCTAATTCTTTAATGACTCGCAAGACCGCTGGATGGCCAGGATCAGCTAGATCTGCAACATGATGAAGGTCACGAGCACTGGCCGTTAGGTATTGAACCAGATCATTACTACCAATCGAAAAGAACGCAGCATCAGCAAACAGCTCAGGAGCCAGAGCAGCAGCTGGCACTTCTATCATCATTCCAAGAACTGGCTTACGGAATTCGGTGCCTTCTGTGGCAAGTTCAGCACAGACAACTCCCAACAATTCTTGGGCGGAGTCTAATTCGTCAGGGACGGTGACCATCGGCACCATTACCTTCAGATTCCCATGAACAGCAGCCCTGCACAGTGCGCGCAATTGAGTACGGAAGACATCTGGTTGTCTTAGAGAGAGTCGGAGTCCTCGTAAACCGAGAAACGGGTTACTTTCAGTTGGTTGCTCTAGCCCAGGCAAAGGCTTGTCACCACCAGCATCAAGAGTGCGAATCGTTACTGGCTTTCCTCCAGCCCATTCCAAGAGTTTTCGATAGGATCGGTACTGTGATTCTTCGCTAGGTAGCCCATGATGAAACAGAAACTCTGAGCGCATCAGGCCGATTCCATCACAATTAACTGAATTGAGCTTTGCCAATTCTTCTGGCAAAGCCACATTGATTAGCACCTGAACCGCTGTTCCATTTACGGTTTGTGCGGGTTGATCTGATATAAGAGCTATTCGTTCTGCTTCCTCTGTAGCTATTCGAAGCTCATGCTCAAAGTCTTGAATTTGCTCTGCAGAAGGATCTACTTGCAGCACACCTCGATCAGCATCCAGCAACAATCTGGTTTGATCGGGGAAAGCTCCAAGTGGTAGGTTTTCGATTCCAACTAGCATCGGCACTCCGCGGGAACGCGCTAACATGGCTACATGACTGGAAGGGCTACCTCCCTGCAAGACCACTCCCCCACCCTTGTTCCAATTTAAGCCCAAAAAGCGACTAGGAGTTAGATCTGTTGCGAGCAGGATCGCCCCCTCAGGGATCCCGACCTCTGTTTCTCCACGTAGGATCCTTAGGACTCGGTCACGAATATCGCGTAGGTCACTAGCTCGTGCCTGAAAGTACTCGTCCTCACTTTGCTCGTAGTCCGTGACATGTTTATTCAACGCCTGTTGCCAAGCTTCGATCAATGTTGTACCTGCTTCACAAGCCTTACGTACAGGGTCATTGAGGGTTTCATCTTCGATCATCGCAAGCTGGAACTCTAGGATTTCTGCATCTTCTCCTTCGACTCGATCCATCAATTCTACCAACTGGCTACTAGCCAATGCCAGTGCTTCTGGTAAATCAATCTTGGCTTCTGAAAAGTCCACAGAATTTACTATGGCAGCTGCCTCTAGCCAGAATGCACCACCCTGGGCAAGGCCAGGAGCTGCAATGATTCCTTTGAGTTTAGGCTGACTGGGCATCCTGAGATTCCTCAAAATTCTGATTGACCAAATCAATCAAAGCCTCAACAGCGGGTTGAGCATCTGTTCCAATGGCTCGCAACTGCAGAATAGTCCCCTGTGGTATCTTGGCACCCATCACCTTGACAATACTTTTGGCGTCGATCCAAGGTCCTTCGGGATCAGCAGCAATTTCAACCCGTGCCGAGAAGCGTTTGGCAAGCTTGGTCAATTTGACAGAGGGCCGAGCATGGAGACCTACGTCATGAGTGATTTCTACCGTACCCTCAGAAGTCCAAGTATTTTCTTCAGTCATGCATCCTCACATTTCTTCTGCTGAGCTTTTAACTTCTTCCAAGCTTGCACCGCCGGATGCTTCTGTAGCTGCGATTACGCTTCCTTCAACAATTGGCGCATTGCAAATCACTATCTTTTTTTGTCGTTCGGCTGGCAGCATTTCAATCGCCATTTCGCTATTGGTTTCAGCTCCGCCGAGATCAACCATTACAGCTACACCAGCATCCGACCAGGCTCGGGAGATCGCTTCCATGATTGCTTCCAGATTTGTTCCCAAACCACCGTCAGGGTTGCCACCACACCAAGCAAGAGGCACTTCATCTCCCACCATCTGCAGCACCATTTCAGCTGTACCCATAGCTACCTCCTTGGAATGCGAAACGATCACAATGCCCACGTTACTCATGATTTCTCTTCCAGCAGTTGACAGATAGTTTGAATCATCAATGCAGAGGAAAATGCCCCAGGGTCCATGTGCCCGATAGAACGATCACCCAGGAAAGAAGCGCGTCCACGAGTTGCTTTCATTGGAATTGTGGCTTCTGCGGCTTGCTGGGCAATCGCAGAAATCTCCGCAATTGATTTATTTGCTTTTAAGGCTTGCTGGACTGGAGCTAGCACATCCAACATGGTCTTGGCTCCAAGGTCTGCTTTGCCTCGTTTCTTCAAAGCTTCGATGGATGCCGCTAACATCAGACCCAATTTTGCCGAATCCAGCTCATCTTCGGTGGGCCATTCCTTACCCAGCGTCATTGCCAGTGTGCCAAAGAGTGGACCAGAGGCTCCCCCAACTTTCATCACCATGGTCATCCCCACCGCTTTAAGGATCTCA
>AGAU01000350.1 GCA_000224765.2 SAR324 cluster bacterium JCVI-SC AAA005 | reverse complement strand
GAGTGGGCTCAAGAAAATGCAAAACGTAAAAACGCAACAGTTATTCAACACTGGGTTACGAATGAGGATTTTCTTTATTGTCATTGGCTCGCTAAGAGTGAACAGGATGTATATAGAACACTGGAAGAAACGGGTATGGAAGGAAGACTTATAAATTCAATGGCTCACGAAGCGCACTGGTACGAGACCGCGTTCCGCAATTCGGCTAAAATTACGCCAAATCTTCCTGAAAATGGATACAACTGGTAGAGACTAATCCACCGCAACGAATCAGCGTTGTTCCAATGAATATGTTGTTAACCTTAGAAAATTAGAGGTAGTCAAAATGGAAGAGAAACATTTCTTAGTGGTACACACCTTT
>AGAU01000351.1 GCA_000224765.2 SAR324 cluster bacterium JCVI-SC AAA005 | reverse complement strand
ATCCTTACTTGGTGCAATTCACGGTGAAGAAAAGATTCCAAAAGAGTGGCTTGACAAAACCGACTCTGTTGCAGAAATCCAAAATATTGTAGGTAAATTAACTCTCGAATAGAAAACTTAAACGAAACCAATCAAAACAACCATTACTGAGTGGCACTGGATTTTTATTGCAAGTATTTAAAATAATTTGGAAATTTATTTTTCACTTGTGATGAATAGGTTTGTCCGTTGCGGCTAGTTCAAGCTACATCAGTGGCAATAACCCTCCATAAATTAGCCAAAAGCGCTTGTCGAATACCCAAAATCTGATTAAATCCCCATTCTGATATCTCACCTCAATCCTGATTGCATTTTCTCATTTATCCCAGCCTGTTGTCAGACTAGTCTTAATGATCAATACAACCTTTGTAGAATATTGATTCTATTTTGAGACTTTCGCTGTAAGGATTATTTTGTTCGTTAAATCAATTCTCCAATCAATCCCAAAGGTGGCAAATGAAAAGTGAATCAAGGGCAGAGGTATACAAAGTCTATCAATCCTACCTTGACGCGTTCAATCGAGAAGATATGGATGGTATCAATGCCTGTATTGAATTTCCGTTGACTCACATTGGCAACGGCAAGATCACTGTACTGGACAAGTTTCCACTATCACCAACAGAAATGAAAAAAGTGAAGGGTTGGCATCACAGTGATTCGTTTGAAATTGATGTAGTAGCTATGACTGAAACTAAGGCTCATCTGGTTTGTAGGAATGTTCGACGACTCAGAGAAGACGGTTCCTTGATTGAGGAAGCCAGTGCATTTTATGCTTTCAAGAAAACTGGTGAAGGGTGGAAAATGTTTGCAATTTCCGATGTAGTAAATCCTGCTAGCTAGAGCAACAACTTAGAGATTAAATCACCAACACTAAGTTGAATAAGACAATTCTGACGATAATACTGTTGTTCGCTTCACAAGCCCACGTCTTTGAGCAGGCAGATATTGATCGACTAGCAGATACCAATGAGTGCCAGCAGTGTGATCTATCTGGTGCAGAATTGCGTAATCTGTTCTTGGCCAAACTAAGTGGGGCTAACTTATTTGGAGCTAATCTAGTTGAAGCAGATTTAGCTAAATCAGATTTGGTAGGAGCCAATTTATGGATGGCCAACCTAGCACAAGCAAATCTTTGGCGTGCTAAAATGGGTGGTGATGATTTAGGAGAAGCCTACTTAGTGGGGGCCAGATTAACGGGAGTTGATCTAACAGGAGCCGACTTGAGAGGCTCTGAGATGCGTGAAACGAACTTGAGTGGAGCAGTCCTGTTGGAAGCCAATTTAGATTTTGCAGACTTGCAGGGGGCAAAACTTTCTAACACACTGATGCCAAATGGTCAGCGAATCTCTGAGGGTTGTTCAGAAAAAATTAATAAAACAGTAGACAAATAATCAATATGGAAACTGTTGTTGAGACATTTCATCAGTGAATCAAATCATGAATACCAGCACAAGGAATAGAGATGGAAAAGGTAGAAGCTTACAACAAGGCGTGGAAGCTTGGTGTAGAGTCAAATGACTTTTCTCTGGTTGATGAAATTTATCATCCTGATTTTAAAGCTGTAGATGCGGTTTCCGGAGTTGAAGTCGATATTGACGCCTTCAAAGAAGCACTACACACTCTGAAGGATTCCATCATAGTCACACCAGCAGAGGCTCTTATTGAAAATGAAGACTTACTAAAAGCTCACAGATACAACAGATACAAGGAAGCTGATATTTTTAATTCGGTAACGGTGTCTCTTTTTTATAAAGATGGAAAAATAATTAACCAAGAGACTATTTTCGAAGAACTAGACTACGACCCCAGTCAAGAGAGGGACTGGAACTGGGAAGACTATGAGTGATCCAAGCCCGCTTCAGATCACTCATAGTCTTTATTTGTTTTATGAAGGGAAATGAGAGATGTTGATATAATCTAGTATGTCAGCAATCAATCTCCTAGTTTTTGCCCAGTTCTCTCCCAATCCTGTAGAAATTTTTGAACGAC
>AGAU01000352.1 GCA_000224765.2 SAR324 cluster bacterium JCVI-SC AAA005 | reverse complement strand
GAACATTTAGATTACGACCCCATCGAAGGACAGCACTAAAACTGGGGAGACCACGAGTGATCAGCAAGTAGTTGGTGGCTACACCATCGCAGAAATCAAATCAGGGATTTAGAGCATAAGGAGATAGAATGACGAAAGCAGAAGCATACGATAAAGCCTGAAGGCTTGGAGCGAGAGGAGATTTTTCGTTAGTGGATCAGATTTATCATCCAGATTAAAGTTCCTTCGAGACAGAACGGGAATTGATGCCAACATAGAAGATGACAAAATGATGGTGGCTACATTACGAGAGAATCTAGTTCAAGGGCCGCGAGAAGCAATGTACGAAAGTGATTCTTTCGCATGTATTGAGGGATATGTGAGACAAAATCTGGGGAATGATGTTTTCGAATATTTTATTACACTAACGGCTATCCACTACAAGGATAAGCAAATTATCAAACAGAAAACAGCGGGTAATCGAGTTGACTATGATCCAAGCGAATATTTTAGCTGGAACTGGGAAAATTATGAGTGATTAGCAATCATGAGGAAAATAAGCTACAGCAAATGCTCCAATTGGACCCTCAAAAATGATCAAGGTTCCA
>AGAU01000353.1 GCA_000224765.2 SAR324 cluster bacterium JCVI-SC AAA005 | reverse complement strand
GCTGTTTTTGAGAGGATTCCTGTAACAGTAACTGTTCCGCTGTTTTCTGCGATGATAGCGGCTGAAGTTGAGAGAGTAACTGTAGGCGTACCACCGCTTCCACCACTACCAGAACCGCCACCGCCTCCTTGGGCCTCATCGCTATCGGCTCGGGGAAATTCCACGTCATAGACAATGGTCGCCTCACGTATGTCACAGCCTGTTTGCAGCAGCCCCAAAACGGTCAGAATAAAAAAATATTGCAGTAGGTATTTCATCCTAGAGTCTTAGAATATTTCCTCTCTACATTCCCTTTCAGCCCAGCAGACAACGAATTTGATCTGAACATGCAGGGTCTCTTTTCAATTGAGCTTCCGGGGGCCTGTCTGACTTCACATGGGCATTGCGTCAACCAGGCGCAATGAGCCGGTGATTCAGCAAGAGCCTTTGCTTCTTGCCGAAGGCTAAAGCACTGGGATAAATGAATGTAAGCTTAGCAAGAGCTCAGGTGTGCTGCCTTGAGAAGCCCGAACACCGACTTATCTACCTCGTAGAAGAGCACAATGCTCTCTACGAAAAAAAGTGGTTCAGCGGGCTCAGATTTTTTAAGTCGAGGAAACCCAAAATCGACCGTGATCTCACAAGCGTTTAACGGGCGCTTGCAAAGCCAGATTGTGTCATTGAGCAGAGTGCCCAATGGAAGTGAGGAGTCCATTCCTACAAGATACTTTTTGTGGTTGATGCTGGTTGTTCTGCTCCATTGAACACTTTCTAACTAAAATATGCACATTTGAAATATCTATGCCACTATTTATCTAAACGAAGAGGGCGGGTGCAAGGAAAAAATGAAGGCTTGCTCAAGAGACCTCGAGAAAAGTAGTTCGCTTCTACAATTTGAATGCTTAAAGAAAGCAGTGCAGGTGGTACTGTTGAGCAGTAAAGGTCGGCTTCTCAATCGCCTGTTGGAGCCGTGCAGCCTTGTGTTCCTCACGCGTATGCAGTTCATCCAAACGCTTGATAAAGAGCAGATAAGTCAACTGCTCCACAACTGTCAGTGGATTGGATATTCCTCTCGACCATATCGTATTCCAGATGTCATCTACCTTCGATTTGAGTTCACCAGTAATCATTGACTAGTCCTGATTTTTCAAAAAGTTGGAGGCTAATGGTTGCACCAATGGATTTTTTTGTTTCCCTGATGCATTGGCTCAGGGTTGTTCGAATGTAGACGTCGCTGGCCAGCTGTAAGTAATTGCATTTGCGCAAACTTTTCTCACAAGTCAGCGTAAAAGTTTCAGTTTTTTGATGTTTGTCTCAGATTGAGAATGATTTTAATGAAAAGATATCTG
>AGAU01000354.1 GCA_000224765.2 SAR324 cluster bacterium JCVI-SC AAA005 | reverse complement strand
CTTGTGGATCAATACGTCTCTGGGCAACTGGTCGTACGTCCTGCGTGCTTTGGAGTTAAAGGTAAAACTGGCTGGTAAAGAGAAGGGTGAGTTGAACTACGAGGAGATGCTGAGTTCTTTAGAACTAGCTAGTTGATTTTAAATTCTTGCCTGAGAGAAATTTTTTTCAGTCAATTAATAGCAACAACTCAA
The DNA here is from genome assembly GCA_000224765.2 of SAR324 cluster bacterium JCVI-SC AAA005. Lineage (GTDB taxonomy): Bacteria > SAR324 > SAR324 > SAR324 > NAC60-12 > JCVI-SCAAA005. The sequence continues at coordinate 1,137 of AGAU01000354.1, read as the reverse complement.
TACCATTTTTTATTCTAAACATTAAATCTTCATTATTTTAGAATAATTATCTAATACTGAACTAATAATTGACTGTATTAAATAATCAATTATTTACTGGGAATTATAATAGTATTTGGATAATCTGGGATCCATTTAAATTCCTTAAAAGAATCCCAAATTCAATGCACTTAAGATATTGGATTCAAACCTTATTTGGAGGTCCAGGGACCAAAGTCCTTACTACCTACTGTAAATTCGTAGCCAATCAATTTTTCATCCCCAACTACCCACCCATCATGTCCGGGTGCAATAAAGTAAGCATCACCCGCAGCATATTCGATCTCTGACCCGTCATTATGAATTGCTTTCATTTTCCCTTGAGTTACTACTCCCACATGGCCTGCCTGGCACGATTCAGTCCCAACTACAGGCTTAATGCATTCAGACCATCTCCAGCCAGGTTCCAATTCTAATTTTGTGATTTTTACATCTCCAAAATTGATTATTTGGGCCAAAGTTTTGTCCGGATTTTTTACTTCATCTGCATTTGCAAATGATTTTACATCCATATTTGCCATAAACACCTCTTTAGACTAAGTAATTATCTAGTTTGCAGTTTAGTTGCATTTTCTTAAAAATTTAAACTAAAGTACAACTGCATGAAGACATTAATTTAACCAGAGAATCAGATCTTATTCCAAAAAGATTTTGATGGCAACCCTGCAATTTTAAGATTGAATTTAATAATTATCTAGTTTGCAATTTAGTTGCATTTTTTAAATTATAAAAGTAGCTAGAATTTAATCGCAGATTCAGATCTTAACTTAAAAATTTTGGCGGCAACTCTGTGATTTTAAGATGAATTTAATAAGATTATAGAGAGTTTAAATATATTTATTTAGACACGTGAACAAAAAACAGCAATCGATGCTCTCTTTGTTGTAAGTAAGGGGTATGAAGAACAAGGCTCTGGAGGCTTGTGACTATCAGACATCACTTAGGGCCCTGAATCAGCTAGTCAATCACTTGAAAATCTTTGAGTACTATCATGCGTCACCCCTGCTGGAAGCGATTGAGAAGAACCCAGATGATCTCGAGGAGTTGGTTGATCAGTTCTTGTGGATCAATACGTCTCTGGGCAACTGGTCGTACGTC
>AGAU01000355.1 GCA_000224765.2 SAR324 cluster bacterium JCVI-SC AAA005 | reverse complement strand
TTAAAGTCACTGGTGATTCCTTGGCCAGAATCACCATCTGAAGTTCCGAGTTGCCGGCTCCATTGCTTAGCTCCACCGCTGTTAAACTTAACTACGAATAGATCATCTCTTCCGGCGTTTGTGTTTCCATCTAAATCATCTGAAGTATCTCCAGTTACATAGATATTGCCGCTGGAGTCACTGATGATATCCCACCCACGATCATTTCCAGCAGTTCCAAATTGTTTCGCTCCTATCCACTTAGCAATAGTGGTAAAACTCCAACTCAAAGAAGTCCCTAAATTATTCCCAGCCCTATCTTTGACCCCGGTTCCCACCGTCACGGTATAGGTAGTTGAATAACTCAAATCACTGGAAGGATTGAAGGTCGCGGTAGTACCGCTGTATGACCAGACACCACTGACCACATTGCCAGAGCCATCAACCACAGTGATATTGGTGGAGTTGATAGTTGAGGAGTCCATTGACTCACTAAAAGGAACAATGATGTCGGCAGATGCTGAGACATCAGTTGCACCACTAGTCGGAGGGGGGAAATCGTTGGCGCAGTTGTATCGGGAGTAACATATTGATTCTCAGACGCTGAGCCTGAGCCTTCAGTACACCCGCCAGTGATGAATTGTCTATTGCGATCCGGAACATCTGCACAGCTAAACACTAACAGAATCCCAAGCACAATCAGTATTTGTTTCATCATCGGTCCTCATGCGAGTGTCGCAGTTCTGGAGTCAGGCTACTGACTGTAACAAGTCCTCTGGATAAGCTCTGTCAGGAATTGTAGAGAGCAATAGATTTTAAGTAATCCATTGCTTTAAATCTATTTGCATTCCATCCCACCTCAAGTATTTTAAGTCAAGTTAGAGAGTCAAAACCAAGATCGATGGGGTATCTACTAGATACAATTCACAGCAGAATTGAGCGAAGACCGGATACTTTGAAATCAATACTTTGGGATACGTAAGGCCAGAAACTGTCAGGCCCAGCGCTGGTTGGGTATGTGGTGAGTGAGGTGAAGACGAGGGTGCCTGCTTGGGGGAAAGTACTCTAGCTAGCTGAATAATCTTATTGAACCGCAGAAGCTCATGAGAAATTTAAGGGCCCTTAAAAGATTAATGCTTATTTGAGGTTGCCAGCACTGTCATAATTTAAAATAAAAACGTCATCATCTGATCCCGCACTACTATTGTTATCCAGTCCAGCTTTTGTAAAGCCTGTAACGAATAAATTACCTGTAAGATCTCCTGTAATACTCAATCCTTCATCGTGCTGAGATGTTCCTATCTGCTGAATCCATTGCACCTCTCCAACGCTATTGAACTTCATAGTTAAGACATCTCCATACCCTTGATTGGCAGTGATACCCATAGTGCCCGATGTCGAGCCTGTCACATAAACACTGCCATCACTGTCAACAAATATCCCTGAACCAGTATCATTTGCATTAGTTCCAACTTGCTTGGTCCATTGTTTGGTCCCATTGCTGTCATATTTTATCAAAATAAGGTCATTATCTCCCAAGTTTGAATTACCATCTAAGCCACCAAATGTTGCACCAGTAATGTATGGATGACCTGAATTGTCAGATGTGATGTCCAAAGCAGAATCATTCTCAACAGTTCCAAGTCCTCTAGACCATTGCTTGATTCCATTGCTATTTAGCTTCAACAAGTACAGATCTCCACTACCTAAGTTAGTGTTTCCATCAAAATTACCATTTGACCAAATGGAGACATACACGTTACTAAAGCCATCTGTCACCAAATCAGATGCAATATCAGATGACGAAGTTCCAAGTTGCCAAGTCCAATCTTGGTTACCATCACTATCAAATTTTATAACAAATGCGTCTAGCTGGCCTGTGTGTGATTGACCATACAATGCTCCATAAGTAGAGCCACTTATATAAATATCTCCAGAAACTCCAATAGTTATATCTGCACCTGTGTCATTCCCAGATGTTCCAAATTGTTTAATCCACAGCTGGTCGCCTGCACTGGTGAATTTTGCTAAAAATATGTCATCATAACCTGCACTAAGATTACCTTCCAAACTACCGCCTGTGTTACCTGTAATGTAGATGTTGTCGGATTGATCAATTGCTATTCCATATGCATTGTCATTTGCAAGAGAACTAATATGCCGAGACCACTTTTTTTGACCACTGCTATTGTATTTCAGAACAAATATATCCGTCCCTCCAGCATTGGTATTCCCGTCAAAATTTCCCATTGTATGGCCTACTACATAGATGTTTCCGGAAGAATCAGAGCTAATTCCATATCCAGCGTCATCTGCTGTTGAACCAATTTGTTGGGTACCTTGCCATTCTGCAGCAGCTGAATCACCGGAATCAGCTTTCCCTTCTGACAACTCATCTGGGCACTCATTACAACCACAACCATCACTATCAAAACTAAACTGTCTATCAGTTCTCTGAACGTCTGCACAGCCAAACACCAATAGGATTCCCAGCACAATCAGTATCTGCTTCATCATTAGTCCTCTTGCGAGTGCGGAAGTTCTGAAATCAGGCGACTGAATATAGCGAGTCCTTCAGATCATCTCTGTCAGGAATTGTAGAGAGCAATAAATTTTAAGTAATTTATTGCTTTAAATCTATTTGCACTCTATCCCACCTAAAGTATTTTAAGTCAAGGCACTACAGTTAGTGAATCAACCTCAGCAGGAACTGCTATGAAGTTAAAGATTGCGCCAATTCAAATTGGTGTTGCTGGGGAGTATCTGGCTGCAGGGGAACTGTCTTTGAGAGGCTGGGTTTCTTCAATCACCCTGAGAAATAGTCGTGGGATCGACATCATTGCCAGTAATCCAGAAGGTACCAAATCCATTTCTATTCAAGTGAAAACCAACAGTGATGGTGCCAATAAATGGATACTGACAAAAAAAGCTGAGGAATACTTCTCAGCAGATCATATCTATATCTTTGTTGCTATCAAAGGATTTAGAGAAAGGCCAGAGTACCGGATTGTTCCAAGTGAACGGGTTGCCAGACAAATCAAGGAAGGTCATCAGAATTGGCTTCAGGGCAAAAAGAGTAATGGTCAACCGAGAAAGGATTCAAAGATCAGGAACTACCATGATCTTGAGGATGAGTACCTCGAAGCTTGGGACATTATTGGAAAACTACTTACAGCATGACTACAGGCCAATAAACTCGTGAATGGTCTTTAGGGTGCTGAGATTTAGATAGATTTGTGGCTCACAAGACAGAATTGCTGTTTACGGTAGTGGCGTGATGGCAATTCTGAGAACCCTATGAAGCAGGGCTGATTCCAGCTAGGGCATCGTGGGCAGTTGAACTGCGCTATTGATTGGCCACTGATTTCAGGGGTGTTTTGACCCTGCTGGCACTGTTGCTATCGCCATACTTACACAAGGCAGGTCAGGATCAGAATGTTGATTGACCCCAACTGGATTCGGATTTGAGAAGCTAGTTATTGAACTGCTGGCACTTCCAACAGTGTTTCCAGAATGGCTAAGGAAATGAAGATCACGCCAATGTAGAGTGTCCAGAGTCCAATGTTTCCGTTGGTATTGTC
>AGAU01000356.1 GCA_000224765.2 SAR324 cluster bacterium JCVI-SC AAA005 | reverse complement strand
GGGATTGGTTGATGGATGCAACGTCATTGTGCTTCTAGGTATATCAGTCAATCGGATAGACTTGGAGGACAGTGGGGGAATGGGCTTGGAAGAGGGAAGAACTAATTATTTTTGACGGTGAGGCTAGATAACTCAAAGGCCAGAGACTCGTCGGCTTCTGTGTTTTTGAGATTCAAACAAAGATTCCAGCATGAGGAGAGAGAATGACTAAAGCAGAAGTATATGAAAAGGCTTGGGTTCTAGCACAAAAAAATGATTTTTCAATAGTAGATGAAATCTATCATCCAGATTATAAATCTTTTGATTTTAGGACAGGCATTTATGCGAATCTTGAAGATGACAAAGTTATTGTTTCCACATTAGACGAAGAATGTACTTATGGCCCATTTGAAATAATCTATGAAAATGATGAGTTTCTATGCTTTTACAAGTATGTAAAATCTCAACTAGAGGGAGAAAATGAACCATCGTTTGAGACTTTCATGCACGCCCTCAATTACAAGGATGGGAAAATAATAAAACAGAAAACTACAGTACAAGACTTAGATTTTGACCCAAGTGAGTATTTCGACTGGAACTGGGAGGACTACGAGTGATTGGGGTGGGCTGCAACATCAAAGCATTCAAATCACGGATTATAGCATAAGGAGAGAAAATGACGAAGGCAGAACAATTTGACAAAGCATGGCGACTTGCTTTTAAAAATGATGATTTTTCTACAGTAGATGAGATTTATCATCCCGATTATTCGGCTCCAGATCCTAATACAGGAATCGTGGTCAATTTAGAAGATGACAAAGTCATTGTATCTTCAGTCAGGGAAACCTACGTGATAGGTTTTTTCAGACCAATCTTTGAAAGTGACGAGTTTGTCTGTCTCCATAGATTCTTTGGGTCAAGAAAAGAGGATGTCTATATGTCCACGATCAGTGCGATCACCTATAGAGATGGAAAAATATTGAAGCAGGAAACAGTATCTGAGCCGCTAGATTACGACCCCAGCGAAGGCCAAGACTGGAACTGGGAGGACTACGAGTGATCAGATGGGGACTCCTTCACCCTCTCAAGATTCTGGTGTAGTTGTTTGGGGCTTGAAGAATTTGTATAGGGATGAGGAATCGCATCACAGAGTCTTTGCTCATTGTGATGCGGATTATTCAAGCTCGTTGATCTAAATTCTGCATCAATGAACTTAGTCTTTCCACTATCGCAGCCTCTTCGAAGGATTCTTGGACACAACCATTGTCTTGAATCCATTTCATTTTATAATTTGTAAAAATCTCACTTTTTGGTTCGAGTGCTAGTGAATCATCGAAGGCACCAAGTACAACACTTCTCATCCCATCAAATGCTTCTGCCTCACCATAAACACGTGTACAACATACAGGACATGAGTACACATGAGCGTCCATTCCACTTCCTCCTTTATATGTATACTTCGTTGTCTTACCTGCAAATTCTATTTCTTCTTTGCCAAAGACAGCAAATACGTTCAATGTGCCCATCAGACGCCGACAGCGGTTACAATTACACTGGATAACCAACAAAGGATCATAATCAGAAGTGAATCGAACTTTTCCACAGTGGCAACCACCTTGATGCTTGATCATAGAATCTCCGCATTGATGTGTTGTTTATTTTACGGTGAACAGAATAGTTAATGTTGGATGCGAGATCTGCCGAGATAAATCCCACCACAGTCATCTGAAGTCAAGGCACAGAAGCTAATGAAATAATATATATTATATCAAATAATCTATCCTTCTCCAGCCAAAACGTAGCTTGATTCCTCGTCAAGCAAGCCCATCAAAACAACCAACAACAGCGATTCTGGAGCTTCTCAAAGGCACTCCAGCAGCAAGTTCCAGCAGCCAGCTAGCCCAGACAAAAAGCAGCAATCCACTTGATTTGGAGATGCCCCTCCGGCTTTGCTATAATTAGGTTTCTCACTTGATGAAAAAGGCAGGTATTCCTGATCCCCTACGGGGTCGGGAACCTGCCTTTTTCTTTTGTATACATCCCTTCAAGGAACTAAATGACAGAAGCTTCCACAGATGTCCTCCAGTAGAAATCACGAAAGGTCATGAATCACAGTAAAGCCCTTTGTTTGATGGAGGGACTAGCTATTGGAGATGCCCATGGAGCCTATCCGGAGTTCTCTGATCGTAGAGAAGCCTCAGAATATGTTAGAGAGTACAAGGAAGGTGGACCACACCAACTCAAGGCAGGTTACTGGACAGACGACACAAGCATGGCCATATCGATTGCTGACGGGCTTCAACTGTCTAAAGGAGAGTTTGATCCAAATATCGTGATGCAGAATTTCTGCGACTGGTTTACCGGAGGTGCCTTCAGCAGTACAGGAGCTTGCTTTGACATTGGAATGACCTGTCAGGCTGCTCTGCAGAGGTACATCAAGGATAAATCCAAAGGCTCAATTGTATCAATTTCATTATTTGATATTTATCACCACTGCTGGTAATTCATCGACTAACTCTCC
>AGAU01000357.1 GCA_000224765.2 SAR324 cluster bacterium JCVI-SC AAA005 | reverse complement strand
AGTCAATACTTTGAACACCAAGTCCAAGCAAAAGCGCATGGGACGTTTCGTTGGCAAGAGTACTCCTTGGAAGAAAGCCATCGTGACCTTGGCCGAGGGTAACAATATCGAGTTCATTGCCAATTACTAATTCGTTTCCGGCACTCAGGTAGATCATGAGCATCCAGCGATTCAAAGCGACATCTCCAGGTCGCAGAGACATGAGTGGCTTCCGTTTCGAGGAAGTTACCAAAAACAAACCGGAGAAAAGCCTCACGGAGAAACTCTCTAAAAAAGGTGGGCGCAACTCTAATGGCCGAATCACCGTGCGACATCGAGGTGGCGGTCACAAACGACGCTATCGGATTGTTGATTTCAAGCGTAACAAAATTAGTATACCTGCTAAAGTAGTCGCGATTGAATATGATCCGAACCGGAGCGCTCGCATTGCTCTTCTGCAATATGTAGATGGAGAGAAGCGCTACATTATCTACCCAGACGGACTGAAAGTTGGAGATGAGGTAATCAGTAGTTCGACAGCTGATATCCGCACAGGCAATACGCTACCTATTGGTCGAATTCCTGTTGGAGCAAGTCTCCATTGTGTGGAATTGAAGCAAGGCAAGGGTGCCCAGTTGGCCCGAAGCGCTGGAGCATCTGTTCAACTTATGGCTAAAGATGAGGATTACGCACAGCTTAAGCTGAAATCAGGTGAAATTCGAAAAGTGCGTGTCGAATGTCTGGCTACTATCGGTACAGTGGGCAATAGCGAACACATGAATTTGGATGTGGGGAAAGCTGGTCGCAAGCGCTGGAAAGGCTTCCGCCCGACTGTTCGAGGTGTTGTGATGAATCCTGTGGACCACCCTCATGGTGGAGGAGAAGGTCGAACATCTGGTGGACGCCATCCAGTCACTCCTTGGGGTGTACCGACCAAGGGCTACAAAACACGCAACAACAAGTCCACCGACAAGTACATCGTACGGAGGAGAAAATAATGACACGATCTTTGAAAAAAGGTCCTTTCGTCGATGACCACCTAGAAAAAAAGGTGTTAGCGGCCAAAGAGAGAAACGACCGCAAGCTGATCAAGACTTGGTCACGCCGCTCAGTGATCCTGCCAGAATTCGTCGGCACCAACATTGCCGTCCACAATGGCAACAGATTCATTCCAGTTTTCATTACCGAGGATATGGTCGGCTATAAGCTGGGTGAATTTGCGCCCACTCGGACCTACCGCGGACATATTGCGAAAACTGACAAGCGCGGGAAGAAATGATGCAAGCGAGAGCTACCGCTAAAGGAATCCGAATCGCACCCCGGAAAGTTCGGTTGGTGCTGGACAATGTTCGAAATAAGGACGTGAGCACGGCTCTGGCAATCTTGCAAAATACACCCCGTAACTCATCCCCTGTGATCTACAAGTTGATCCAGTCTGCTGTTGCCAACGCGATGAACCGAGATTCGTCAGCTGACGTTGATGAAATGGTGATCAAGGAGGCCTACGCTAACGAAGCCAGTACGCTCAAGCGCTTCCGCCCTCGAGCAATGGGTCGGGCTTCTCGAATTCACAAGCGGAGCAGCCACATCACAATCGTCGTTGAATCGGCCAACTGAGAGAAAAGTTATGGGACAAAAAGTTAACCCGATTGGCTTTCGTCTGTGTGTCAATAAGAATTGGAATTCAAAGTGGTACGCAGAAAAAAGTTATGCAGAGACTCTCAAAGAGGATCTTGACATCCAGCACTTCGTCAAAAATCGCTTGAAAAAGGCTTCGATTTCGAAGATCGAAGTAGAGCGAGCTTCGAAGAAAACTAAGATCAATATCTTCACAGCCAAGCCAGGGATAATTATCGGTCGCAAGGGAGATGAAGTAGAAAGAATTCGCAAAAGCCTTCTCAATAAATTTAAAAAGGATATTGCAATCAATATTCGAGAGATCAAGCGGCCGGAAATCGACGCACAATTAATTGCTGAAAACATTGCATCACAGTTGGAGCGTCGAGTTGCTTTCCGCCGAGCAATGAAGCGAACTTTAGCAACAGCGATGCGGATGAATATTGAGGGCTGTAAGATCATGATTGCAGGTCGGCTCAACGGAGCAGAAATGGCTCGAACCGAATGGGCCCGTGAGGGTCGAGTACGATTGCATACCTTGCGAGCCAACATCGATTATGGTTTTGCGGAGGCTCTGACAACATACGGTATTACTGGAGTGAAAGTCTGGGTCTATCGAGGGGAGAGTTTTGGTCGCAATAATTTACGCAGATCAAGAAGACGAGAGAGGTAAGCTATGATGATGCCGAAGCGGACCAAACATCGTAAACAGATGCGTGGCCGAATGACTGGAGAATCTTACAACGCTAGCGCCGTCAGTTTTGGAGCGATTGGGCTACAAGCAACTGGAAGAGGGTATGTCAGTGCCCGCCAGATTGAGGCAGCTCGCCGGGTAATTAACCGAACCCTCAAACGTGGAGGTAAGACCTGGATTCGTATTTTCCCGGACAAGCCGATCACCAAGCGCCCTGCTGAAACTCGGATGGGTAAAGGAAAAGGCTCTGTCGATTCGTGGGTTGCTCCGATTCTACCGGGACGAGTACTTTACGAGATTGATGGGGTAGACGAAGACGTGGCAACAAAAGCACTGACTCTAGCAGGTTACAAGTTGCCAGTGAAGACCAAAATCATCAAACGCAGCTTGATCATATGAAGAACGAAGACTTCCGCGCCCTCGGAGATCAGGAAATCCACAGCAAGATTGCTGAGTTACAGGAATCACAGCTTCGCAATCGTTTCAATAAGGTACTGGGCAATTTGGAAGACACCTCGGTCATTAAGAAAAACCGACGTGATATAGCCCGCCTGAAGACCCTAATTTCTGAGCGCAAGGTATGACAGAGAATAAGAAGATTCGTAGCGGTGTAGTTGTTAGCAATAAGATGGACAAGTCAATCGTGGTCAAAATTGAGACCGTGGTCAAGCATCCACTCTACAAGCGCACGATCCGCCGATCCAAAAAATTTAAAGCGCATGACGAACAAAATCGAGCGCGAACAGGAGACTATGTCTCGATCATCGAGTGTCGCCCGATCAGTAAGACAAAGACTTGGCGCTTGCTTTCTATCAAAGATAACACAACAGGAGCCGCATGATTCAAGTGCAAAGCATTCTGGAAGTCGCAGATAATTCCGGAGCTAAACGCCTGATGTGTATTAAAGTTTTAGGAGGATCCAAGCGACGCTATGCAGGCTTAGGTGATATTATCGTTGCCTCGGTGAAAGACTCGATACCAAATTCAAAAGTGAGATCTGGTGAAGTGGTCAAAGCAGTGATTGTCCGTACTACCAAGGAAGTGCGGCGAGCAGACGGATCATACATCAAATTTGATCGAAACGCGGCAGTAATCCTTGATAACAAGCGTGAGCCAGTAGGAACTCGTATCTTCGGGCCAGTCGCTCGTGAACTACGTAGCGGCAAATTTATGAAGATTGTGTCACTGGCACCAGAAGTTCTCTAATATCAATCGACATAGAGACGTTTTATGCGTGAAAGAAGAATATCCCGCCTTAAAGTGGGAGATGAAGTAATTGTCATTGCTGGTAAGAGCCGCGGCCTACAAGGCAAGATCAACTACGTGGATTGGAATAAGAAGCGTGTGATCGTTGAAGGTGCCAACATGCAGACCAAGCATGCGAAAGCACAGCGCAATGGTGAACAAGGAAGCATTAAGGACGTGGAAGGCCCTATCCATGTTTCCAACGTCGCACTACTAAGCCCAGACCTTGAGAAGGGAGTGCGTTTTCGCAATACCTCTGAAAATGGAACGAAGCAACGCATCTGTGTGAAAACAGGAAAAACTCTCTAAATCAGGCTAAGCCGTGAACCTGCAACAACTCTATTCGGAGACAGTTTCTCCTCAGATTAAAGAGGAATTCTCAATCCAAAATATCCATCTGATTCCCAGAATTTCCAAGGTGACTGTCAATGTTGGACTGGGCGAGGCTGTCCAAAACCCAAAGTCCATTGATCAAGCCACAGAGCAATTGGCTCAGATTGTTGGCCAAAAACCTGTTGTCACAAGAGCTCGAAAATCCATTGCAGGATTTAAACTCCGTGAGGGAATGCAGATCGGTTGTATGGTAACACTGCGCCGCGAGCGAATGTGGAGCTTCTTGGATCGACTGGTACAGATTGCCTTGCCTCGCGTCAAAGATTTCCGTGGTATCTCTCCCAAAGGCTTTGATGGCAAAGGTAATTATAATTTGGGAATTAAGGAACAGCTTATTTTTCCAGAGATCGACTTCGACCAGATTGATAGAATCCGGGGTATGAACGTCTCCATCGTAACGACTGCGCAGAACGATCAACTGGCACTGGGCTTGTTGAAGGGTCTGGGCTTCCCTTTCCGAAAGTAATTCATGGCAAAAAAAGCATTAATCAATAAGTGCAATCGCAAGCAGCGATTCGAAATACGTAACTATAGCCGCTGCTCCTTCTGCGGACGCCCCAAAGGTTACCTGCGCCGTTTTGGAATGTGCCGTATTTGCTTCCGTCTCAAGGCCAATCAGGGCTTGATTCCTGGCGTAACTAAATCGAGTTGGTGATTCGCTATGTCTATGTCAGACCCCATTGCTGATTTGTTGACCCGCATTCGTAACGCTAATCAGCGAATGCACGCTGAGACCCGGGTACCACACTCAAAGATCAAGCAGCACATCCTTGATGTACTTAAAGAAGAAGGTTTTATCACTAGCTACGAAGTGATGCCGAGCGGTGCGTTTAGAGAATTAGTAGTCCAGCTTAAATACTATGAAGGTAAACGAGTCATCCGGAACATTGAACGTGTCAGCAAACCAGGTTTGAGAACCTACCAGCGCTCTCAAGATCTGAAGAAAGTGCTAGGTGGACAGGGGATTTCGATTCTGTCGACTTCACATGGAGTCATGTCAGACAAGGAATGTCGCTCACGCAAAATTGGTGGAGAAGTGCTCTGCCAAGTATGGTGAGCCAGTAAAGAGGAACATATGTCACGTATCGGTAGACGTCCAATCAAAATCCCTCAATCTGTGAAAATCCAGATTGACGAGAATCAAATTCTGGTAACTGGACCAAAAGGGCGACAGCAGGTCAGCCTGCACGAAAAGCTGCAACTGGAACACAAAGATGATGAGATCAAGATTCTGGCAGATTACAAAGAAGATACGATAGCGCGAACCCAGATGGGGACACTCTATTCGCTATTGAACAATATGATCACTGGAGTCAGTGCGGGCTTTCAAAAGCAACTTCGTTTGGTTGGAGTCGGTTACAGAGCTGCGATCAGTGGGAAAACGCTCGAACTCAACCTAGGCTATTCGCACCCGATTAGATACGAGCTACCAGATATTGTAGATGCAAAAGTTAACGCAAGCACTCAGATTGTTCTCGAGTCGTGTGATAAACAGGCGCTGGGTCAAGTCGCAGCATTGATCAAGCAGATGCGACCACCTGAGCCTTACAAGGGCAAAGGAGTCCTGTTTGAAGGAGAGAAAATCCTGCGAAAAGCTGGAAAGAGTGGTAAGAAATAATTGAGCCCCAGGTAATCATGAAGTCTATTGCCCAGAAAAAACGAGAAGCCCGGTTAGCACGCCATCGCCGTGTTCGGAAAAAAGTCAGCGGCTCTGCAGAACGACCAAGACTATGTGTTTTCAAGTCATCACGCCACATCTACGTACAGGCGATTGACGACTTGGGCCAAAACACGTTAGCCTCAGCCTCAACATTGGAAGCCCGCGAGCGTTTTTCAGAGAAAGACGGAGTGGAGAGCGCAACACTGGTCGGGACTGACATTGCCCAACGCCTCAAAGAAAAGGGTATTGAGCAAGTAGTCTTCGACAAAGGCGGATTCATTTATCACGGACGTGTTAAGGCCTTGGCCGAAGCTGCTCGTAGCGAAGGCCTCAACTTCTGATTCTTTATAAAGGAAACTGCTTTGAGTGAGAGAAGAAACGAAAGTGAACTGATCGAACGCGTGATCAAGGTCAATCGTGTTGCCAAGGTTGTCAAGGGAGGACGCCGATTCAGCTTCAGTGCATTGGTGGTTGTTGGAGATGGTTCTGGTAAAATTGGACTAGGGCTAGGTAAAGCTAATGAGGTGACAGAAGCAATCCGTAAAGGAGTTGCAGAAGCTTCCAAGCAGATGCAGCGCGTGCGTTTAGAAGGAACTTCCATTCCCCATGAGATTATTGGGCGCTTCGGTGCCGGTTCTGTACTAATGAAGCCAGCCAGACCAGGCCACGGGATCATTGCAGCAGCAGCAGTGCGCGCAGTAATGGAATCTGTGGGGATTGCTGATATTACTGTGAAATGCTTGGGTTCACGGAATCCACATAATTTAACTCGTGCGACGATAGATGCGTTGCTAAAGCTGCGTGGTTTTGAGGAAGTTGCAAGGAGTCGAGGTAAAGAAGTCGAACATATCAGGTTCTAAAAATGAGTGCCAATCAAATCAAAGTAACGTTGGTCCGTAGCGTTATTGGATCCAACGAAACGTCCCATGCGCTTTTGCTTGGACTTGGTGTTCAAAGTATTGACT
>AGAU01000358.1 GCA_000224765.2 SAR324 cluster bacterium JCVI-SC AAA005 | reverse complement strand
ATTGTCTGAAGAGTCACTGGTGATGCCATAGCCAATGTCACTTTCAGAAGTCCCGAGTTGCTGAGTCCATTGCTTGACTCCAGCACTGTCATACTTGACTACGAAGAGATCATCTGACCCAGCACTGGTGTTGCCATCAAGGTCTCCTCCAGTGTAGCCAGTCACATAGACATTGCCATTCGAGTCGCTAGTAATAGCGAACGCCCATTCATTGCTTGTACTACCCAGTTGCTGAGTCCACTGCTTTACTCCATTGCTATTAAACTTCACAACTAAAATATCGTAAACACCTGCATTGGATAAGCCGTCGAAATCTGCACGAGTAATTCCATTAACATAAATATTTCCACTAGCGTCTACAGCAATACCATAGCCAACGTCACCTTCAGAAGTCCCGAGTTGCTGAGTCCACAGCTTAACACCACTGCTGTTGTACTTGACCACAAAGATATCACTGCCTCCAGCAATGGTGTTTCCATCAAGGCCACCGCTAGTGGTACCAGCTATATAGACATTTCCAAAAGCATCTGCGGCAATGCCTTCTCCTCCATCAACGTAAAGTGTTCCAAGTTGCTTCGTCCATTGCTTGACACCATTACTATTATATTTGACTACAAAAAGATCTCTATCCCCAGCATTTTTATTACCGTCAAGGCCACCATAAGTGGTCCCAGTTACGTAAACATTACCCAAAGAATCGGTTACAACGCTTGTGGCATAATCATTCTTGTGGACACCCAATTGTTGGGTCCATAACTTTCCTCCATTGCTATCATATTTAACAATATAGATGTCTGCTCCCCCTGCTGTATGACCCGCGTTGGTATTACCATCAAGATCCCCTTCAGTGTGTCCAGTCACAAAAATATTACCGCTGGGACCAACGGTGATGCTTTTCCCAAAATCAGACCAAGAAGTCCCGAGTTGCTGAGTCCATTGTTTGACTCCACTGCTGTTGTACTTGACGACGAAGAGATCAGATGACCCAGCATTAGTGTTGCCATCAAGACCACCAGCAGTGCCTCCGGTCACATAGACATTGTCTGAAGAGTCACTGGTGATGCCATAGCCAATGTCA
>AGAU01000359.1 GCA_000224765.2 SAR324 cluster bacterium JCVI-SC AAA005 | reverse complement strand
AGAATTTGAGAAAATCGCTTTATTCCCCAAAAAATTTCACCATCACGCCAAATACCCTGCCGTCACCACACCAATCACAGTGAAGGAAAACCTCCCTCCTTTCTCCGCTACTTTCAGTTGTCTTCTCCATTCGCTGACTGTTTCCTCGGCAACACCATTCTGAAGAGCGACCTTCGCTAGATTCATTTCTGTGAAATTCGCAAAGGAATTACCGTCTCGCTTGGTAAAGAAGAAGGGTGTCGGAGTCGTTCTAACATTGTGAAAGCCATAATTGTTCAAGATCCCAAGCAGATTCGAAGGCAACATCAAATGAGCTTGATGTATAGCCGCTGTATGGATCATTTGATTTAGTTTCTCTTCTGGTCCGTGGAATCGAAAATAATCCCAAAGGGTGGAATAGTTCACAAACTTGGATCTTGGTTTCATCAATTTCACCATGGAAGTCATCAGGGAGTCCAAGTCTTCAACATATTCCAGGGTTTGTGTAGAGGTCACTGAATCTAATTGATGATCACTCCATTCGAGTTCTTCAAGCTTGCCGTTGAAAAACTCAATGTTGTCGACCTCTTCACAAAAGTTTTTTGCAGCTGTAATTTGATCTGCACTGATATCCAGGCCAATCACCTTGCCACTGGGCCCGACTCTCAATCCCACTTCCTTTAGCAGTTGACCACCCCCACATCCGATTTCCAGGATGACTTGTCCCAACTCAGGGCTTAGCTCCTTCAGCACAGCTTCTCTTCTCTGGACTCCAACACTTGTCTCAGAAATCCTTCTTTGTAACTGACTCATATCATTCCAATTCACCATCTGAATTCTTTCATCAAATATCTTCGATAGAGAAACTTATTTAGCTCAATGTGAGCTCATCTACTTTGCCCAAACTTTTATTGTCAATCTACCGACCAGTTGGATTTTACATTTGCCACCCGGACTCATTGAAAGCTAAGTTATCTCTTCCATGCAATTGGATGAGAAAAGCTATGGTCAACAATCTCCCAAAATTGGCATAGCAATGCAAATTTTCAAGAGAGGTCAATGACTGATTTTCTGCTCAATCAGTTGTCGAGAAGAATCGATGTGAATGCAAAAACAGATTTTGGATTCATCAGTTTGATGAAACCGTTCCTTAACTTGTACTGCCAGTTCTAAAAGAAAAATGAGTCGCCAAAAAATAACAGCTTGGATTTCTGTAGGGAGCACCTACACCTACCTCACAGCCATGCGGATGAAATCCATGCTGCAAGAATACAATCTTCAACTGAAATTCGTTCCAATCAGTATTCGGAAAATCATGAAAGAGATGGACAATATCCCATTTCCTCCTTCCAAAAAACCGAAAGTCCAGCACATGTGGAGGGATATTGAACGTAGAGCCAAATACTATGGGATTTCGATTCCCAAAGTGCCAGCTCCCTACCCTCTGAAAAATTTTGATTTGGCCAATCAGGTGGGAGTTGTAGCCAATACAGAAGGCTGGTTTCTGGACTATCTCGAGACCACTTATTCCCTTTGGTTCCTCGAAGGACTAGAGGCTGGTTCCAATGAAAATCTTAGCCAAGTTTTTTCCTTGCTGAACAAAAATGCCAGCGATGTCATCTCGAGAGCCACAATGGCTTCAACGATTCAAATTTACGAACACAACACGGAACTCGCCAAGAGTCACGGCGTATTTGGAGTACCCACTTTTTCAATTGGAAAAGAAATCTTCTGGGGAGACGACCGCTTCGAAGATGCAATCCGCTTCTTGGCTCAATCCGATGTCTAACAAAGTGACACGGATTCACAAACGGAAACCCAATTCCATTACTTTTGTGGCAGCCTTATTGGGTCGGTAGGACAGGATATAGAGAAGAGTTCCCTTTCCACGCACAAGAGCTTTAATCAGTATTTCCGACTTTCCTTTGTCTCGTTAAGAATAAGCACGCGCTCCAGAGTTCAGTATTTGAAAACAAAAGCAGCATTTTTCAGTAATCAACCAGCATCCCTCGACATGGTCTACGGAAATGGGCGCAAAGATCGTTTGGCTGAGTTCTGTGATCTCTACCCCGTGATTATCTCTGCTGAAAACTTCGACGCCCATGTGCCAAATCTCCGCTCAGTCGAGGTGATCTTCTCCACCTGGGGCATGCCGACGCTAAATGCAACACAGCTTGCCAAGCTACCCTCACTCAAAGCAGTGTTCTATGCAGCTGGTTCCGTAAAGTTCTTTGCAGAACCTTTTTTGAGAAAACAGGTACTTGTGATCAGTGCTTGGGCAGCAAATGCGGTTCCCGTTGCCGAGTTCACAGTTTCACAGATCCTGCTGGCGACCAAGGGCTATTTTCGAAACATTCGTGACTGCACCACGCCAGAAGGACATAAGAATGCCTTTGTCGGAGTCGGGAACTACGGGGCAACTATCGCCTTACTCGGGGCTGGGATGATCGGCCGAAAAGTGATTGAACAGCTGGCACCCCTTCACTTGAACGTGCTAGTATTCGAACCATTTCTTTCGGTGGAAGACGCTGCAAAGTTGGGTATCGAGAAAGTGACCCTAGAGGAGGCGTTTGCACGTGGGCATGTCGTCTCA
>AGAU01000360.1 GCA_000224765.2 SAR324 cluster bacterium JCVI-SC AAA005 | reverse complement strand
AGAATTCATCATTACCACACCAGGTCTGCATACATCTCGCGTATTCACCAATGGCATCTTCTGCCCACTTCTTTTCGTTTTTGATTTCTTCTGGTGGGGTTAGGTATTCCTTGCGAGCTTCATCAGAAACAAAAGTATGTGTTGCAAAGAAATGTTTTTCTTCCATTTGACTCTCTTCATATTTTATAAGTTTACTAACTTACTTTTTGGATTAAGGCTGATTCGTTGCGGTGGATTAGGCTCTACCAGTACATTTCATCTTCAGGATAGCTCTCTAAAATTTCGTCAGAATTGCGGTAAGCAGACATAAATTCATGT
>AGAU01000361.1 GCA_000224765.2 SAR324 cluster bacterium JCVI-SC AAA005 | reverse complement strand
ATCGATTCCACTAAGAAGCTGCCGATGAACCCCCCTGCTCCAGTTATCAATACATTCATTTTATGTATGGGTAATGTATTAGGTTAGGACAGTTACCTATATATTTGATTGATATTGTCGGAATTCATGCCAATACTTGACCTACAATTGTAGTCACCAATTCCCCCACCACCAGCAGTGATAACTTCAACATATTCTAGTTTTCCGATAACAAGCGGGTCATCAGTCTGATCTTTTCCATTAACAAGTATTTTTGCGCTCCCTCCGTTGCTACCGCCCAAGAAGCCTTTTGGTGGATTCTTCATAAAATTAGGTCTAAAACTAAATTGAAGTGGTTGGTCGGAGAGCGATGTTATTTTGACATATTGACCTGATCCACCACGGAATTTCCCTTTGCCAGCTGTGTCAGGTGCAAGATTTCTTTCAACTAGAATTGGGGCTCTAGACTCTGCAAATTCAGTTTGAATCATGGTGCAATTAGTTGGATAGACAGTGCAATCAAGTCCGTCGCGAGTTGCCAGAGCACCAAGCCCCCCC
>AGAU01000362.1 GCA_000224765.2 SAR324 cluster bacterium JCVI-SC AAA005 | reverse complement strand
TTTTTTGTGTTTTAATAACTTCATTTATGCAATCTCTTAAAAATTGATTTGAAGGTCATCATTTACGCCTAAGTGGAAATAAAGGTTAATTTCAATATATTTGAGTTGGTGTACTTGCGTCGTTTAGATGAATGAAGAAATCCCGAGATTTGGAGAACTAACGATGCAATGTACTCACTGCGCTTATCTTAGCTCCTATCGCTTTCTCACCTGCCGGGGTGTTCAACTCTTTCGTTCCGAATTCTGTCGACCGTTCTTTTAAGCAAGACGACGAGGTAAAGATTCAGCCACCAAGTAACGGGCCTGTCAATCTTATCTAGAATGGATGGCGATGTGAGTTATCGGTAGGGTTCTCGGTGGTAACCACTCTGCTGGGTCCTTGGCTCCCTTCTGACGGTTCAGACGACGATC
>AGAU01000363.1 GCA_000224765.2 SAR324 cluster bacterium JCVI-SC AAA005 | reverse complement strand
GGTGGGATCAGCGTCATCATCGACGCTTTGGAGAAAGCGGGAGAGATTGATGACCCTTCTATCTGCTGTACTGACGGCACCAACCAGCTCAACAGGAGTGAGTACTGGAGAGGCCGCCACACTGCCTAGCTCAACATCCCCAAGACGGAAACTGACCGTATCTCCAGTCTGGTAGGAGAATTCCCCGCTGGCATTGGTTAGCCCTGTCAGCCCACTGCTGGTCTCAAAGCTGACGCCAGCCACCACACTGTCAAGCAGGACTCCGACTTTAGCTGTTGTTGGAGTACTTGGAGTTGTAGTACTGGATGATCCACCACCAGAACCCCCACCATCATCCCCACCGCCAAGACTGGCTCCACCCACCAAGGCAATGACCGCAGCTCCTCCGGCAGCAACTCCAGCTACTGTGCCGGTTTCAAAGCCACCTTCCGTTTCAGAGGTGCATTGTTCTTCATCTGGAGTACAGTCTACCGGAACAGGTTCCCCGCAACTCAATAATAACAGTGAGCAAAGCCCAAGCAGTAACCAGCGACGTAGCATATTTCAACCTGATCAGCAGTTTTTACTTTTTGTGACAACTGCGACTTCTACGCTTTGCTAGGAAATGTGTCAAGAGTCGTCGTGCCAGGCAATAAAGCGAGCTTACTACTTACGTTGCAGGGGAAGATATAAACTATTGGTAATTAGGTAGGAGCAGGCTAGAGGCAATCAATCGAAGATGATTAAAATCCTTGAATGGTGGAGCTTATGTAGCGGCCAGAATTATACTAAACGATCCCTTTGATTGCATTAGCGTGAGCGTGAATACTGACAGAACCAGAAGAGCTTTCAGTTAGCTCACTTTCAACGGTGGAGCGGATGTCCGAAATTACTTCTGGAGCCAAATCATCAAAAACCCCTGAAAATGCTGGAGCTTTCATTGAAATATCCCAAAGTTCTTTGAAGTTTGTAAATGTTCGTGTGGCCCTGAATTGCTTGCATTCAATTAGTCTTAAACCCGCCTCATTCCAAAGCTTTTCGAGTTCATCCATCCTTGAAACCTCAGCGGTTGGAGGCAAAGGATACTCGATCCCTCGTTTACGAAGCTCTTTGTGAAGCCACTCATGCGGTAAGCCGCCACCTGGAACATCCCAGTCATAAGTAGCAATGATGCCCTCAGGTTTTACGACTCTCTTCATTTCATTCACTCCAATAGCTGGATCAGGTAGAAAATAGAGAACCAAGGCCATGGTTGCTACATCGAAAGAAGAGGATTCACAGGCTAACGCTGTCGCATCCCCAGTCTGGAAAGTAACTTGGTGCGCCATGGAGCGTTTACGAGCGAATTCGATTTGGGCTTCTGAAGGCTCAATGCCTAATATCTGACTAGGTGAGCAGAATTGAGCAATTTGAGCACTAAATGCTCCAGTACCACTGCCAATGTCAATCCAACTTTGACCATCTTTAGGATTCAGCCATTCGATGAATTGTGTCCCTAATAATTGGCTCCAGACCCCCATCATCTTTTCGTAGGCTGAGCCGTCATTATAAACAATCGTCTTCTCGCTCATCAGATCCCCTCAATTGGTAGAAGTGGAAGTATAGTAGCTGGAAACAGACTTACTGGGAATTCGGATAGTGCTTAGTGGTAGCAGCAATATCAAATCTAAATTAAGAAATGAATTACAGGACTTTTCAGTTGTTGGATGAATATTGGGTCGGGGAGCTAGCTTCTGTAGATTGCGATCTAGCAGACTGATTCTGCTTAGGAAATTGACTTGTTTAGAATGGGAAAATTAGTATTAAGTCTGAGATCTATATTCTACAGTATTGATCTTTCATAGAAAGGGGAGGGGGTAACTCCACAAAGTGTGCCAGAGATATTTATATTGTCATTAAGATCTCCAGATCTCTCACCAGCAGCCGAAATATAATTAATGACTAATTTGATAATAGATTCTATAAAACATAACCAAGACGGTTCTGAGAACTCTGAGAGGTATATTAAAGATTAGAGTGAATCTGGATGATTGGATAGAGGCAGGTGGGATTGGTAGTGCTGTAAGCTTCCTTGAGCTAGTTCACCAATTGTAGGGGTTCTGTATCTTCGAAAGCTATCTTTGTTAAAAAAGAGTTGAGCCTCTTTTACTAGAAAAGTTAATAGATAAGAGTAGTTTAGAAGCTACTGAGAAGACGCTCAGTGTAGAAAACAATAGCTTTTTCAGACCTCTAGACTGAGTAAGGCCTGCTCATACATTCCTTCTGCATTGCTAGCTTGTTCAAGCTGAGCTTTGAGCTTCAAGGCCTTGAGC
>AGAU01000364.1 GCA_000224765.2 SAR324 cluster bacterium JCVI-SC AAA005 | reverse complement strand
GAAACAGAGGGAGGGTTTGAAACAGGGCCTGCTGCAGGAATTGCTGCCGGTGGTGCCGCCATAGTTGCCATTGCTGCCGGTGGGCTTGGTGGTGGTGAGGATGGTGGTTCATCATCTTCTAGTCAGAGTGGAGCAAGTAATACCAATCAAAATACCCCGACGCTAACTGGCACCCTTCTCGACAGTGCTGTCGGAGGAGTGAGCTACAGAACCTCTTCCAACCTCTTGGGCTTGACCAATACCAATGGCCAGTTCCAGTACCGCAGTGGGGATCAGGTCACCTTCTCAGTTGGTGAAACCGTATTAGGCGAGGTTAAGGGCGGCGAACTGATTACTCCGGTAGAACTAGCTGGCACAAACAACACCGCTGACCGTCGGGTGATCAACATCTCCCGCCTGCTACAATCACTTGATCAGGATGGTGATCCAGCCAATGGTATAAGCGTCAGTCCGGCAACCCGCTCAATGTTGGCCCAGCAGGCATTCAAGTTTGATATCCCAATCACTGAGTTTCAGCTTCAGGTCAATCCTTTCATCGAGAACATTCTCAAACGACCAATTGTAAATGCCGATGAGGCGATCAATCACCTGCACAGTAGCCTCAATTCAGAAGGACGACCAGGAAGCATTGGGAGTCAAGACGATATCCGCCAACTAGTCCCTGGTTTTGTAGCAGTCACCCCAGACAATGTTCCTTCTAACCAACCTTCCAATACAATTCAAGTAAACTGCAACTTTGCTGGTGGATCCGTTCCCAATGGTGGAAGCGTTATCGCCTACCAGTCACCGAATGTAGCTGCAGGCCAATTGTGCTCCTCTCAAACCCGCTTCTGCAATAACGGCTTACTGAGTGGCTCCTATGCCTACATGAGCTGTAAGGTGCAGGAAGCCACCGACTGTCAGTTCAACGGAAATTCAATTGCCAACGGTACTAGCGTGACCACCTACCAAAGCTCAACAGTGCCCTTCGGTCAGAATTGTGAATCAGAGCAGCGCTTTTGTGCCAATGGGGTCTTAGGTGGAACCTATCCGTTTCAAACCTGCAGTGAAGCTGGGCCTGCCAGTTGCGCTTTCAATGGATCTGATGTCCCACACGGTGGAGTTATAACTGCTTTTCTGGCGGATACTGTACCCATTGGAAGCACCTGCAGCTCACAGGTGAGGAGTTGTTTTAATGGAGTACTTAGCGGAACTTATGCGAATAGTAGTTGCACCGTGAAGCAAGCACAGAGTTGCAGCTTTAATGGTCAGATCATTAATGATGGGCAATCCGCAACGGCTTATCTGTCTAATTCGGTTCCATTCGGAAGCAACTGTATTTCAGAGACTCGTTACTGCGATAATGGATTCTTATTTGGAAGTTATGGATTTGACAGCTGTGTGGCAGCAGCATCTTGCAATTTCAATGGCCAAACGATTCAGAGTGGGAGTTCAGTCACTGCTTACCAAGCAGCATCAGTGAGTTATGGCAGTAGCTGTGTTGCAGAAAACAGAGGCTGCAGTAACGGTGCACTTTCTGGTTCGTACAATAACTCAAGCTGTTCTGTTGCTGAGGCTGCCAGCTGCAATTTCAATGATCAGACAGTTCAAAGTGGAAGTTCGGTAATTGCCTACCAATCAGCTTCGGTAAATTTTGGAAGTAGTTGTGTTTCTGAAACAAGATCCTGTAGCAATGGGACGCTCAATGGTTCTTACAGTAACTCAAGCTGTTCAGTGGTTGAGGCAGCAAGTTGTAGTTTTAATGGTCAGACAGTAGCACATAATTCAAGTGTAGCAGCTTATCAGGCTTCTTCAGTGCCTTATGGCAATAGTTGTGTCTCTCAAAACAGAGCCTGCAGTAATGGAACGCTCAATGGATCTTATGCCTTTGGTAATTGCAGTGTAACAGCCAAGACTGGTTGGGCTCAGCAATTGGGGACTTCTGAAAGTGACATTGGCTATGGCATCACCAGTGACTCTTCAGACAAT
>AGAU01000365.1 GCA_000224765.2 SAR324 cluster bacterium JCVI-SC AAA005 | reverse complement strand
AACAGACGAGACCAGAGTCAGGATTAGGAAAAGTACCGGCAAGGTATTTCCCTTTCAGTCCAAGTACGTCAGCGCTAAGGTTTTCAGTGCTGACGGCTACGACTACGGTTTTTTAAAGCTACCAGAACGGCAGATGACCGCTATATAGCTTTCATACCGGCACTACACTTCAAAATATTACGCTAGAGCTCTCAATATCGCCATCAGACGATGTTTCTCGCGTTTGCTATCAAATAAAAAAATTTTTGACCATTCATGATCTCTTAAAGCACTCCTGACATCACTCACGTTTGAACGCGGTGATGCAGCGGGCTGCGCTAGTATCGGTACAGAATAGATCGGATTATGGCGGGTGATTAGTTTCGCATCACGAAGAAGGCGACATCATTGATGCGATTCAAGGAGTATTGCATCCAGCATAGAAAAATCAGCAGCTGTTGGCGCTGCTTTGTCTGGATTGAGATAAGGGCGTTGTTCGAAGACATAGCCGCATTGGCAAAGTCGCTCCAACGCATAGGCTTCAGCACTATGCTTTACAACTAGATATTGATACTCGAAGTGCTCGTGAATGTACTGGCGCGTCAGGGTATCTAGTCGTAATGTTCCGGCAGCAAACTTCACTTGTTGAGCAGCATCTATCTCCGGTACAACAAAGCGATTCGCCACATAAACATTCATCTGATCGCCACTTAGTCTTCCGCTCCCATGGCTACTTAACCGCGTTACCAATCCATACTTGCGCTTCTGCTGTTTCTTCTCGATATCTTTACCTGACATTCCCGCATAGATCAGCTCATGACCAGCGGATTACTAATCTGCTGGTCTAAAGTTTTTGCTTATATTGCAAAGAAATATTTTGAGTTTTTATGACTAACTAATAGGTTGTTATTTGTCAATGTCAATTTGTGTATTGAGACCAGCTAAAACCTTCTTAAAGAGGCCAGATGTCTGTCATTATAAACTTTAGGTGGGGGATCAAACCTGAAAAGCACACTGAGTTTCTAAACCTGATGGGACAAGCAGTGACGGTTACAAAAATTTTTGATGCCTGCCGTTGGATGTACGTTACAAACGGCGAAGAAGACGCTGAAAACAATAAGACAGATTTTGTTGTTAGAGTTGTTGGATGTTGGGATTCTATAGAAGAATATAAGAAATATTTTCAATGGCGAGAAGAGTTAGGACTTCATGACATGGCAAATGAATACGCTACTTCACCACCTGTTTTGACATTTCTACCCGTATTTTTTGATTGCACTAAGTAAAACTGAATGACTAGTAATATCGTATCTATTACATGTGGGATTCAATAAAACTGGATCCCACCTTTCCTAGACTCACCCCACCGACTGATTCCTACTAGCTAATGCATCGGATTGATATTCCATTGGTATAAGATTTGTGAGCTTGAAGACCACTCAATGCTTACATAAAGTTATCTACTAGTTGATATTGAATCTGCGCTGAATAATAAGAAGCAATTCGTCGTTCTTAACTTTCTAATCAAATCTAATCAAAGTGTTCAAATGAAAAAACTTCATCTATCTACCTTAACTTTACTCTGGTTCAACTTTGTTTTTCTATTCAACGGGTGTGCGCCTTCAGGTGGAGGTAATTCTTCTAGTCCGGATTATGAAGGGACATGGTTAGGCAGATGCGAAGCAAGCGAAGAAATCGAGGGATTTTACACGCTGGGAAAAGTAGTTTTTTCTAGCACTAACTTTGGTACTCATGAATCACTTACTTATTCTGATGCTCAATGTACTCAACGTGCCAGTGGATTAGACTTAATCGCCAATGGCCCCACTACAATTGAAAAAGGAGGAATTGTTGATGGTAAACAATTGATGAAATTAAACTATGTTTTGAGCATCACACACATAGAAGGGCTTTTCTCAGCTTTTTTTCCAGTAGGATCTATCCTTAACTTTTCTAGAGAAGTTTACAGGGACAGGAATATTTTATATGCCATTGATGGCGAAACCAATCTCTTAGATGGGAAATACGTAGATGCTACCCAGATAAAGCATGACAAATATTGGGTGAAGCAGTAGTTTCAGGGAGTTCTGAACAATCCAAACTAATCTGACTGCCAATTCGGTATTCTAAAGTTTTAGACTCAGCAAATCAATTTGTTGGCTCAGTTGATCCCAAAGCAAATATTTAGTTGACTCAATAATTACCATCTGATAGATAGTTTTTGGCCCAAGTGATAAGGTTGTCCCTATACACCCCAAGCTGACTAGTGCCTGCATCTGTGCTTTATATTGAAAACTCTCAAAGTCCGGATGTAGATCTTTACGCCAATAAAAATGAAAAACTAAGTTGGCGTAGAGTTCTCCCTGGGGAAGTGACATCATGCGACACTTCCCTCCACCCCACCAGCTAACTTCTAGGCTACATCACTACTGTCTGCCTAATATTATTTATTAAATATCTAATCTGGTAACAATT
>AGAU01000366.1 GCA_000224765.2 SAR324 cluster bacterium JCVI-SC AAA005 | reverse complement strand
GCGTCCCTTATTTGAATCAATGGTCTCCGCTGGCTTTCCAAGCCCTGCTCAGGATTACTACGACGGCTATCTAAATCTGCATCAGTATCTGATTCCAGGCCCCAACAATGTTTTCTCTGTCCGTGCTAATGGGGACTCGATGACTATGGAGAGTTCACTCTCAAGCGACTGGTGCAGACAAGGGAGTGCTTTGAGCTGCAGCCAGAAAATCCAGACTATCCGAGCATTTCCATTTCAGTTGATGATGATTTCCA
>AGAU01000367.1 GCA_000224765.2 SAR324 cluster bacterium JCVI-SC AAA005 | reverse complement strand
ATGTTCTCCACCCAGGCCAGCACTTCTGACTCGACCCAACGAGCGCTGCGGCCAATATGAACAGGGTTTGGGAAATCTCCTGACTGGATGCGGGAGTAGAGGTATGACTTTTTGAAGCCGGTTAAGGCTTCTACCTGATCCAGTTTGATCAGGCGTTTAAATTCATCTTTCATAAATCCTTTATGAAAAAGTTATGGAAAAACGCCGGCTCCAATTGCCGACTGTCTCCACATGTTCTCATAAGGCTTCATTACTGTATGCGTCCCGGTTGCAGCCTTTTGCAGCCTATCGGGTCTTGTCAGTTTTTAGAACAGCTCCTATTGCGTCTGAAACTTCTTTTGGCAAACCTTTGTATGTGAAGCGTTCCGGGGGCATCTTTAACTTAATTTGACCGGATCTGGTTTCGTATCTTTTTAGTAGTGTGGTAGGCTTTTCTGGGAGTTGTAACTGATCACACACTTCACGCAAATACTCTCTTAAATCGTCATCCGTTCGGTTCCATTTCCACTTTGCCTCTCTCTTCTCACTAGGCTGCAAGAGGCTGCATTTTTGTAGTATTGCCTCAACACAATAGAGTTTTTTCATCGGTCCAAAGGCCCGACCTAGCTCTTTTTTCTCAGTGACAATGCTCAGATTTGTTTGATCCCCGGGGATTTTTAGAGTGTGAATCTGTCCATCTCTAGCAACTGGAATCTCCAGAGAAATACTTGCCTGAACAAAACTCTGCCCCCCC
>AGAU01000368.1 GCA_000224765.2 SAR324 cluster bacterium JCVI-SC AAA005 | reverse complement strand
AGCTTCGACATGTTTGATCTTACCTAATTTACCATTATCCACTAAATCATGGGCGCTTAGCTCAGCTGGGAGAGCGACGGTCTTACAAACCGTAGGTCACAAGTTCGATCCTTGTAGCGCCCACCACTCCCAATGAAAAAAGCTCCCTTCCGTTACGGGGTCGTAGTTCAGTTGGTCAGAACGCTGGCCTGTCACGCCAGAGGTCGCGGGTTCGAGCCCCGTCGACCCCGCCACGAAAAAAGCCATTCAATTCAAAGCTTTCCCAGCAGATATTGTTTAGCCTGATTCTTTTCCCCCACCGTATCCCCCACCAAATATCTGAATTAGGTTCAGAGCACTCCTTGGCCGGGCAACATCTAACCTAAAAATACTACCTACTGAAAGGAAGCTATGCTTGTTGTTACTACGATTGAAATCACCAAAGGGTTCCAGACTTGGAAAGACATGGTCAAAGCAAGTGGTGAAAAAATGAAGGAATATGGAATGACTATGGTTTTTGCTGGACCCCAAGCAGATGATGAAACCAAATTACATGCAGTCATTCGTTTTGATTCAATGGAAGCCCTAAAAAAGTTCCAGGCAGATGAAGAACTTACTCAAAGAAGAATTGAAGCAGGAGTGAAGGTTGAGACAGGAACATTCACAATTGTTTCAGATGAATCCCTACTAAATTATCCGACGACAATCAGTCAGCACGAATAATGCTGGATTTACTCTGGGCGGTCTTGATGGCAACACCAATGCTGATTCATCAGATGCGATTATCTATCTTTTCAAGTCTATTCATAGTCTTATTTGCTTTACATGGGTGCTCTCAAAATAATTATTCATTACAAATAAAACGTAATTCTACCCAAACAGATTCAACTTCTAATCTTCCTACAGAATCCGGGATTCCAACTGGTCTGAAAAAGTTTTCACTTCCGCAGTTGGTCGAGGGAGTTTTGCAGAAACGCGAATATCTTGTCCGATTTCCACTTAAACCGAGCCGTTTAAACTATCCAATAATATTTTACTTTCATGGCGGGAAGGGCACTGCCTCAGGACTCTTCAAGAATCTGCGTGAAGTTCATAGGCTTATTGACGACAATCAGTTTATCGGAGTCTTTCCACAGGGTTTTAAAAAAAGTTGGAATCTCAGTCTTGAGCCATCTAAAGCTGATGATGTTGTTTGGGTCAGAGAGATTTTTGAAGAAATTTCAAAACTGGGTTTTGTAGATTCAACATCTGTTTATGCTGTTGGTATTTCCAATGGATCAGGATTAGTCAATAAACTCGGTAAAGAAACAGAAATTTTTAAGGGAATAGCACCAATTGTAAGCCAACAAACAGTTAAAATGCTCAAAATAACGCCTCAAAGGGGCATCTCCGTTTTTCAAGTTAATGGAGACAACGATCCTTTGATTCCACTTGAGGGAGGATTGTCCAAAATACCCCACAAGTTTGTTTCCGCAAAACGAAGTGCAGAAAACTGGGCGCGACATTCAAACTGCGCAACAGTGCCAGTAAGCTTCAAAGACAATTGGGGGCCTTACCGTACAAAGGTGTTTATTTACGATGAATGTGAATCTGGTAGGCAGGTACGCTACCATGTTGTGCAAGGCTCAGGTCACAGATCGAATTTCAAGGGCTTTCCTCTCCATACAGTTATTTGGAACTTTTTTAAAAATTCTCCTGGTGAAGATTGAATCTCAGAGGATACTGCCGGTGTAATGATGATCAAATCTAACGGCATAAAAATATTTGGCTAACAAAGGGTTGATCAAACATACTAGAATTTCCGCTAAATAAGCAGAATTTTTGATAATAACATTTTGATTAAACACAATTAATTATAAGCCTGAATTATTCATCAACTTATTACAGTGAACGAAAACTTAGCGTATTTCTAAAGGAACTGCCTGTTTAAAGAATTATGCGGCAGCTCCACTTAACCGATGTAAATGAGGTCAACCTCTTAAGAATCAAAGATAAAGTTAGAGCTCATTCAAGGCCATTATGGCAGAATTTGAACTGTTGGCATCCATAAAGAGAAATAGATCCATCAGACAAGCCTTTTCCAAACGATCCTGACATACTGCTCTATACAAATATTTTTCTAAAATAAATTAACACCCTTACTGTGGATTCATCATCCAGAGTCAATGACAGCAAGGTAGTGATGCCTTAATGGAAAAGCGGACGACACCTGCAACTGCCAGCGTCTGGCATGGTATGAGAACTTCGCACCCACTTTGATCATGCGCCTGATCATCCACTCGACACTACGCCTAACCCCTTCGCCACGGATATAGAACTTCCGGAGCAGATGAAGGAGATTGTAGGCCATAAGTCCCATCTTCAACCTGGCCTCGTTGGACTCAAAGCGATGGCAACTTGTTTTGTCCCAGCGCAAAGTATTCTTGCCCTCCTTGATCCTGCTTTCTATCTCTGCTCTGCGATTGTAGACCTTGATTACTTTCTCTACTGAAATACGGGAGTTGGTCACAACGAATCCGATCCGGGGAAAGAGTTCATTCTCATGCCAGGCAATCCTGCACACCACTCTGCGTGGTATCTCCCAGCTTCCTGCCTGATAGGACAAATCAATGAATTTTTCTTCAATTCCAGATTTCAACAGACTTCCTGTGGGTCTTTCGAGATAGGGTTCAATGAGATTTTTCAAGGTGTTGTTCGATTTCAGCCGGATGAAATAAGTCATCCCCTTTGCCTCGCAATAGGCATAGAGTTCTAGCTTGGCAAAGGCAGTGTCCCCACGGAGCCAGAATTGCTTGAAGTGCTTCCGGTATCTCTCCACGACCGGGGAGAGCATCTCCAGTGCGCCATGAGCTGAATGGACATTTCCCTCACGGAGCTTCCCTGCCAGACAAATTCCTGAAGAGGTGAAACAGAACAGGGGATGATAGCAGTTCTTTCTAAAATATCCGTTGTAGTTCACTCCTTCCTGTCTGCCATGGGCAGGATCCTCACTTGAGTCGAGATCGAGGATCAACCTGGCTTTTCCTTCCTGTTTCAAGAGGGGATCGATGCTCCGTTGGAGCACAACGTCCAAAGCATGAAGTCCCTGCCGGTTACCCAGTATTTTGTTTTCAAATCTTGACAAGAGTGACTGGCTTGCCGCATAAGCGTTGTTTTTGTCCAGAGCAAGACGAAGGGCCGGATCTTTGCGAAGCTCATTGGCGTCATTGCGGTCTTCATAGCCTGCTGCGATTTGATAGACACGTTGACGCAGAAGGTCCGTACAACTGTGTTGGGTGTGTGACACGTTCCTTGAATCCTGAAGCATTCCTTCAAGGGCAGATATGATCCCAAAACGCTCATCAATCTCCCTCATTAACAAGATGCCGGTGTCTGAGCTGATCTTTGCTTACTGAAAATCGATCCCTATCGATGGGTTGAAACGGCAGCGAATTCCGTTAGTTCTTTCTTCACCACTATGAATCATCAATACGCCTCCATTAATTATTAACTTAATGAATTATATCAGTATTATGAAAGTGTTTATAGGTCTTGTTGATCACAGCAGAGGAATAATTCAGGATAATAAACCAAAGCACTAGAAAAACTCTCATTCAGTCTATGCGGGAGTGGTGCAAAGCCACCCCGTATCCAGCCTTGGCCATGGCCGTCATTCATTCAAAACTATTCCTGCCAAATCATTAGAACCCAGCTTGCTTGATCGGAAGCCATCACGCGCACGGGATTGAGCCAGTGATTTCGCCTTGGAAGATATCTCTCCCCCGCCAAAAATAACCCACACCGTCGCAGCCTGCGGCCCATAGCAATTTTCCCCCGTGAGTGGGAACCGGATATACCTACGTTCACTGCGCCTTGATTTTGTGCCCCACCCACCTTGCTTCCGCCCTAATTAGGAGACGCCTCGATGCCCGCTCCAGTTTCGTTGGTCGATCTAGATCCAGACTTCTTCTGTAGTCCATCGCGCAGCCAGTGGCTTCGTGAATATCGTTTGGCTCTACCTTGGACTCAGGCTCAGTTGGCCGATGCTTGTGGTGTGTCACGTAGTACCATAGTGCGCTGGGAAAACGATCAAGTGCCCGTACCCAAGTCAGCCGTGATGGTGGTATTTCTAGCTAATGTCATTCGTGACAGTGGTGACAGTAGCCTGCAAATGATGACCTGGCCGGAACGCGAACGTAATCGCTGGCGGCGATTCCTGAGTACCAAGAATCATCCAGTGGACATTCTGGCTT
>AGAU01000369.1 GCA_000224765.2 SAR324 cluster bacterium JCVI-SC AAA005 | reverse complement strand
CATCAGTTTCCCGGAATCTTCAGAACGTGGCGAGCTGCTCAGGAGTTCATTTCCTGAAGAACTACTACCAGAGCAATTGCCAGAGAGGGATCCTGATGAGCCTAATAAAGAGAGTGATGATTGGTGGGAGTTCCTCTCGACGGTTGGGTTCAAGACCTCAAAGGATTGTCGAGTGATCTCAGTTGGTACTAGTTGACTAAAAAATTTTAAAAATACATTGACCTTAAATTTAAAAATAGACGCCTTTATTTACTGAATATACATGTAATTCTTAGATAACGAGCCTGAAAAATATATATACTTAGAAATCTTCATTGACAAATAATGATAGTATTTAATGATCTAAAAAATCTTTTTGTCAAAAGCTGAACTTTGTAACAGATTTATTACAAATGATTATTAAAGCTCTAGGTCTTATGGAAAAGAGATCCAATTGAATTTTCAGTTAAAATCTCATGGTATTAGATACTTAAAAAGTATTATTATTTTTGTTATCAAATTACTTTTAAATTCAGGTCCAAAAATTTGTCTACCAAAATATTAGAAGCCCATTTATTAGCGCCACAAAAAGTAGCAATTTGGGTGCTAGTCGTAACGATGGGCTGCGGTACAGTTGGGGTAACCGTTATTTCACCAGCATTGAGTTCGGTTTCTGAATATTTCAAAGTTGATAGGTCGTCATCTCAACTGCTTCTGACTGTTTACTTCGTTTCTGTAGCTTTTTTTCAACTTGTCTATGGACCACTTTCAGATCGCTTTGGCAGGAAGCCTCCCCTTCTTTATGGCCTCGGTATTTTGGCCCTTGGAGGTTTATTAGGGTCTGTAGCCGAATCTTTCGAAACTTTGATATTTGCAAGAGTTTTCCAGGGCATGGGTGCGGCCTCCATCTATTCTATCGTCAGAGCAATTATTAACGATTCTTTTGGACGTGAGGAAGGAGCTAGTGCCTTATCAACGATCACCGGTATCATGATGATCGCTCCAATTTTTAGCTTGGCTTCTGGCGGTGTCATAACTGAATTAATTGGTTGGAAAGGTGCTATGTTTCTCATTTTTTTAGCTGGATTGATACCGCTTTCAATTAATTCAATTCTTCTTCCAGAAACTAATTTTCAACAAATCCAGAGATTAAACTTTGATAGTTTGGTAAAAAACCATCTTTCCATATTGGCAAATCCGTTATTTCTTAGTTTTATGTTTGCTTCTTCTAGCTGTGTTGGGATTTGGTTTACTATGCTGGGTTTTTTCCCCTTCGAATACAAAAGAATTGGTGTTGAGAGTTCAGAAATTGGTTTTTGGTTTATATTTGGTCCCTTGGGATTTGCGATTGGGAACTTCTTGTCAAGAAGA
The DNA here is from genome assembly GCA_000224765.2 of SAR324 cluster bacterium JCVI-SC AAA005. Lineage (GTDB taxonomy): Bacteria > SAR324 > SAR324 > SAR324 > NAC60-12 > JCVI-SCAAA005. The sequence continues at coordinate 628 of AGAU01000369.1, read as the reverse complement.
TTAATCCATAGTCTGGGCATAGTAAAAATGTCTCAAATTGGGGGGCTAATTACCTTGTTCGCAATAACTGCCTTACTCATACCGAGCCAATTGAATTGGAGTCATCCGATTTTGATTGGGGGGCCCTGTTTGTTTTCTGGTCTGGCAGCTGGTTTTGTCATGGCTCCCTCGACAATGGGCGCTATCGCAACAGCTGGAAATCTTAGTGGGTGTGCCTCAGGAATTCTTGGGGCTACTCAAATGGGATTTGGGGTATTAGGCGGTTCGGTCGTTGTTTTCGTTGGGGGGTATGAAACTTTTGAGCACGGCGTATTCGTGTTGGTGGGATTAGCTGTGTTGACAATTTTGTCATCGACGATGGCAAAAATTATCAGTAAGTAGAATCTTAACTTTTTTACATTTAATTTATTGTAAATATCACTTTTACTATAAAGTTTTATTTATTAGCTTTAATTAAAACACCATCAAATAATGAAGAAGTCAGTTTTTGTGGAGCTGATTGTGGATCAATATTCTTATCTAACTCATCAGATAAAAATCAATTAATTCATCGATACTTTTTAAATATTATTCTCAATTGCTCTTCGTCTATTTTCAGAATCCTTGCTGCTCTTTTGAAATTGGGGGG
>AGAU01000370.1 GCA_000224765.2 SAR324 cluster bacterium JCVI-SC AAA005 | reverse complement strand
TTCTCATTACTCATCCCAATATGGGTAATGTCCAAAAGTCTGGACAGGCAATTGCGGCAGACAATAGCGGAGAGCAAATGTTTTATAAATAAAAACTTATCATAAGTTAAAACATTATAATCACGAGGTGATTTTTTGCACCTCGTGATATTTAATATTCAAGTAAAATCATAATCGATAGCTAGCAAAGTTAATGTGTTTATTGAGAGATTGGAATTGAAATTCAACTAGTACAATAGAGCTGTTCCATGAAATCATTGCTTTCTGCTTCTCAAATTAAAAGTTACCGAGAAAATGGTTATCTTCATTATCCAAATTTATTATCGGGAGCCGAAGTCTATGAGTTAAAGAATGCAGTATTAAAAGCCGTGGATAGATTGGCTAAGATTAAACCGAAGTCACGGGTTGCCGGAGATGCTGCAGAGATGCTGGACGATGAAGATAAATACTACGATAAGGTCTTTCTTCAAAGGTTAAATCTTTGGAAAATCAACGATACCGTCAAAAATTATATGCTCAGTGAAGCGATTGGTAAAATGGTCACCGAATTAGAAGGAACCGAAGGATTTCGTGTATGGCACGACCAAACACTAATTAAGGAAGCATATGGTAACCCAACAGCTTGGCACCTTGATAATCCATATTGGTCATTTAGCTCACCAAATGCAATTTCCATATGGATTTCATTGGGAAAAGCAACAATAGAAAATGGATGCATGTGGTTCCTACCTGGAAGTCATAAATTAAAAAATGATAACACTGGTATAGGTAAAAATATTGGTGATTTAATTGAAAAGAATCCTCAACTCCAAAATATAGATCCCATTCCAGTCCCAATGAAGGTGGGAGATTGCAGTTTTCACAACGGTTTATTAGCACACGGAGCAGGTGCAAATATGACACGACAACGGAGAATTGCAATGACCTGCGCTTACATGCCAATAAACAGTGTATTTAACGGTACTCCAAACATTCTTCCACCAAGTTATCTCCAAACGTTAAAGAAAGGTGAATTATTGGATGATGATCAATTTAACCCGATTGTGTATAAAAGTTGATATTTAAATGATTCAATATAAATCCTTCCTGTCTTAAGAATTCTATAGGTAAAAATAATGAAAAATCTATTTGGTCTATTTGTAATTCTTTCCTTCGGTATAAATCTAACTTACGCAGTTGAATATGTAGAACCAACATTTTTACTTGAAAGAGTTAAAAGTGGTAAACTACCGCCAATTAGCGAGAGACTTCCCGATGAACCTTTGATCGTTAAAGCGGGTGTGATTACGAGTGAGGAGGATTTACCCAATTGGGAGCCCGGTAAGTACGGTGGTATAATGCGTTTTGGTCATAGCAACACGAATTGGAACCCTGACGTTTTCATTATGTTAAATGAGCATGTATTGATAGGTTCAGGAATCAGTCCATCAAATGCAATTGGTAATATTTTTCTTGATTATAAAATTTCGAATAATAATACCACCTTCACATTTGCATTGCGGAAAGGGTTACGTTGGTCTGATGGTGTAGAGGTTACCACCGAAGATGTTAGGTATGTTTTTGAAGATGTCTATAAGAATGAGAAAATTAATTCCGTTTTTCCTGCAAAATTTAAATCTGGAGGGGATCCTGCTGGTAAGCCAGTTGAAATTACCTATGATAGCAAGTACCAATTCACAATGAAATTTGATGCGCCATATGGTGGACTGGTGAGCGAATTAAGTATAAAAGGATGGCAAGGTTACACAGACATTCTGAGGCCTTCCCACCATCTTAAGGAATTCCATCCAAAATACACTCCCTTGGACAAACTCGAACCAGAAATTGAAAGATTGGGCTTTAAAGACGAATGGTGGCAATACTACAACTCAGTTGATTGTACAAATTGGGAACTGACTAAACCTTGTAGTAAGAATTATCCTTCTTTGTGGCCATGGATAATGGTTGACATTAATGATGAGGTTATGAGTTTTGAAAGAAATCCCTATTACCACAAAGTAGACACATTAGGACAGCAGTTACCGTACATAGATAAAGTCATGTCCCAACTAGTAGGTGATACAGACTCTACCAATATTAAAATATTGGCTGGAGAGATTGATATGACGCGAGAAGATACCGCCTTGGTTAGAATGCCGCTTTACAGAGAAGCAGAAGATAAGGGATTAATTAAGGCTCACATTCTTGACATGCATGTTAATCCAACTGCCTTAAAATGTAATTATTCAACTCCAAATGAGAATGATAGGAAAGTCTTGAATAATTTGAAATTTAGGAAAGCGCTTAATTTAGCTGTTAATAGAGATGAAATCCTTGAAAACATTTACTTTAATATGGGTGAAAAACCAAAATATGGTCAAGTATTTGATCCTAAAGCTGCTGAAGATCTTCTAGACGAAATCGGCATGATGAGAGGCCCTGATGGATTTCGTCTAGGTTATGATGGGAAAGTATTTGAATTCACCCTTGATTATGCTGATCACGCTCCTGACATTAAATATGTTGCAGAATTATTGACTGAGCATTTTAAGGCGATTGGAATTCAAACAAAGAGTAAGTTGATGGAGTCAACTCTTTTTAATACGACAGGCACCAATAACGAAAGAAGACATTGCCATATTTTATGGTCAGTTGAGCCGATGTGGGAAGCCGGCACTTGGACTGATTACATACCAGAGATGGGTGAATCAACGCTATGGAGAAAATGGTATGACACAAATGGCAAGGAGGGCGAGGAACCACCCGAGGCAATGAAGTCAATGATGAAATTGCACAAAGAAAGAGGTTCTCATGTTCCCTATTCACCACGAGATGGCGAACTCTTCCAGGAGATTATTTCAAATATGCATGAAAATCTTTGGGTAATCGAAATGTTAGATGATGCCAAATACATTCTAATTACAAATCCCAGGATGGGCAACGTCCAGTCATCTGGACAAGCAATTGGTGCTAATAATTCCGGAGAACAATTATTCTATAGATAATTGTTCAGAATACATAAGCGAAAATCGTGGAGCTAATGATTATTTATTTCCACGATTACTGAGAATCATATTTGAAACTATTTGCGGATTTATGATAAGGGAATTCTTCCATAAAGTTATTTATAGTAGTCGTTTGGAAACTTTTATTAAGATACGTAAGTAGTCATCAATATTTGGTAAATTAAATATTATCTTTTTATTATAGTGTAAATGCTAAGCTATGTCTTAAAAAGAATTGTTCAACTTGTACCAATTCTATTTTTAATTTCAGTGGTCTCCTTTTCGATTATTGAACTTCCACCCGGTGACTTTGCAGACTTTTATATATCTTCACTGCGCCAAAGTGGTATGACGATTTTAGATGATGAAGCGCGAAGAATTAAGGAAGAATACGGTTTCAATAAACCACTAATTGAAAAATATCTTAGATGGCTTGGAAACATTGTACTGAATGGAAATTTTGGCTATTCCTTTGAATATCAGAAGCCAGTTAATGACATTATTTGGGATAAACTACCTCTTACAATTGGATTTACGCTTGGAGCAATGATCATTTCTTGGATTATTGCAATTCCCATAGGAATTTATTCCGCATTAAATCAGTATTCTAAAACTGATTACATATTTACCTTTATTGGATTTATTGGATTAGCAACGCCCCCTTTTTTGATGGCATTACTATTTGCTTGGTTTTTTCTTAAGATATTTGATTATTCAGTTTTAGGGCTGTATTCACCTGAATATGCGACAGCACCGTGGAGTTTTGACAAGTTTGTTGATATGCTTAAGCACCTAATTTTACCAGTTATACTTATTGGTCTTCAAGGCACAGGGACTATAATAAGAATAATGAGAGGTAATTTACTAGATGAACTAAAGAAACCATATGTAGTTACTGCAAAAGCAAAGGGGGTACCTTTCAAAAAATTGCTTATAAAATATCCTGTAAGGATGGCGATCAACCCAATTATTAGTACTATTGGTTGGCTTCTTCCCGCATTGATCGCCGGCGAAATTCTAATTTCTATAGTACTGGGAATACAAACACTTGGACCTGTTCTATTAAGATCAGTTTTGTCTCAGGATATGTGGCTTGCTGCTAGTATTGTTATGATCCTTAGTTTTCTCACAGTCATTGGGTCATTACTTTCAGATTTGTTACTTGTTTGGTTAGATCCACGAATACGTTATGAAAGATTAAGCAAGTAATATGATTACTGATAAATCAAATGAATTTTTTTATGCTACCCAGTGGCAACTGATACGAGCGAAATTTGTTAGGCATAGATTAGCCGTATTTTCAATGTTTTTCTTAGTGATATTGTATTTAATTGCAATTTTTGCTGGATTTATTGCGCCCTACACTGAGGTTCAAAGGTTTTCAAAATATAATTTCTCTGCACCCAGTGATATTTATATTTTTGACGATGAAAATAAATTAAATTGGCCTTTTGTCTATGATAAAAAGAAAATTCTTGATAAGAGGACCTTCAAATGGATTTATGAAGATGATAAAGAAAAGAAAATTCCAATACAGTTTTTTGTTGAGGGTGATGAGTATACGTTGTTTGGTATTTTAGAAACTTCAGTACATCTCTTTGGCTTAACGAAAGATAAACCTTTATTTCTCTTTGGTTCTGATCGGCTTGGCAGGGATTTATTTTCACGAACGGTATATGGAGCCCAGATATCTTTGTCAATAGGTCTTGTCGGGGTAACTTTCAGTTTTTTG
>AGAU01000371.1 GCA_000224765.2 SAR324 cluster bacterium JCVI-SC AAA005 | reverse complement strand
TACCACTTGTCTCCGTCTTCAGGGTAATTCCTTAGAATTTGATCTGAATTCCGGAAAGCAGACAGGTATTGTGGCCGCGTGGACCTGTTCTGAGGGACGAATGCGCGGCGCAGACCGGATCAGCATTCGTGTGTAGTCCGACTGGGGGAACTCAATCAGACGTTTGGTGTCCTCCTCCTCTACAAGGCGTCCAGACTTCAGCACGCCAATACGATGCGCCATCACTCTCACGACCGCAAGGTCATGGGTGATAAACAGATACGTCAGTCCAAGATCCTTCTGAAGATCTTTCAGAAGATTCAGGACCTGCGCCTGAACCGAGACATCCAGAGCCGACGTGGGCTCATCGCAGACAATGAAATCTGGGCGAGACGCCAGTGCCCGGGCAATCGAGATACGCTGCCGCTGTCCGCCGGAGAATTCATGCGGAAACCGCGAGGCGTCTGAGACCGAAAGACCCACCTGCTCCAGCAACTCATGCACCCGATGTGTTTCCGCTTTTGGCCCTTGCGCGAGGCCAAAAACCCGTAATGGTTCCGCAAGGATGCTACCCACCCGCCACCGTGGATTTAGCGAGGCATACGGTGATTGAAAGACCATCTGGAGCCGTTGCCGAATCCTCCGATGTTCCGCCTCGGACCGCGACCGGTCGTAGAGGTTGTGGCCGTCAATGAGAATGTGGCCAGATGAAGGTCGAAGTAGACCCACCGCCATTAACGCAATCGTTGATTTTCCAGACCCACTTTCTCCTACCAACGCATAGGTTTTTCCTCTCTCGATCGAAAAGGAAACGTCATCGACAGCATCCAAAAACCGCTTCGGTCGCCGAGCCAAAAGTCGGACCAACCAGGGCTCAGAGAGATCGAACCGACGCCTGAGACCCTCAACCTGAATCAGATCAGTCGTCTTCATATAAAAAACAGGCTGCTCCGTTTTCAGCCACTTCAGGCTGTTCGGATCGGCAACGCGCCATGATTTGTTCACATCTGGGGTGAAAACGACAGCCAGGAGGGAGCGCATCTAGGCGCGGCATGGTTCCTCTGATCTGGAACAGATGTGTCCCGATATCGCCCGACTCAACGGAGGGCGTAGACGCGATGAGACCTCGAGTATAGGGATGCTTTGGGTTGCTCAGTAATGTTTGGGTGGGCCCAATCTCTGCAAGACGACCAGCATATAGCACGGCCACACGATCCGTTGTCTCAGCAATTACCCCCATATCATGAGTGATGAGCATGACGGATGCGCCACGCTCGCGACACAGTCGCTTTAACAGGTCGAGCACCTGAGCCTGGACCGACACATCCAAAGCGGTGGTGGGCTCATCAGCGATAATTAACTCCGGCTCAGCGCACAAGGCGAGCGCAATGACGACCCGCTGGCGCATTCCCCCCGAAAATTCATGCGGATAGGCGCCAAATCGACTGGGATCGATATCGACTTCCTCCAGGCCAGCAATAGCCTTTTTCCGGGCCGCTTCGGCGCTCAACGGTAGATGGGTCAGGATCGTTTCCATGAGCTGATCACCGATCGTTCGCAAGGGATTCAGGCTGGTCAGGGGATCCTGGAAGATCATGCTGATGCGCTTACCGCGTATGAGGATGGCGTCACCTCGCACGGACTGATCAATCCGTAGGTTGTCCAGCCAAATCTCTCCACGTTCGATATAGCCGGGAGGATCAATAAGCCCGATGATCGCAGCTCCGGTCATCGACTTACCTGCGCCCGATTCGCCCACGAACCCGATGATTTCACCTCGTTGAATGTGAAAGGAAATATTGTCGATCGCCACGAGCTTGCCGTGCCGGTGAGGGATCACCACGCGTAGATTGCGGACAGAGAGAATGGAATCCGTCATTTCAATCTGGGGTTCAGAATATCCCGCAGCCAGTCGCCCAACAGATTCACCGAAAGCGCGAGTGCCAGTAGCGTGGCAGCCGGGAAGACCAAGATCCACCACTCTCCGGAGAACAGAAAGTCCTGCCCGATTCGGATCAGCGTGCCCAGGCTGGGCTCAGTCGGTGGCGCGCCGACGCCCAAAAATGACAGGGTTGCCTCCGCAATAATCGCCAAAGCCAGAGTGATGGTGGCGATGACAAGGACCGGAGAAAGGACATTTGGAAGAATATGGCGCAGCATGATCTGCCTGCTGCTCAGCCCGATGAGCCGAGCCGCCTGCACATATTCTTTTTCTTTCTCGACAAGCGTGGTGCCGCGAACGGTTCGGGCAAATGGTACCCACTCTGAAAGCCCGATAGAGATAATCAGCACCAAGATGGCCAGCTCGTCACGCATGCTAGGGGGCAATAAACCGCGGGCCACACCGAAAATCAGCATGGCGATCAGAATCGACGGGAAGGTGACCTGAATATCGGCTGCGCGCATAATCAAAGCATCAACCCAGCCTCCGCGGTACCCCGCGAGCAGTCCCAGGCTCACCCCCAGCACCATGGCCAGTATGACGGCCGTCAATCCCACAAAAAGCGATACGCGCAAACCAAAAATAATCGCAGACAGAAGATCACGGCCCTGGTTGTCCGCCCCCAGCGGAAACACCTCGCCCGTGAACGCGTTGGGCTGCATAGGCGGCGTAAACCCATTCATAAGATTAAGGGATCCAACGTCGAATGGATTTGTCGGTGCCACGAGTTCTGCGAACACCGCCAGAAGAAACAAGACGACTACCACAGCAAACGAAACGATCGTGACCGGCGATCGTTTGAAATCATAGAGAAAGTCGCTCTCTTGAAAGCGACGTAAAAAACGCTTCTCGCTAATCATCGACTTTTCGTCTCAATTGCCCATCGCGGATTCGGGGGTCGATGGCAAGATAAAGGAGATCAACAATCAAATTGATGACCACAAACAAAGTGCCAACCAGAAGCAGATAAGCTGACATGACGGGGATATCTACAAAAAAGACCGCGTTGATAAACATCAGCCCCACGCCTGGCCACTGAAACACAGTCTCCGTAATAATCGCAAAGGCCACAATCGATCCCAGTTGCAAGCCAGCGACAGTAATCACTGGCACCAGGGTGTTCTTCAGCGCATGACTGAAATACACCACCCGTTCGGAGAGACCGCGAGCCCGCGCAAAACGAATAAAATCCTGTCGCAGCACCTCCAGCATCTCGGCACGAACAAGGCGCATGATCAAGGTCATCTGGTAAAGACCCAGGGTGATGGCAGGAAGCACAAGTGATTTTAGTCCGGATACGGTCAGCAAACTGGTCGACCAGAAACCCAACTGAACGGTTTCTCCTCGACCGAAACTGGGAAGCCAGCCGAGCTCGACCGCGAAAAGCCAAATCAGCAGCACGCCAATCAGAAACGTAGGCAGCGACACCCCAATCAACGAGCTGGACATGATGAAATTTGCAAGAAGACCATTTCTGCGAATGGCCGTGTAAATGCCTAGCAAAGTGCCGAGAATCATCGCGAACAACGCCGAAACAATAGCTAGCTCCAGCGTTGCCGGCAAACGCTCGAGGATCATATCGGCCACGGGCAGGGCGCCCCGGTACGAATTGCCGAAATCAAACTGCACCGCTCGCGTGACGAAGTCCAGATATTGCTCATGCAGTGGGTCATTCAGACCCAGCGCCTCGATCAACGCATCGCGCTGTTCTACCGTTGCCTCTTGACCAAGAAGATTGTCGACCGGGTTGCCGACATAACGAAAAATCATGAAGGAAATGAAGGCGACCAGAAAAAGCACGAATACCGACTGGCCGAGGCGCCGAAGAATGATCAGAAACATAGCGCCATAAGACTAACAGAACCGAACACCTGCGGCATAAAGGCCCGATGACTCCCTGTTAATACCGCAACGGACTGGACGAAACCCATGCGAGGTTCGTCCAGTCCGCGCCGATGATTTACTTGAAGGTGAGGAACTGGAAGTGCGGCTGATCCTCAGGCTGAACCGCAAAATCGATCTTGTCCTTCATGCCCCAGTTGAGTACCTGATTATGGATAGGCAGGTACATCTGCTGAGCCTGAATTGCGGCCCAGATCTTGGCTATTGTTGCATTACGAACGGCCAGATCGGTTTCGGATTCAAGGCTGACGATCATGGCGTCCACGGCTGGATCCGAGTAGCCCGTGGGGTTCCATGAACCACGATCACCGGTCTTGGTGTGAACGAGGAAGTTATAGATGTAATGCGAGTCAAACGTCGGTACACCCCAGCCAAGCATGTAGAAGTCCGAATCACCACCCTTGATGAACGGGAAATGCTGGGCCTTCGGCTTAGCATCAAGCGTCACCTTGATCCCGATTTGACCCATCATGCCCACAGCCGCCTGACAGATCGCCTCATCGTTGATGTAGCGGTCATTTGGGCAGTTCAGGGTAATTTCAAATCCATTTGCATAACCGGCATCGGCCATAAGCGCCTTTGCAGCGGCAATATCTGGCGCCGGATAGGAGTTTAGTTGTGGCGTCCAGCCATTCACGAATGGAGGCATGATCACCCCCGTGGGATCTGACTGATCGCGCATGACCACTTTTTTGATGGCTTCGCGATTAATTGCGATGTTCATCGCTTGCCGGACGCGCAGATCGGCGGTGGGACCGTTCGCATTGTCGACTCCGAAGAAGATCACGCGGTTTTGCGCTGCCGTATTCACCTTTAGGCCGGCCGTTGAATTCACACGGCCAAGATCCTGCACGGGAACATCCTGAATGATGTCCACCTCACCAGACAGTAAGGCGGCCACGCGGGTCGCAGCAGACTGAATCGGGGTGTAAATGATCTCAGTCACCTGGTTCGGATAGATGCTCTTGCCCCAGTAATTCAGGTTGGCCGTGAGAACGGTTTTTTCGTCGATCGTGCGGCTTACCAATTTGAATGCGCCAGTGCCATTGGTATTCATGGTCGCAAAGTTGGTCTCGCCCTTGGCTACATTGTGAGGCGTCATCACGTTATTCGCCTCGGCCCAATCCTTATCCATCATGAACATGTTGGTCAGATTGTTGACCAGCAGCGGGTTGGGTCCGTTGGTTTCGATATCGACGGTGTGGGAATCTACCGCCCGCACTTCCTTCACCGATGACAAAAGTTCTTTCATGTCCGATCCATCGGCCATCGCCCGGTTCAGCGAGAACACAACGTCTTCCGAGTCGAAGGCAGCGCCGTCATGATATGTCACGCCTTTGCGCAGCTTTAAGCGCCACACGTTGGGATTGTCCGGTAGCGCAACCCATTCCGTAGCGAGCGATGGGATGATGGCCCCAGACATATCGCGCTGCAGGAGCGAGTCATAGATCTGATGGGCTAGCGCATGGGTCGGCCCCTCATTCTGGGCATGCGGGTCCATGGTTAGCGAGTCACCAGCGCGCGCCCAGCGAATGGTTTCGGCGAAGGCCATCGACGAGACAAACAGCCCTATGACCATCCCGACTACGAGTCGGGTAGTAAGAGATTTCATAGGTCCTTTCTTCTTTGATTATACACGTACAACTGCACCTTATTTTGAAAGCTGCACAATTATAAAAAAGAAATAGACCCCTGGCACATTCAAATAGCAAGACAGTAATCGGTGCAAGTGGCGGATCGCTTCGAACCTGGGTACTTACAGAGCGTATTTACCCATTTTAATTGCAGGAATTCTTTGGGAAGCGCCCGATGACTCACAGGTTCAATCCTGAAGCGGTGGAAACGCCAATGCCGCTACCAGGTGGACCCGCTCATCGACTCCCCCGTTCATTGCCATGTGGTACCCGCGCGTGTCGGCAAAGTAAGCAGATCCACCCGCCGGCAGGTGGGTCACAGGATGGTTCAATACGAACAACGATCCGGGGTTGCTGACGATGGGGATATGCAGGAGAGGCTCTGGATCGCGATGCCAGGAATTACCCTTCCTGCGCCGCAACCGCAGGCTCGGTAAACTATTGCTTCGCAGCGCATGGCAGGCCTGGCAGGAATACCTTTTTAAACGCCTGCAACTCCGCGCCTGCATGAGTGGCGGGATCTTCTGCCTGCAGACCCATGGCAGCCTGTTTAACTTCCATCCCCATGTACATGCGCTTGTGCTTCCCGGGCTTGCTCGGGAAGACTTGAGAACGACCTCTGGATCAAATGCGAATATGTGGAGTCGAAAGACAAATATCGGGTAACACATCTGCACCACCGATCAGAGCCAAACTACCCTGATTTCATGCCGGTACACCTGTCACCACGATTTAAAGTCTATGTTCGGGATTGAAGCCTGTCAGAAAGATTGCGGCTAGCTGCAACGCGATATTTTTTAAATGATTCAACAATTTACTTGAGGCTGAAAATGGACCTTGAATGGAGCGAAGGGGATCTCGAGCACTTCTACAATTTGCGTGAAAACTACTCAGAACATTTCGATAAAGAACGAGCCAAAGAAATTGCGAAGTGGCTAAAAGATTATCAAGAAGAAGTCTATCTCGATAAACCGCTGGAAGAGAAGCTGTTTCATGAAGAGGCTTGGGAAATTGCCAGTAAGACCACGTCTTCAGGTGTTTCCATCGAAGAACTCACTGAAGCCCAGTTAAAGCGCTATCAGAAGTTGAGAGAGGAATACTTCAGCGAAACTGATGCGCTGGATATTGCTGTGCTGTTCACTAATGAACAGAAACAGCGCTATCTTGAATTACTAACGCCTTTGGGCCCCATGACGCTTGGGGTATGGCCTCAAATTATGAACCTGATGAAGATGATGAGGATGATGAAGCTGAAAATTTCGAGACAAACCGAAAACTTATTGATGATGTGTTTCCACAATCAATAGGAGAGATTGAATATGACCTGAATACAGCAAAAACTGCTTGATCACATTTTAGGCGCTTTAGCCCAAATAACAAAGTGAAGTTGGATGTCTACGAAAAACGCATTGCCCAACTACAACACTTGCTAAAAAACTTTGAAAACACGGCCAGTACTGTTGCGGAAGTTGGGCACTCGGGTCCAAAAGCAATAAATGAAACTTCAAAAACGACACTGATTCTCTCTCCCTTGGAGTAGACATGGATCCCATCAACCCGTTGTACCTATCCACATTTCTTGATTTGGGGCATGACTGGTCTGAACAACCAAAGGAGTTTGCTATTATTTCTGCATACGCCACAACTGGAGAAAAATGGTCTGCTGAACGAAATCAGCAGGCAGATGAACGTTTACAAAAACAGCTGGTTGAGAAGGGGGCGTGGCTGAGAAGTGTTATCGGCTATGCCCCTGACACTGGTCATAATGAACCGTGTTGGGCAACAGCCATCTCTTTTGACGAAGCTTGTGATATTGGAGAGGAGTTCCTTCAAGACGCAATTTACTATGTTGAAGAGGACCAACTTTATGTCAGTCATTGTGATTCTAGGCGAGCAAAGACATCGATCAGTAAGTTCTCTTTGAAAATACGTCCGATGGGTTAAAGGAATATGGTGTCGTAGAATGTACGTTGGATTGATCTGACTAACGTTTTTTAATGTGTGGCTTAATAAAGCCTTGCAAGAATTATTGTGATATTCAAACTCCCGTTCTTCGAGGAAAATGAAAGATTTACTTGTAGATTACTGGAAAACTTGGACGGAACAACGTGTGCCCGATGAACTAAAGAATTTGGTTAGTTTGGCTGAGAAGGAATGTCGGGAGTTTCAACGGGAAAAAGACCGAGGGCAGGCATTTTTGGGAAACTTATTGTTTGCTTTTGAAGAATATGGAGGGCAAATACTATTTTGGTTTCGATCTTATTTATCACTCTGAATTTATTGAATCAAATAAAATTGGATGGTCTTGGGAATTTCTTCTCAAACAGTGTTTAACGCTTTTTGAAACTGAAAAAAAGTAAATTCTTCCATTGAAGAATTGATTTCAGAAATTTGGTTTTGTGAAGAATGGTGCTTGGCTGAAAAAGATATAAATTTGTTTCAAGATGATGTGCCGTTGGGTGCCGAATCTTTCGTAGCTGACTGTTGCAGTGCGTATCTGGAGGGCTTGGCAGACTTTGAGTTTTCAGCTATGAACAGAAAAGACGATCGTTACGAACTGGTTGTTGATGAAATGGAGAAATCGATAGAGATTCCATTGTTTTTCGGTGTCAAAAACCAAGTTTTTGCTAAATATATAATCGATGAATTTTTACCAACCTTGGGTTCCAAAGTCTTCGAAGCACCCTACAAAATCTTTGTTAGCGCGCAAGGGAGACATCAGAAAAAGAGACCATTTCCAATCAATATTTCTCCATCCTCATTCTAATTGATGGGGATAACCCACTTCCCGCCTGCCTGAACACTATTCAGGCATCCTATTAATGAAAAGACTGCTGAGAAACTTGAGGTTAACCTATCTCTTCATTAGCCATGATTTAGCAGTGGTCTACCACATTTCTGATTTTGCTGGAGTCATGTACTTGGGCCGTTTGGTCGAATGGGCAGACACCAAGAAATTGTTTAACCAACCCAAGCATCCATACACCCAAATGTTGTTGGATGCTATCCCTGACCTAAAATTCAGTGGACGTCCAAGAACTCCAGTTGCAGGGGAAGTACCTAGTCCAATCACTCCTCCACCTGGCTGCTCTTTTCATCCAAGGTGCCCTTACGCAACAGCGCGTTGCAAAACTGAGCTGCCATTACCAATCATCAGCCAGTCTAGTCAGGTTGCTTGCCATGCTGTTGAGGAGCAAAGACTTTGAAAAACCAACTTACTTTGCCGATGCTGTAATACGTTCCGGGAGAATAAAATGGTTAAGCAAACGCTCTATTCTGTGGTCTGATCTATGATGGTTTCCATCAGGTTCTGGAAGAACACTCCGTGCTGGTCGAAGGCTAGCAAATCCGAGAAGTTGCCTCAGCTAGCGATTTTGAAGGCTTTGTGGGGAAAGAATTGATTTCTCTGGAGGAACCCTCTTGCCAGGGCTGATCGATTGCCATGTACATTTAATATACGGGGGGGAGGGTGATCCAAAATCCAAGGTGGGGGGAGCAAAACCTGGTGATTTAGTTATGAGAGCTTTGGACCGAGCGCAAGAATCCCTGCGCTCAGGTGTAACATCACTACGTGATCTAGGGGGTAAAGACTTTTTGGAATTTGCGGTAAGAGATGCCTGCAAGTCAGGCCGCCAATTGGGACCACCGATTTTAGCAGCTGGTCAAATGATTTGTATGACTGGTGGACACGGTAATGCCTTCGGGAGAGTGGCTGACGGCCCACAGGAAGTCATTAAGGCTGTCCGTGAGCAGGTCATGCAGGATCAGATGTGATCAAAATTATGGCCACTGGAGGAGTTATGACCCCTGGGGTTAACCCTGAAGATGCTCATTATAGTCTTGAGGAATTAACCGTGGGAATCCACGAAGGGCATCGCTTCAATAAAACCTGTGCCAGCCATGCGCAAGGATCAGAGGGTGTACTCAATGCGGTAAGATCAGGAATTGACTCGATTGAGCACAGTATTTTTCTCACAGATGAATGTGTTGAAGAAATGCTAGCAGCCGGCACCTACTTAGTGCCGACCCTTTCCGCCTTGCTCAATATCGTGGAAAATAAAGATCGTGGAGTTCCGGCTTTTGCCGTAGAGAAATCTCTACGTATCAAGGATCGCCATCAGGAATCAATCAAGATATTTTACAAAGCTGGTGGTAAAATTGCTATGGGGACTGATGCAGAAACTCCATATAATCTCCAAGGCGCCAACTCAGGAGAATTACGCTTCATGACAGACATTGGCATCAGCAACCTCGATGCGTTGAAATTCTCTACATCCAATGCGGCAGATCTGCTGACTCTCAACGAAAGAGGGCGTATTCAAAAGAACTGCTTTGCAGACTTCCTAATCGTTGATGGCAATCCATTGGAAAATATTCTTCAAGTAAGTGATCGAAACAACCACCGACTGGTTGTTAAAAATGGGAAAGTCGTCTCTTAAAATCTCAGACCATAAAGGAAAACAATGAATTCCATTGAAATGCTAAAAACTTTAGTCGGTTTCCCCACAGTTTCGAGAGACAGCAATTTACCCTTGATAGACTTTGTTGATTCGTGGTTGGGCGAACATGGAGTCACGGCAGTTCGAGTTCCTAATGATGAGAGAACTAAGGCAAATCTTTACGCTACTATTGGACCTATGGTAGAGGGTGGGGTAGTTCTTTCAGGGCATACGGACGTAGTTCCAATTGATGGCCAACCTTGGGATACAGATCCTTTTGAACTGACTCAGAAGGAAGACAAGCTTTACGGCAGAGGCACCTGTGACATGAAGGGCTTCAGCGCAATTGCTCTCTCCCTAGTTCCTGAAATGAAATCCTTGCGAAAACCTATTCACATAGCTCTGTCCTATGACGAAGAGATTGGGTGTTTGGGTGCACCGCGTCTAATCGAGCAAATGAAGGAGCAAATACCCCAGCCGGCGGCAGTAATCGTCGGAGAGCCCTCAATGATGGAAACCGTTACAGCTCACAAGGGTCTCAGTGCTTACCGAACGGTTGTGACTGGTTACGAAGCTCACTCTAGTCAGACACACCGAGGAGTCAGTGCAGTGATGAATGCAGCCAAGTTGATCAACTGGCTTTCGGAGTTTGAGGGCCATTTCAAGGATACCACTCCGACTAACAATGGTTTCATTCCTCACCATACTACTGTCCACGCAGGAGTTATACACGGCGGAACGGCCTTAAACATTATTTCGAGAAAATGTGAATTTTTGTGGGATGTTCGAACCATTCCGGGTAAGTCCGCAACAAATGTCCACGAAGAATTTGAGGAATATTGCCACGAAATTCTTCTTCCAACCATGCGTTCAGTCTATAAGGAGGCTGACATTGAAACTTCTGTCTTAGCAAACGTGCCACCAATGGGAGAAATATTAGATAATCCTGCTCTAAAGCTAGCTCAGGATTTGACAGGAAAAAAAGTTCGATCAAGAGTCGCTTATGTAGCTGAGGCTGGGCAATTTCAAGAAGCGGGATTCTCCACAGTTCTTTGTGGACCTGGATCTATAGATCAGGCTCATCAACCTAATGAGTTCATCTCTATTAATCAGATGGAGCAGGGGGAACAATTCTTGAGAAAATTGATCCAGCGTCTGTCCTAACGACACAGACAAGAAGGGTAAGGAAAATCCTGAGCAACTTGCTCGTCAATTCTAGATAGAATGAATCGATCCCACATGAATTTAAAGACAGTTGCCAAAGCTTTGGGGCTTTCGGTAACAACGGTCACCAGAGCACTCAAAGATGGACCGGAGGTTCGCCCTGAAACCATTAAGCGTGTGAAATCAACTGCAGGAAAATTGGGGCATGTTCCTAACCAGGGAGGATTGATTCTTAGAACTGGGCGCAGCTACACCATCGCTTTAATTTTATCACCAGAATCACAGAGTACCTTTCCAGTAATAGGCTTCATGTTTTATTGCCAAGGGATACTCCGTTCGATTTAGGATAGCCCATACACACTTACGATTCAGCCAAGACTTGCAGAAGAGGATCTGCTCAAGCCAATCATGCGCATTGTCGATGGCCAATTAGCTGAAGGTATAATCATTGGTCAAATCCGTAATGATGATTCCTGGGTTCGACACCTTCAGCAACATCAATTTCCGTTTGTAATTTTTGGCCGCACATAACTAACTGAACGGCATGCTTTCAATGATTTTCTACATGAATGGATTACGGAAGACCTCGTTCAAAGACTATCAAAGCTTGGTCACCAAAGATTTGCACTGATCAATCCTCCAGAAGAATTGAATTATTCTGGACATCGACTAAATGGCTTTCTAAGAGGATTAGAGAGTTGTGGATTGTGCGCCCAAGAGGAAACGCAGGTCAGTACTGATTTGTCTTTCACGACTGGAAGGAAGGCTCTGCGGCAATTTGTAGAACTTACCAATCTTCCAACTGCGATCCTCTCTCCGGGAGTATCAACGACCCTGGGGATTCTAACCGAGATGAATTCAACAAATCTTATCTTAGGGAAAGATCTAAATTTGATCGCGTTCAAAGGAATAATTACTTGGAGTTCAACACTCCACGAATCAATGCCTATCACTCATCCTTGGAGGCGGCTGGTCAACAGTTGTGTAAATTGTTACCGAGGAAAATAGAGGGGTGTTTCTGCTGAAAAATTTCAAATACTTCAAGAGCCAAAATTTCTAAATCGGCAAGAAAATTAAAGCGCAAAAAAATCGAAAAGATTTTCCGCTTGGAGTAACACACTAAACAAGATCTCCTCTCAACAAAAAATGTACGTTTGAAAACGAGAAGTTTCTATTCAAGAGATCGCCCCTCGGATAGCAGAGTAGACTTCATCCAAACCAAGCATACCATTGATGCTTCGCAGGATGCCCTGATTGCTATAGTAGTCGACAAGAGGGGCTGTTTGAGCATGGTAGGTATTCAGACGCTCACGAATCGTATCCTCGTTGTCATCTGGACGTTGAATTAAATCTTCTCCTGTGACATCGTCTTTTCCATCAACCTTTGGCGGATTATACTTTATATGATAGCTCCGACCACTTGGCTTGTGAATCCGGCGACCTGTCACCCGCTCAACAAGCAGTTCATCATCAACTTCTAGTTGAATAACAAAATCAATATTTTGCTCTGCCTCCTGTAACATTTCATCCAATTTCTCTGCCTGGGTCACGTTTCTTGGAAACCCATCAAGCAAATATCCACCAGCACAATCTTTCTGATGAATTCTTTCTTCAATAATGGACACAACAATTTCATCTGAAACCAGCTTGCCAGCATCCATTGCAGCCTTTGCTCGATTTCCAACTTCAGAGTCTGCTGCAACAGCTGCGCGAAGCATGTCGCCAGTTGATAGTTGTACTATCGCGTAGTCCTGCATCAGGTTTTGTGCTTGGGTTCCCTTGCCTGAGCCTGGTGGCCCCAAAAGAATCATTCTCATTTCATCTCCTTTTCTTTTTCTACGATCAATTTAGTCGAGATAGGGGTTGATGAATGTACTGCCTCCCTCCTTCATGGTAGCGCGCCACACCTTGGCCACTGCCGTATAATTTGTATTTGTATATTACGAGACCATCCAATCCTACTGGGCCACGAGCGTGAGTTCTACAAGTACTAACCCCTACTTCTGCACCAAAGCCATATCGAAAACCGTCTGCAAACCTAGTCGAAGCATTCCAAAAAACATTAGCAGCATCCACTTGATCCATAAATTGTTCTGCAATTGATCTATCTTCTGTAATGATTGCATCCGTGTGGCCTGAACCATATTTATTAATGTGACCAATCGCTTCATCAAGGGAGGAGAGCAAACGAACTGATAAAATTAAGTCTGTGTATTCTGTTGCCCAGTCCTGTTCCGATACTTGAATCAGTCCGTTCAATTCACTACCGAACTTTTTCATGATCAATGAACAGACTCTTAGTTCAACCCCAGCTTCCTGAAGATTAGTTAGGATCTGCCTAATTTCACTCTCTGGAATTTGATCATGAATCAATAAAGTCTCCATAGCATTGCAGACAGCTGGGTATTCTGTCTTGGCATCAATAATAATTTCCATTGCTTTGCCAAAGCTTGCAGATTGATCCCAGTAAACGTGGCAAATCCCATCTGCATGGGCAAGCACTGGAACTCTGGAATGTTGTTGGATGTGCTGTACAAGGGCGTTACTGCCTCTCGGGATGATCAGATTAAGGCAATCATTCTGCTGTACAATCTCGCTAACAGCTTCTCGACTTTGAAGTAAACTCACAGTGCCATCAGGCAAATCAGCAAATTTCTCAAGAACCTGATCCAAGATGCCAAACAAACAAGCATTAGATTCAGACGCTTCCTTACCTCCTTTAAGAATTACAGCGTTTCCTGATTTTATAGTCAATGCTGAGATCTGTACCACCACCTCAGGACGTGACTCAAAAATGACGAGCAGCACTCCAATTGGACAGGAGATTCGATGCAAATCTAGCCCTGCATCAAGCCTAGTTGCTAGCTGTAGCTGACCCACTGGATCAGGAAGAGCGGCAACATTCTCAAAATTTTTAGCCATTTGCTCAATCTTCATAACATTCAGTTTGAGGCGTTGGATAGAACTATCGCTCAGTTTCCCCTGACTTCTCAATCTATCTGCAGACTCCAAATCATTTTGATTGGCCGATAAAATAGGCTCAGTATTTTCCCGAATCTTTTCAGCACATGCCAATAGTACTTCGTTTTTTCGTGCAGTTGAAAGATTAGCTAATTGCCTTGAGGCACTTCGTGCTTGTTCTGCAAGCTGTCTTAGAGTTATTGTCATTTGGGTTTGGAAAATGCTTTGTTTCGCTCACTTGTTTTGAGTAGAATTATAATTCTATTTTATCTTTGTAATTCGTTTTACAGAGATCACCCTACAATTACAAGAAACGCTTCATACAAGATGGGTATGCGGATAGCCTTTTCACTTGTAAGAGACTTTACGATTTTGGTCGGATTTGTCTGTATTTTCGGCCCTTTGATGGGATGCTTGCATATTCAATTAGCGCCTCAGGATCCAGCATATGCCGAGTGGGAAGCTTTACTAATTGACCCAAGTAACGAGTTGGGATATCTCCGTTTAGCATCACACTATCACTCAACTGGGCAACTTCTCAAAGCAGAACAAGTTTATGATGCAGGGTTGAAAAATATTTCCACCTCCGAGCGACTGGCCTCCTCCTTGGGGCGTCTATACTTGAGTTCAGGACAAAACAAAGCTGCACTAGAGTATTACAACGAAGAGCGCCTTCAATCGTGTAATTGTGCAAGCCTCTACTTGGATAGAGCTCAGCTTCGAGCCCAAGCAAGCGAAAATCAGGCTGCACTAAATGACCTTGCAAAAGTACTTGAACTTAAACCTGAACTTCCAGAAGCCTGGTTTTGGAAAGGAATGATCCATAGTCGCCAAAGCCAGGCAACGGAAGCACTAGCTGCTTTCGAAACTGCAGCAAGCTTTAACACGCAACAAGTTGCGGTATGGCAACAAATCGCAATTCTACAGAAACAAGCTGGTGAACAACATGCAGCTATCACAGCCATCAAAAAGGCGCTCCGGTTGGAGCCAGACAATTATAGTCTCCTCCAGATGTACGCCTCCCTTTTAGAAGAGCTCTTAGATCAGGGTGATCAGCGTGTGATAGGAACCCTCAGCCAAACTCTTCTGGTCATGAATGGCCTTTTCCCAAAAGACTACTGGACACTTGCACATCTTGGCACAGCAGTCTGGCAAACCGGTAATGAAGATGAAGGTCGCAGACTCCTCCAGTCAGCGCTGGCCCTCAAATCAGATTACACATGGGCTCAAATCCGGCTCGCTCAACTATATCTTGATTCTAAACGTTGGGAAGATGCCAGCTTTTGGCTTCAGGAAGCCCTGAGAACCAATCCTGAAAATCGCTGGGCTTTACAGCAACTAGCCGAATGCTACGAGCGCTTAAATCGCTCCAGAGAGGCCATTCGATTGATGGAATTATGGATGCAGAAACCTGAGAGGACTTCTCTAGCTTTGCACCAAACTCTTGGGATACTGTATTTGAATGAATTAGAATTTGAGTCTTACGAAAAGCATCAATTGAAAGGGCTCGAACTATACCCACAGCATTTGGAAATATATCAAGAACTAGCGAGATTTTACCAGGGCATTCAAAGGCCACTAAAAGCTCACAAGCTATTATTGAGACTTCTTTCTAAACAACCAAAGAATGAAAATTTGATTCTCCAGGTTGTCTCACTTGAACAAAAGATGGGGCTCAACAAACAGGCTAAACAGAGAATTCTCGATATCCTTGAAGGCAGCGTGCCATCGAAAAAAATATGGCAATACTGGATTGAATTACAGTTATCCCAAAATGCTTCAGATGATGTTTCAGATGATTTGAAAGAAATGCTTGGTCAGTTCCCTGAATCAGAATGGGCGGGAGTCATGTTGGCTGAAATTTACCTTAAAGATGAAAAATATGCACAAGCAGAAAAAGTCATTCAGAAAGCTATGGAGGAATCACCAGAATCAACTTCGCTCAAGATTCTTTTTGGTCGGTTGTTAGAAATTCAAGGCAAATGGGCCGCAGCACTAGCAGCATTCAATTCCATCGAAAAGGATATTGGAGGAGTTCCTTTACTCAACCATCAAGCTCTTGCTTATCGAAAACTAGGCAAACCTCATATTTCGTTAAAATTAGTTGAATATTCTCTGCTCAATCACGACTGGGATCTTTGGACTTGGTATCAGTTTTTACTTTTACAGACTCCAGCAGAATTGGATATTTGGCTTGGACCTCATAAAGATGCAATTCTCCAAACACTTGAATCAACCATGTCTTTGCAGTTCAGTCGGGCTCGCCAACAGCTTACAAATGCTTCATTACCTACTGTTCAAAAGGAAGTTTTACGCAGGCTTGCCCATCAATTTCGTACAGGGAAGATCATTCTAGGTCAGGAAATTGAACTCAAAGAAGTTTTCACTCAACCAATTTGGGTTCGCTTTCAACTGGCAATAGAAGCAGAGTCTGATCGTCGGCTGGTACGCAGCGAAACAATATATCGAAGCATCTTGGAGGAAGTCCCTGAACATCCTTGGGTACACGCCCGTTTAGGGAGTGTTTATGCTGACCTTGATCAACTCGAGCGCAGTCAACAGCATCATGCTCGTTTCTTGAAGATTTATCCGAACGCTGTTTGGGGAAACTTCAGATTAGCAGTCTTAAAAACCCTACAACAAGAGGAACTAGAGGCAATTCGTCTTTACCAACAAGTACTGAGTCTCCAACCTGATCATGCAGCAAGTTTAAATAATCTAGCTTGGACTTTCTTGACAAGTGGGGATCTCAAACTTCGAAATACATCAGAAGCATTGAGCATGGCTCAAAAAGCTGTGCGGCTTCAGGGATCAGTTGATCACTTAGATACATTAGCAGAAGCCTACTTCCAGTCTGGACAACCGATTGAAGCGATTCAGACCATTCGGCGAGCTATATTAATCACACCCCTTGATTCAGATCGTTATCCCTACCTTCTAAAGCAATTCAATCGCTTCCGCCAGGGAGATACTGATTCAGCTCCACCAAGTTTAAGCTCTGCCTCTTAAACCTGCATCCACAGGTTATGAAGTTTCAGGAATAATCAATGTACAGGCAGCAATTCAGATCTAGACGAGGAATGGCATTACTGTTGACTTTGGTAATTCTAATGCTTCTCTCAATTTTCATGATTGAATTTTCGTTTCAAACAACCCTTGAAACGCGTGGCATCAGGAATTTTCAATCGTCATTTCAAGCAAGAAATGCAGTTAAATCAATGCTAAAAGCAGTATTAGAGGGGTTGCAAACAAGGGATGAAATAACTTTCTTCCGTCAAGATCTCCAATTTCTCCAAGAATTGAATGCATTAGCTGGAATTGAAAACGCTTCTATATTGAATCCTCCACCACCAACACAACTTCCCCAGGGAATTCTTGAAGACTTCGAGGATATTGTTTTCTACAGCCCAGTGATTCGACCGATTGATCACTTGTTCAATCTGAATCGATTACTTAGAGAAGGGACTCCTGTACCAGGTAACGACTACGATCTGCGGCTGAGTTCACAATTTTTCCAAATGACCAGTAACCTCCCAGTAACTTCTTTAGACGGCGTGAGGAAGGAGGAAGGCCCCCCCTCTTTTCTAGCTGAAGATCAAGTCATGCAGATCTACGGGAATATATTTGATTGGCTGGACGCAAAGGATGGAGAGATGCCTTACACCACTCCTTATCTTGGAAGCATTGGCGCTGAACAACTCAGCTACCTAGACTACGGCCAAGAAAAAATCGTTAAGAACCGTGGTCTAGATCAACTCGATGAAATTCGGCTGATCATAGGGTTTAGAGAAAGTGGTATTCCTTGGGAAAGTTGGGAGCGCTATTTCACAACCTATCCAGTTGGCAAACCGCCTGAAGCAGGAAGTCCAGAAGGTGAATCCCGCTTAAATATCAATTTGGCTACTGAGGAAGAGATTATTGAATTTCTCAACCGATTCGATCAAAATCGAATTCCTTCCGAACTTTTTGAGTCCAATACTCAGGAATACGTGATCAACGCGGCAAATATCGCCTCAGTCCTCAAGCAGCAGGAGGAAACCACTGGTCCACTGAACATGTTGGTTGATGCTGAATATCGGCAAGCTGGCTCAATTCAATCCGCTCTGGATGCGGATCCTACAACTAATTACCTACCTCGCCAGGCAGAGCAAAAATTCTTTATTCGTTTCAGCCAGTGGTACCAGATTCGTTTGAAAGCAGAAATGGACGGTGTTCTTGCGTCCGTGGAAGCAATTGTTCAAATCCGCAGGGATGATGAAGGAGAGCCCATTAAAGATGGAATAGCCATCCATCACTTTTCGCTAAACTAAAATGCCACTTGGCAAGCCATTACTTGAATTTTTGGAGTTGCCATCCACAAATAGCTATCTACTTGACAAAATTTCTCTGTGTTCACAGCACGGCTTAACTGTTTGGACCCATAAACAAACTAGTGGGAGAGGCCGAGCGGGAAGAATTTTTGTAAGCCCCTCAAACCAAGTTTTAACTTTTTCGGTAGTAATTCACTCAGCTGAACCAGAAGACAAACTTCATCTGTGGGCTCTTTGGAGCGGTTTGGCATTGTTTAGGAGCTTATCTGGGAAAGGGTTACCGAATTTACGCCTCAAGTGGCCTAATGATATGTTAGATGGTCGACAAAAGCTTGCTGGAATCTTAGTTGAGCGAGGACCCTGGCAACAGGCAGGACTGAAGAGCTTGATTATTGGTATCGGTTTGAATGTTTCTGGCTACTCTTCAGACTTTCCGAGCGAACTCCAAGATAAAGTGACAACTTTGCAAGCGGCAACTGGAATAGTTTTTTCGCCAAAGGAAGTACTCAGAGAGATCCTAGAAAATCTTCAATCAGTCATCAGGGAACTTCGTGAGGAGAGTTCTTTGAAACTCCTTGAAGAATGGCAAGCATCTTCAAACATCATTGGCTCGCTCGTAGGTTGGGAAAAGGATTCAGTAATTCAAAAAGGGCTGGTTGAAAAACTTGAATCAAGAGGATTCCCTCAAATTCGAATGGAGAATGGGCAGCTTTACACTCACATCTCCGGCGACCTGATTCACTGCGTCAGAGAGCAATCTTGATTGTAGTAGCTGATATCGGAAACACCAGAATCCACATCGCGGCTTTTGAAAAAAGTCGGATGATTGAGGACTGGTATTTGCTGACACCAAGAGAAACAGCATCTGAAAATTTTGAGTTGGAACTCACTGAGTTCATGAAAAGCCATCAAACTCTTTTTGCAAAACCTCATTTTGAGGGCTGGATTCTCTGTTCCGTGGTACCTTGGCTTACCCCTATTTTCGGGGAAATGGTCCGAAATTTGATTGGCGTGGTTCCTACCGTGTTGATTCGATCAAGCCCATTACCAATCAGTTTAATAACAGGCGAATCACCTACAATAGGTATCGACAGGTTGATCGTAGCTGCCGCTGCATATGATTTGGTCCGCAGCAGTGTAATCACAGTTGACATTGGTACAGCAACCACAATTGATGCTGTAACTGATGAAGGTCTATTTTTGGGAGGAATCATTCTACCAGGGCCAAAGTTGTGGTTAGATTCTTTGCACTTCGGAACAGCAAATCTACCCAAGACAGAGATTGAAAAAAAAAATTCTGTCATAGAAACTTCAACAACTGGCTGCATACAAGCTGGGCTTTATAACGGCTACAGACACTTGTTGGATGGTCTTGTCCGGCAAATACGGAGTGAGTTGGCTCAGAGATCACAACATGACTCATCGATTTATTTGACTGGCGGGAGTGCGAAACACTGGTGCGAAAACTTCCCAAACTGGTGCTTCCATCCAGACCTTTTGTTGAGTGGCTTAGCTCGATCGAAGGTGTGGTCTAAAGAATCGACCAAGGTTGGTGACTGTCGTCGGCACGATAACACCCCTAAAATCATAGGCTAAGCCCCAAGACAAGATACCGAACCCAAGCAAGCGACGGAAAAAGGAGCTATGGCAGAAGAACTTGATGGACTAGAGGGGATTGGAGATCTGGACGATGAGTTCGGCGATCAACTCGACAGCTTTATGGACAGTGAAGGTGGAGACGATGGTGAATTAGATTCCTTCTTTGAGGATTTATCCACCATTGATGATTTGGAAGTTCAAGATGGTGACCTCAGTGATGGCGTTGGAGAGACAGACGACTTTGGAAGCGAAGACCTCGAAGATGAGGTGGCACCAGCAGCTGTGGCAGCTGCTGGTGCGGCTGCTGCTGCTGTATCAGATGATAGTTCAGCACCAAAAGCTGATAAAAAGAAGAAAAAAAGTACTAGCGACAAAAAACCTTTACTAATACCAGGAATTGCAACTGGTGCCGCAGGTGCTATTTTGGGTGCGGCCGCTGTTGCAGCTATGTACTTGATGGCTCCCCCACCCCCTCCAATGGAAGTAGAAGAACCCGCACTTGCAATCCTTGAAGAGCCCCCACCCCCACCCCCACCTGCCCCACTACTAACTGAAGAATCTATAGTTAATACAGAACCAATTCCCGCTGCTGAACCCATAGAAGAAATCCAAGAAGTTGAAGAGATCGTAGTGGTCGAAGAACCTCCTCCTCCAACAATGGATGAAATTCCGGTAGCACCTGTTGTTGAAGCGCCTCAGCCTGTTAAGAGGCCTCGGACTACAAGATTTTTTGTTCAGGTTGCCAATTGTATTTATCAGGAATGTGTAGATGATTATCGCTACCTTCTCAAGCGGGCTGGGTATGCAACCAGAGTGGAGACTGTCAATGAAGTCAACCCAATGACAGAAATTGTGTCCACTAATCTTTATGGTGAAGAGGAAGCATCGAATTTAGTTAATCGAATCAATAATGAGAACTTGATCACCGGTCAAGCCTATCGGAAGCCATCTAGTAGTTCCTATCAGATTTCCCTTGGATTATTCCCGGATCTTACTACTGCCAACCGGGTTAAAGCCCATCTCAACCAGATCTATTCAGCTGAAGTCTTTTTTGAAGCACGGAGATCAGACCAACGGATTCGCAACTATCGTATATATGCTGGAGGTTTCAAAACCAAGAATGAAGCTTTAGACTTGCAAAAAATCCTTGAAGAAAAAGATCGGCGCTTTGAGGGAATGTTTGTTGTAGCGATGAGTGAATGAACCATCCTGGCTTGCTTAAAAAGAGTTTCGGTGATAAGTAGACATTCTTTGTATAACCTTTAAAGATGGAGATTTTGCTATGGCATTGAGTTGGCCACTAGTCTTTGGTGTTATGATCTTTGGCTTGATGGTCTGCCCTGGAATTGTCTTTCTGATCCACCTTGCCCGTTTAAAAAGCGAGGACCAAAGCATCTAAGCTTTTTGGCCCCGAATGGGGCCGTCTTCCTTCTTTCCTTTCTTCCCTCTCAGCAAAAAAATCTGCCATGAAACATTTCATACTTTTAACCTTATCCCTTGTCTTGTGGGTCAATCTCCTAGTTGCAGTTCCTTTAACGATTGCACTTGATGGGGCACCCAAATCCTTAGATCCTCGCTATGCTGTTGATGCGAACGGCATGCGGCTAACGCAAGTTTTACTTTTTGAAACGCTGGTTCAACAAGATGATGCACTTCGCATTGTTCCTGGATTAGCAGAGAGTTGGACACATCCTGACGAAACAACCTGGACTCTAAAACTCAAAGAAGGAGTTCATTTTCATGACGGGTCCCAACTAAGTGCTGAAGATGTCCGCTTCACTTTCGAACACATTATGGATCCAGTAACCAAATCTCCGTTCCAGTTCCTCTCGAAAAAACTTAAATCCGTTGAAGCAACAGATGAGCATACAGTCACCTTTCACTTGTTCCAGCCCGAGGCAGCATTCTTTTTAGATATTTTCATACCCATCTTCTCTAGAAATTCAGACCTTGCAAATGCGAAGCTAATTGGAACGGGTCCTTTTCAATTGGTTAGCCAGGATCCAAATGGAATCAGCCTTAGAAAATTTGATGACTATCACGGGACTAAACCAGCAATCGAGGAATTGGAACTGAAAATCATCCAAGATGACAACACTAGGTTTCTCAAGATGCGTAAAGGAGAGATTGATCTCGCGATCAATGTAGTGCCCTTGGATAAACTTCCTCAATTTGAAAGAGGCTCACTCGCCAAAGAATATAGAATGATGACCGGCCCGGCTCTGAACTATCAGTACCTTGGGCTAAACATGCAATCAACCAAACTTCAGGATCCAAGAGTTCGCCAAGCAATTGCGCATGGGATCAATCGTGAAGAACTGATTGAATTTCTAAAAAAAGGAAGGGCTGTTGCTGCTGATAGCGTCCTGACAAAACAAAATGATTTCGCCGCACCAAAGCTCGCAAGTTATCAACATGATCCTCAAAAAGCCCGTCAACTCCTGAAAGAAGCTGGCATTGAAAGTCTCACGCTTGAGTATAAAACTAGCAATAGTCGAGATGCTGTCAAACAGGCCCGAATTCTGCAGAATCAACTGAAAGAGATTGGCATCAAACTTGAGGTTCGTTCCTTTGAGTGGGGCACATTCTTTGGAGATGTTAAGGCTGGGAACTTCGAATTGTTTTCTTTGCGTTGGGTCGGAGTATCAGAACCAGATTTCTATTACTCCCTGTTTCACAGCAGCGAATTGCCTGATGTAGGTGGCAGGAATCGTGTTCGCTATAACAATCCTGAAATTGATAGCTTGCTGGAACAGGGGCGTAGTACAATCGACCCACAAGAAAGAAAGAAGTACTACAAAAAGGTCCAAGAAATTCTTCAGCAGGACCTGCCTTATATCTCCTTATGGCATAATCAGAACGTTGCTCTAGTTAAGGAAAATATTGATGGCTTCCGATTGCATCCAAGTGGTGGTTTCCAATCTCTCGTAGATATCAAACTGCGTTAACAATCAGTCCCACAGAATCACCACTAATGAGAGAAAATCATAATGAGAAAGAGTTTATTTGATCGCATGGTCCCCGTTTTTTTGGGTCTGATGTGCCTTGGTCAAAGTGCTCATTCTCAAGGTGATTCTCACAAGAATTTCTTCAATCCCCAAATGCTCTGGCAAAACCCGGAGCACACCTCTGCTCAATCTCTCTCCGAAAAAGCCGTTGTTCTTGCTAACCGACTCAACATCCGGGAATCACCGAAAAAGCGGGGTAAAGTTATCGGTACGCTCAAAGCAGATCAGGTCGTTGAGGTTGAAGAACGACAAGACAATGGGTGGGTTGAAGTTAAGATCGATAATGAAGTTGGCTGGGTAGCTTCAGAGTATCTTCGCTTTGCCAAAGGACAAAGGAATATTGAACTCCATGCCGTTGTGGATGTGTCCAAGCTTAATCTCAGAGCTCAAGCAGGTACAAAGTACAAAGTACTGCATACTCTTCGAAAGAACGACAAGCTCCAAGTGTTATCTGAAACAGATGAGCGTTGGGTAGAAGTAGAATTGATTGGCAAACGTATTCGAGGATGGGTTGCCACAGAATACTTGGAAATTCTCCCAAGAGGAAAGGAAGCAATCTTCAATGAAAAAGAGTCTGATTATGCAATCGTCAGTACCCGAACTCTTAATCTACGCTCAGGACCTGGCAGAGACTACAAGATAATTGAAAAACTCCGAACAGGCATGCATGTCGTCAGTGCTTTTCCAGAAGAGAATGGATGGCGTAAGGTACAAACAGCAACAGGAACAACCGGTTGGGTTGCTCGTCGACATCTGAAGTTTTATGAACCTGCCGATTTTCCAAGTAAAGTTACCAACGCTACTGAGCGGTTGTATACGTCACCACTTGAGGCAAGTATCCTGAACTTCCTGCGTGAGTCCTATGATAAGAAAACAATGAGTCTTCGAGACAAATTAAGCATGGTTGTACAGGATTTAGAGACTGGCGAAAGACTAGTTTCCATCCGACCAGACGTCCAAATCAAGGCCGCAAGCTTGATTAAGGTTCCTGTACTGCAAGCCTACATGCTTCAGCGTTTCAGGGGAGAAATCAAACATAACAAACAGCACCAAAAAGCACTCAGCAAAATGATCCGCTTCAGCAGCAATTCTGACACAAACAAGGTGATGCGATCGCTTGGTGGTCCAAAAAAAGTCAATCAGATCTTAGCTGATACTAGACTATACAACGAAATGAAGGTTGTTGAATACATTCCACGCTACGGTAGGACTTACCTAAATAAAGTTTCTGCAGAAGACCTGAACCGCTTAATGCTGACACTCTGGTCTGATCAACCATTAGGGCCTTCATTTAGTAGGGTTGAAAATGAAATGGCAGCTGAAGAAATTCTTTACATGATGGGTCAACCAAACGGGCCGCGCGCGCGCGACCGATTAAAAGACGGCACTTGCTTTGCCCGAAATAAAAACGTCAAGGTGTGGGACAAGACAGGCTTTGTGAAAGGGGTCAACGGCAACATTGGCATTGTACAAATTGATACACCTGAAGGACCAAAAAGCTACACTGTAGTGATGGCAATGGAGCGAGCAAACTACAAGAGCATTTCCGGGAACGCAAATGGATGGTCCTTTAATTTAAGCCAACACATGCGACGTATCTCAGAATTGGTCTACACCTACATGTCGATTCAATACCATCGCTATAATGAGTGTAAGCAGACAGACAGGCTCGTCTATCATGCATCTCAGGCATTGGAGCGGCCTGAAGTTGTCAAGGCATCACTTTAAGAGACTTATGCTTGATCCTGAATTTGTAAAAATTCTGGTCTGTCCGGATAATAGAACCCCAGTTCGGGAAGCCTCTATGGAAGAAATCTCTGATTTGAATCAGAAGATTGAGGCAGGGTCTCTACAAAATATCGGCGGTCGTAAAGTTAATGATAAGATTGATGCAGGATTGATCCGGAAAGCTGGCGACCGGCTATATCCTGTGAGAAAAAACATCCCTGTTATGTTGATTGAGGAAGCAATTCAACTTTGAGTAGGTTTTTTCTTTAGGCTTCCACAATCACGTATGCTAGAAGAAAAGCAATTGCCCAAAAAACTGGAAAAGATTTTAAAGCTGACTGGATCATTTGTTTCAGATAAATCATTGAGTCTTCAAATGTGAAAACTCTCCGTGGATCTCGATCATAGATCATCAGCCACCAAAAACTGAAAACCCCCAATACCACGGCAATCTCGATTTCATAATCCCCTAGCATTTTTCCCCACTCTTCCCCATTCTGGGTTGTTTACTCCCTTACTAATCATTTTGCTGTAGTTAGTGTTTCGATATGATGTGATTTCAAATATTTAGTTCCAACATTATTTTGATTCATTTACCGAAGTTATGCTTCTGTTCCTGCGGCGTCAAGGAAATGTTTTATTTTCGAATATTCTTTTCCTAATCCAATCCAAAAACTTATCTACAAAGATTTTAAGCCTCCTACCTAACTTTTCTCACTAAAACCAACATTGCACTTAGAACTTTCATTACTAGCCTTGTGTTTTCTGCATCTTGAAGTTTAATTTCGACTCAGAAACTCTAAAACTTTATGTTTCTAAATTCTGAACTTTCTGTTCAGTTGGCCCTTATAGCTGTCCATGACTGCAAGGAAAGAGACTACAATTCCTGCTATCATGATGAACATAGAAGACTGACTGCGTTTGCCAGTAATACAATGGCCCCCCCC
>AGAU01000372.1 GCA_000224765.2 SAR324 cluster bacterium JCVI-SC AAA005 | reverse complement strand
AATTAGTCGGTCGAATATAACTCTCATTTTAAGGGTCATATGAGTCATTTTCTGATAAAAAGAGAAATGCCGGGTGCTTCAGATATTCCAAAGAATAAGCTTAACGAAATTGGGAAGGGTTCAGAAAGCGTTCTTGAAGAAATGCGAAATGAGGGCAAAGACATTAAGCAAATTGAAAGTTTCGTAACAGCGGGTGCTATTTTCTGTGTATATGATGCAACATCTGAAGATCTTGTACATGAACATTCGAAAAGGTCAGGAATTGGTGTCACTGAAGTAAGTAAAATCTCTTCAGTAGTAAGACACAATACTTCACTCGTAAGTTAAGAGTCAGATTATTTGTACAAAAATTTGCCAACCTAAAAAAACTAGTTGATGATTTTAATCAAAATACTGGCTTGGTAGGCTGTTAAAGG
>AGAU01000373.1 GCA_000224765.2 SAR324 cluster bacterium JCVI-SC AAA005 | reverse complement strand
AAAAAATTTGATAAAAATTTGAAAGTTGTTGGAATTTGGGGACCTTTCAGTAATTCATCACATTTTTTTCAAACTATCTTGGATCTTCAAATTGATACCCAGAACTTAATTTCTACGTCCCGAATTCAACTCAAAAACCAATTAATCCCTTCAAATATTTTTCTATTTTTGATGCTCCAGTTTTATCTATTTAATTGAATTTATTTAATAATTTTAAGATTACATCGACAGTTTCAATAGATTAGAATTTCAAAATATCCCTGCCAGACTCCTTTCAGTTGAATTTCAAATTAGGCGTGGTTGATAAAATTCAAATAGACGGGAAGGAGAAATGATGGAACAAAACTGGTCAGAAACATACTCCGGCAAGAAATTGTCAAGCCTCTTGACGAAACGAATGACCGGAGAGACAATCTCCATTTATTCCCAAGCAAACTATAAAGCCCTTTCATCGGTGCAAATAGGGCTATCCAAGAAAAAAACACCGTAATAGATAATACGGGAAATAGTCAATGGAACGATTCAGATGGAGGAACAGAATGGAGGAACAGGTATACTGGGTGTGAGTTTTAGTGAAAATTGATTGGACAAATCCAAACTAAAGTGAACACTTCGGTAAGTCAGAAAATCTCTCAAATCTCTCAAATCTCTCAAATCTCTCAAATCTCTCAAATCTCTC
>AGAU01000374.1 GCA_000224765.2 SAR324 cluster bacterium JCVI-SC AAA005 | reverse complement strand
ATCTTCACAGACGCATTGCTAAACCACTTGTGCTGAAGCATATCCCGCCCGAGGTAAGCGTTGCGCTCCTCCGAATAAGTCAACGGTCCGAGTTCTTCACTCATTCCCCATTGGCAAACCATTTTTCGGGCAATCTCAGTAGCTTTTTTAAGATCATCAGAGGCACCAGTTGTGAAGCGATTAAAAACTAGATGTTCTGCTGCTCTGCCTCCCATGATCATAGTTAGTTGTCCAACCAGTTTTTTCTTTGAATAGCTATGATGATCTTCAGATGGTAAGAGTTGGGTCATCCCCAGCGCTCGTCCCCTTGGTATTATTGTAACCTTGTGAACAGGATCCACTTCGGGAATTGCAGCTGCTACAATTGCATGGCCAGCCTCGTGGTAAGCTGTCGTCCGCTTTTCATGATCGGTAATGAGAAGGCTTCGACGCTCAGCACCCATTAAAACCTTGTCTCTAGCGTATTCAAAATCACCGATATCAACTTGAAGTTTATCATTACGGGCTGCCCACAAAGCCGCTTCGTTTGCGAGATTAGCCAAATCTGCCCCAGTGAATCCAGGTGTTCCACGTGCGATGGTTTGCAGGTCAGTATCTGATGACAGTGGTATTTGCTTAGTGTGAACTTTCAGAATACTTTCACGACCACGCAAATCTGGGGTTGGAACAACCACATGCCTGTCAAATCGACCAGGCCTCATTAGCGCTGGATCCAGCACATCAGGCCTGTTAGTTGCCGCAATTACAATAATCCCCTCGTTTGGAGCGAAGCCATCCATTTCAACTAAGAGCTGGTTGAGAGTTTGCTCTCTTTCATCATTACCCCCTCCGAGTCCTGCTCCCCGAGCCCTTCCTACTGCATCGATCTCGTCTATAAAAATGATGCATGGCGCATTCTTTTTTCCTTGCTCGAAGAGATCCCGAACACGGCTCGCACCTACACCTACGAACATTTCCACAAAATCAGAGCCACTGATGCTAAAGAAAGGAACACCGGCTTCACCAGCGATCGCTTTTGCTAATAATGTTTTTCCAGTACCAGGATCTCCCATCAACAAGACACCTCGTGGAATCTCCCCACCAAGGTCCCGAAACTTATCTGGATCTGAAAGGAAATCAACGATTTCTCCCAACTCATCACGAGCTTCATCGATTCCCTGAACATCTGAAAAAGTAATCGGATTATCTTTTTTCTCTGTTACCTGAGTTCGGATCTTTCCAAAACTCATTGCGCGATTGCCTCCACCTTGCATCTGTCTCATGAAAAAGATCCAAATCCCAATAATCAATAACATTGGGAACCAACTATTCAAAATTGCCAGAAACACGTTGCCGCTCTCCGGAGGGCTCACACGAATTCTAACATTGTTTTCACGAAGGTTTTGGTACAAGCCAGGATAATCAGGAACCTGTGTTTGAAAGCGTTGATTCCCATCTGTGACACCGATCACATTATTACCCTGAGCAACAACTTCTAAGACAGAGCCTGTTTCTACCTTGTCCATGAATTCCGTAAAGGAAATCCTCTGTTCGTTTCCAGATTGAGAACCCATCATGTTGAAAAGAAACAACATTACCAGACCTATGATCAACCATATTCCCAAACTACGAATCATTGAATTCACAGTTCACTCTCCATTAAAACTTAGGATTGTAAATGATTTAGTTGCGCCATTTTAGGTTTGCGATTTTTTTGGCGCAGACTGATCTTAGCTAATAAACTTATCATACCAGATAAATGAATTATACCAGCGTTTTTCTTATATTTTGATGCTTTCATACTTGTCATGGAAGTGCAAGGTACGACACCCCCCC
>AGAU01000375.1 GCA_000224765.2 SAR324 cluster bacterium JCVI-SC AAA005 | reverse complement strand
GAACATCACCTGGGGCATGTTTCGTCAAGATTTGGAAGAGAAGGTGAGAGCAATACCAGAGCAATTGACTGCCGAACTGCTACGGCAAAAGACTTTGGTGGACTGCAAAACTCAGCTCAAGGAGATCTTCAGTGAAGCCTTGGCTGATCTGTCCAGTATTGAGGCGATGGCAAAGTGATTAGGTACTTTGGGGCAATTTTCCTGCGGGTATTTCTGACCACGAACCCAGTTTTTATCAAAGGATTCGCGATTTGACTTTCATTCACAACGAGTAAACCCAGAACCCCAATTTTGAAAGCGGAGCCTGCCAAATCCCAAGCAATACGGCCTAGCTTGCGCCTACGCTGATTCGGATTTGTTGGGTTGGGAGGTTCCTGTCGCCTGCATGGGTGAGGCGTTTTCTGCAAGCCTCATCTGCCACCCTCAAAATTTCTTTGCTGGTCGAAGATATTTCAGTCACTACTCACTACCACTTGTCTCCATCTTCAGGATATTGTCGGAGAATCTCTTTGGAATTTCTGTAAGCTGAGACAAATTGATGTGCTTCCTGCACCATAGAGTTGACGATTTTCCCTTCAAGATTGGATTCCTCTAGTTGCCTGTAAACATCCTGTTCACTTTTGGCAACCCAGTGGCAATAAAAAAATTCTTCATTACCACACTGGGAAAAAGTCTTGATCAGGTTCTGCATGATGATGAAGGGAATCTCAGGCTGAAGAAGGAAGACTACCGCAAGTTTTGGGCTTATGCTTGTGAGCTACGAGATTTGAGAAGAAAAGTAGAGGACCATCTTGAGATAGAGGCCGTAAAGAAACTGCTGTTAAAATAATACTATTATCAACCACAACGCATGAAGCTACTTCCATTCACCTTCGTCCTGCCAGTTCACTCCCCAATCGCTGAGCAGTACCAGCGACCATTATTTGAATCAATGGGCTCCGCAGGCTTTCCCAGCCCTGCTCAGAACACATACTACTTTTCCTTTTTGAACTTGCTTTAATGCTCTTGAAATGGAGGGTTCAATAATCAGAATTTCTGGAAGAATTCTATCATAGAAGATAGGTAATGATTTTTCAGCAGGTTCTCTGGCTCAGTCATCACAGGATTATCAAGCAAGTCAAATAGGTCAGACTCAATTCCCTTTGATAATGATTTAGTTTTAGGAGCTTTTGCTGGTAAATACGAAGAGTCAGAAATAATCGAAGCCAATTTTTTATTTTGGGTCAAAAAATCGCTTTCTTACTTCGTTGTAATCTCTTTTCAATCATCTTGTTCGAGCCCCTGCAGCCTGAATATTACATGTTTCAAGGTCCTTACGGATCTCAGTTTCCGGCAATCCTATACCGATAAAAACCAGGTAACTACCTTGCGCCTCCCTTTCAAGCGGTTCGATGTTACATATATCATGAACTATATTTACCAGATGCGGCTTAGGTTCCTCAACAAAGGACAAAAAACCTTTCACTCTTAGCAGAGAATCTGAATGTCTCATAATCCAGAAAGTCAACACATCATAGAATAGATTTTGATCCAGCGGTTCGTCGATTTGAATAGAAAAGGAGTCTATGCCGTGGGTGTGGTTATGTTCATGTTGATGATCACAGACGTGATCGTCATCCACAATCACTTGTTCAATAGGATGACACAAGTTTTGAGAGGGCATGAAAAGCACATCGACGCTGGCATCAACGCCTGTCACCATAATTTCAGCCATAGGGTTCCTCTCACGCAGCATCGCTTTTATATAGTCAAACATATCATCGGCAATTAAATCTGATTTACTGATGGCGATTTTATCCGATATTGCGATCTGCTCTGCGGCTTCTATATATTTATTGGCCTGATCAATAATAGCAGGTGCGGATGCAACACAGATCGTTTGAGCCACCTCGAATTCTGACTTAAGTAATGGGTTGCGCCCTATCGTTCGTAAAATGCTACTAGGAACGGCAAGCCCCGATGTTTCGATTATGCAACGATTAATGCCACCCTCAGAATTGTGACGTTCTGCCAATTCAATGAGTGTGCTGCTAAGATCATCCTGCATCTCGCAACAGACACATCCGTTAGGAAGGCTCATCATATTACTGCCCTCCGAAGCCGCTCCTATGATGGCACTATCGACATCGACATCACCGAATTCATTCACAAGCACCACCGTTCCCTTGCCAGATGGTGATTCAAGATACCTGTTCAAGATTGTTGTCTTGCCTGCACCTAGGAAACCAGTTAACACCGTCAAATAAATTCTACTTTTGGTCTGATCGGCACTGTTCATATCCAACTTTCTCAACTTTTAAACTGTGAAAATATGTGATTATAAGTAGTAGATAATTGTCTTTTTTTATGAATAAAGGTAATCATGAATTTTTTTAGATAGCATTTTACTAAATTATACTCAGGAATGCTCCTGAAGTCTTGAAAGAATATTTCTTTTTTCTGACTGTAATGACAAGTGGGTGCTACTTATTACATCCTGTTTTGCCATAGATATCGCAACATCATCTGCCTAATGGAGGTGGCCATGTCCGGTATAGTAGATCAGCAGTCGATTCTCTGGATCAGCACAGACTACTCGCAGGTCAATCAAACCAATCCCTCTCAGACCGGCTTCCTCACTGATAATGTCATTGAACAGGCCCAGCGCAGTTCGCGCCATGGTGGGCAGATCTGGAATGCCATTGTAAACTTTGCAAACTCTTAGGTTACCGACTTCAAAACACTTCAGTGCCGCTTCCAAAACTTTGATGTAGTTCCTCCGAAAGGTGTCCAACACCGGTTGCATTTCTTGGAAGGCAAGGCCTACCGTCTTGGCTGGCATATTCATTTCTGAACGTAATTCCCCTTCCAACTAATAAATTGAAAATAATCTCAAAAGAATTATTCTTTCGCAGTCGTTTCAGCTTAGCTTGCAGAAACATCACCCCAAATATTTTCAACACCTCTTAAATTGGAGATGACATGACCCCGAAGGAAGTAGTTCAAAAAGGCTACGCTAGCTTTGCTGTTGGTGATATGGGCACCCTCAAATCCCTGATGCATGATGAGGGAATAGTTAAAGTAAATGGAATGCACAAATTTTCAGGAACCTATCGTGGACCAGACAATTTCATTGGTAACTTTTTGGCCCACATTCCCAGCCATTTTGAAAATTTTAAAGTAGAACCAAAATTGATGATTGCCGAAGGTGATTATGTTTTTGTATTAGCCCATGGAACTGCGGAAGGCATGGATGCTGATTTTGGGCACCTTTACAAAATTCAAAATGAGAAAATCACTGAGTTTCATATACTTGATGATTCCCAAAAATTAGCGGCGATTATGAAGGCAGTCTAGCCTTGATACAATCGGAACTGCAGTGCCTAGTCAACTAGGACTGCAGTCTCATACCTCCCAACTTATTGCTACCCACCTCCTGATTTCATCCCCTGCGTATCTGCTTATCCAGTTCTGGATTGTTGTCTTCGAGATTTTGGTCTATCCACCAGCGGCCACCAGCCTTGTAGCTCGTCAAATAGCTTCTCTGACACCAGCAGCAGACCGTTGCTTCGAAAACGTGATATCGTTAAGCCAGTTAATTTGGTGTTTGGTAGTGTTTCATTTGCTTTCATGATTTGAGAATGCAATCCAGATTTCAGCTAAATTCTTGACTATCTCTATCTCTTACTTGATAAGTTGGCTTCCCAAAAGCAAGCCTGCTCTTGCAGACTAGTTCTTTCGTACATTTATGAAATTAGAGGTAGTCAAAATGGCAGAAAAACATTTCTTTGTAGTACACACTTTTGTTTCTGATGAAGCTCGGAAAGAATTTTTGACGCCCCCTGAAAAGAAGAGTCCACCAGAAAAAAGGAAAACTGAGGAAGAATGGGCAAAAAGTTCGGCGGGAGAATTCGCTAAATGTGTGCAGAAGTGGATTGGCAATGATGAATTCTTGTACTGTCATTGGATCGCTAAGAGCGAACAAGATGTTTACCGGCAACTCGATGAATGGAATATAGAAGGAAAAATCCTGAGTTCAATGGTCCATGAGGCACATGAATTTATGTCTGCTTACCGCAATTCTGACGAAATTTTA
>AGAU01000376.1 GCA_000224765.2 SAR324 cluster bacterium JCVI-SC AAA005 | reverse complement strand
CGAACATCATGAGGACGAACATCATGAGGACGAACATCATGAGGACGAACATCAACATTCGGAAAAGGAAATTCACTCAGAATTCTTTGCAACCTATTTCCTCACCTGCACCAGACCAGAAAATCTTAAATCAATTGAGTTAAAACTTTTTAGCACCTTTGGTTTGATGGAAGAAGTGGATGTTCAGATGATTTCTCAAGGGAGACAGGATTTTGCAGAATTGAACTCAGAGAATCCAAACTTAAATCTTTGAAATTTTAAAAGACTGATTACCCAACTTTTTTGATTGGGAATATGTCTGAGTACTTTACAAAACATCAACACTCACCGACTGTTCATTTTCTTAGGAAAAATTGTCAAAAGATCCTTCAACAACTACGACAGAAAAAAAGAAAACGCCAACCAGAGATGAAGCTGAAAACGCAGTCCGAACCTTAATTGAATGGTCAGGAGAGAATCCATATAGGGATGGTCTGTTAGGCACACCAGATCGCGTAGTAAGAGCTTACGAAGAATTCTTTGCGGGATACAATGAAGACCCTCGAAAGTTGTTGGCAAAGACTTTCGAAAATGCATCTGGTTACGATGAAATGGTTGTTCTTAGGGATATTCGTCTTGAATCCCACTGCGAGCATCACATTGTCCCAATTATTGGCAAAGCGCATATCGGATATCTCCCCAACGAAAGAGTCGTTGGTATTTCCAAGCTGGTACGCCTGGTTGATATTTTCTCTAAACGAATGCAGATACAAGAGGAACTGACATCTCAAATTGCAGACACTATTCAGGAAATACTTGAACCTAAAGGAGTTGGTGTTGTTGTGGAGGCAGCCCATCAATGTATGACCACCCGTGGCGTTCACAAACCAGGTGTTAGTATGGTGACAATAAGGACTCACGGATCTTTTCGTACCGATCCAAACACCCGAAGAGAATTTATGACAATAATTAATCGGGAATAATTTTAGGTTTGACTCAAAACAATTATGTTATAATATAACATAATCTAAAACTTTTGGGGGTTTGTATGAGGAGTCGAAAAGAGAAATGGCAAGTTGCGGTACTGGAAATTTTGCAGGCCAGTGAAAAACCTATGTCAGCATACGATGTTCTTGGAGAATTGAGAAATGCTAATCCGAGAATTGCTCCTCCTACAATCTATCGAACCCTCTCGTATTTGGTAGAGAAAGGGCGTGCGCATCGGCTTGAATCACTGAACGCTTACATTGCGTGCAAAAACCACAAACACGATAAAAGTGCTGTGATCACAATTTGCGAAGATTGTGGCGCTGTAGATGAGTATGTCGCTACGGATGTATTAAAGGTGCTTTCAAATGTGATCGCCCATTCGGGTTTCGCAACCTTACGTCATGTAATTGAACTGCAAGGGGTCTGTGAAAATTGCGGCTTTGAACAAACTTCAGTTTGAAAACAGGTCATATGAAATTCCGATTGCTCATGACTGGAGCAAGTCTGAGGCTAGCTGTTGTGTCATTGGTAATTTTTGCTTTGTGGGCTGGTTTTTTCTGGGCTACCACTAATCCATGGGGGCTTTAATGTATGCCCTTCAGTTTAGAAAACTTTCTCTGGGATACGACCACCAGCCAGCCATACATCAACTGCATGCCGAAATAACCACAGGTAGTTTGACAGCCATCGTTGGACCCAACGGTGCTGGGAAATCGACGTTACTAAAAGGTGTGATGGGGATGTTAACACCAATGGAAGGAAGTTTGGCATTCGGCTCTCTCAGCAGAGAAAACATTGCATACCTGCCACAACAATCCGACATCGACCGTTCGTTTCCCATTACAGTTGTTGAAGTTGTCTCTATGGGGTTGTGGAAAGAAATTGGTCCCTTTGGTTGGCTCAACAAAACAAATCAAGTTCGTGTCGACAAAGCAATAGCAGCGGTAGGATTAACTGGTTTTGAATCTCGAGTCATCGGGTCCCTTTCGGGTGGTCAGATGCAACGTGTTCTCTTTGCAAGGTTACTTCTGCAAGATGCCCAACTGGTATTGCTGGATGAACCTTTCAACGCTATCGATACACGAACAATTTCTGACTTAATCAATTTGATTGAACGCTGGCATGGCGAGGGAAGGACAATTCTTGCGGTTTTGCATAACCATGAAACAGTTCAGACTCATTTTCCGCAAACACTGATGATAGCACGTGAACTCGTAGCCCATGGGCCCACAAAAAATGTGTTAACAGCAGAAAACCAGTTTCGTGCTCGCCAGATGTGCGAAGCTTGTACAGGACCACCTCATGTCTGTGGAAAAAGCGCAGCATGATTTGGGATACAATTTTACAGCCCTTTGCAGAATATGGATTTATGCGCCGAGCACTTCTCGGCTGTATAGCCATTTCTTTAGGAGCTACGCCCGTGGGGACATTCCTTATTCTGCGGCGCATGAGTTTAACTGGGGATGCAATGGCTCATGCAATCCTTCCGGGCGCAGCTATCGGATTTCTTATTTCTGGCCTCTCTCTTATCCCTATGACCCTTGGAGGGCTAGTTGCTGGACTTTTGGTTGCGTTGCTATCCGGGTTCGTGACTCGTATGACAAGCCTACGAGAAGATGCAAGTTTGGCAGCTTTTTATCTGATTTCACTGGCGATCGGAGTACTGATCGTTTCGATGCGTGGAAGTAATGTAGACCTGATGCATGTACTTTTCGGTACAGTGTTAGCGCTTGATGATGCAACGCTGATCCTCCTGTGCTCGATCTCAAGCCTATCGTTAGTAATACTCGCTTTATTCTTTCGACCATTAGTTTTGGAGTGCGCTGACCCACAGTTTCTTCGTTCAGTTAGTGGGCTGAGCGCAATCACCCATTTCACTTTTCTTCTACTGGTAGTGCTGAACCTTGTCGGGGGATTCCACGCTATCGGGACACTCATGGCCGTAGGGGTAATGATTCTCCCTGCAACCGCTGCACGGTTCTGGGCTACCAGCATTGGTGGCATGATTGTGACTGCAGTTGCTATCGCCATGATTTCAAGCCTTATCGGGCTGCTGCTCTCTTTCCATTTCAGTTTACCGTCCGGGCCTGCAATCATTCTCGTAAATGGTTTGATTTACGGGATGTCACTTTCGTTCGGTCCAGTCGGTGGACTTGTCGCGCAAACGACAGCCAAACAACACATCCAAATCTAAACAGGAACCTTTATGACTAACCGCAGAATTTTCCTCAAATCTGCTATCACCTTGCTTACCATGATAGCTTCAGGACCTATCGCTGCTGAGGCAACAAAACAGACGCCTGTTGTAGCTACCTTTTCTGTTGTTGGGGATATGGTGAAACGCATTGGTGGTGACCATGTGGCTGTCACAACACTAGTAGGGCCTGACGGCGATGCTCAT
Source organism: SAR324 cluster bacterium JCVI-SC AAA005 (assembly GCA_000224765.2). Classification (GTDB taxonomy): domain Bacteria; phylum SAR324; class SAR324; order SAR324; family NAC60-12; genus JCVI-SCAAA005. Next base: position 12,595 of record AGAU01000376.1, on the reverse strand, counting down.
GTCTATCAACCAACACCAGCCGACGCGCGTGCAGTTTCTGAAGCTCAGGTACTCATTGAAAATGGTCTTGAATTTGAGGGTTGGCTGGACCGCCTAATCAAGGCTTCAAACTTTGAGGGCATGCGTGTTGTTGCAACCAACGGAATCAAGCCACTTCCATTCGAAGAAAGCGAGGAGCATCACGATGATGAGGAGCATCACGATGGTGAGGAGCATCACGATGATGAGGAGCATCACGATGATGAGGAGCATCACGATGATGAGGAGCACGGTCATAACCACGGCACTTTTGATCCACATGCCTGGCAAAGTCTTCGTGCTGCAGTTATCTATGTGAATAACATCACTAGTTCACTGGCTCAAAACGATCCTGCCAACGCTTCTGCATTTTATCTAAACCGAGCAGCTTATGTCTCAGAAATTAAAGCTCTCGATAAAGAGATTCAAAAGATGGTAGACACTCTACCAAGTGATCATCGAATCGTCATAACCAGTCACGATGCATTACAATATTTTGGTGACGCATATGGACTCAGCTTTATGGCACCTCAAGGGCTTAGTACAGAATCAGAGGCCTCTGCAAAGGAAGTTGCAGGTTTAATAAAGCAAATACGAGAAAAAGATATCAAAGCTGTTTTCGTTGAAAACATCGCAGACTCGCGACTAATCGAACAGATTGCAAATGAAACAGGAGCCAAAATCGGTGGCAAACTTTACTCTGATGCACTCTCTGGCCCTGATGATCCTGCATCTACATACCTTAAAATGATACGCCATAATGGTACAACCATCGTAGAGGCCTTAGGCAACTGAGGAGGGTTTCACTCATAAACTGTGATTCGTCGATTTTTTTTCTGAGACTTTTAAACTTGATTGAAAAAGCGTTCAGGGACGATTTGATTCGATGGAATCACAGTGCTTAAATATATCCGTAATCTAAGGAAAATAATTTTCTGATTTGCACGCTTGCATTTGATTCTATTTATTTTTGTGTATCAGGATCAGTGCTATGAACCGGTGGCCTTTAAAAGAAGGTAGAGAATGGAGTTACTTAGTCAATCTAGACCTAAACCAAATCTTGATCAGATACGTATGATTAAAGCTTCACTTCGCCAAGCTCTGGAGCTATCTGAGGGAGATACAATTACTGTTACCGAATTAGCATGCCTAGAGGAAGATTGTGCACCTTTGGAAACAGTGATTGGCCTGCTCCGGGATGGTCATCCACAAATTCAGCATAAGATCCACAAGCCAACGAATTCTCTCGATACAAATGACCTCATAGAAGTCTGCAAAGCATGGGGATTTGATTCACGCAATATGGTATTTATACCTTTTGACAAGGAGATTTGAATGAACAGTCCAAGTAAAGTTCCAGTGACCATTCTCACCGGATTCCTCGGTTCGGGAAAGACTACGCTGCTCAACCGTATTCTTAGCGAAGAGCATGGAAAGCGAATCGCAGTGATTGAAAACGAGTATGGCGAGGTTGGTATAGACCAAGCCTTGGTAATCAACGCTGATGAGGAGATCTTTGAAATGTCAAATGGGTGCATCTGCTGCACCGTTCGGGGTGACCTTATTCGCGTACTTGGTAATCTCATGAAGAGGCGGGACAAGTTTGATTATATACTTCTCGAAACCACTGGCCTTGCTGATCCAGGCCCTGTTGCGCAGACATTCTTTATGGATGATGAGATTGCTTCTGAATTTTCACTTGACGGTATCGTTACTTTGGTCGATGCGCATCATATCCATCAGCAACTAGGTCGTAGCCAGGAGAGCACCGAGCAGATCGCCTTCGCTGATGTAATCTTGCTCAACAAGACAGACTTAGTAAAAGCACAGGATCTAGATGCACTTGAGGCAAGGCTGCGAGAGATGAATCGGCTTGCTCGAGTGCATCGGTGTGAGCGGGCGAACGTAGCGATCCCCACAGTATTAAATCTTGAGGCTTTCAATCTAGACCAAGTGCTTGTAAATCACCCTACGTTTTTAGAGCCTGAGTATCCATTTGAATGGACAGGTGTTTTTGCTCTTACCCCAGGTAGCTATGAATTAAGCCTAGATGATGGCCCGGACCCAACCATGTCTTTGGTAATAGTGGAAGACCTAGAACCTAACGAAGAAGCATTGCAACAGGGTGCTGAATGGTGTGTGAGGCGCTACGCGGAACCGGCCTCTAGAATATCACCTGAAAATGCTATACCAATGGGCCAGCATGTTGAGCTTCAGCTTCAGCTCTCAGGTCGAAAAAGCTTTGCTATCGAAATAGAGAAGCAAACAACGTTAGCACTTTTTGCTCAGCATACTGCTGAGGAATTCAATCTTAGCTTAGCTGTTTCAAATAATGCTGATGCCCCGCTTCAGACATCTAATGCAAGTACAGCAAATCCCGTCACCCTTGCTGGGCTGCTTCCAGTTTTGGAGAGGACCTGGGTAGCACAACATGAACATGACGATGAAGTGAGCTCGGTGGCAATAGAGGCTGACGGTGATGTCAACGCCAACAAGTTAAATGCTTGGCTAGCAAAACTTCTTCGGGAAAAAGGTGTAGATATCTTTCGAATGAAGGGATTCATTAGCATTGCAGGGGAATCGCAGCGATTTGTGTTTCAGGGTGTACACATGCTTTTTGATGGACACCCAGAGCGTCCCTGGGGGAACGATCCACGACACAACCAGCTCGTCTTCATCGGCCGAAATTTGGAAGGAGATACTATGAAGAGAGAGTTTGAGGCATGCCTAAACTAATTAAAAATAAGCCATATGGCGTACTCCAAAATGGTTTTTTTGCTGCTGTGGATGACTACCCTATTGCAGGAGGATGGGGCCTGAAAGGAAAACTCTTTGCCGTTGGTGATGCAAGTGGTTCTGTACATGCCTTCGATGGAACATCTGGCCAAGAAATCTGGAAAAATACTGAAGCCCATGTAGGAGGGATCATGAGCCTGTCGGTCTCCCCCAATGGGACACAACTAGCTAGCGTGGGACAGGATGGTCAACTCACAATTTGGAACTTTGCCGATGGACAACTGCAACATCAAACAGAAATTGCGAGTGGTTGGGTCGAGCATGTTGCTTGGTCAAAAAGTGGCAATTACCTTGCCGTGTCGTCAGGAAGAGTAGTCACTAACCTATCTTCGTCTGGTGAAAAGATTTGGTCTTCGGAAAAACATCCCAGCACTGTCAGCGCTTTAGGATGGGTGACAGATCAGGAACTAAGTACAGCATGCTACGGGCGCGTAACTTTCTTCAATACATCCTCAGGTCAGGAGAACGAGCGTCTTGAATGGCAGGGCTCGTTAGTCTCACTAGCTCTGAGTCCTGACGGCAATATTATTGCCTGTGGCAGTCAAGATAAATCTGTTCATTTCTGGCGTCGATCGAACGGTCAGGATTCAATGATGTCTGGCTACCCGTGGAAGCCCTCCGAATTGGCTTTCAGTCATGATGGTTTACTGCTGGCTACTGGTGGAGGTGAAGATGTGACAATTTGGAGCTTTGAAGGGAATGGACCTGAAGGCACAACACCCGGCGTGCTTGAATTTCATCAAGCTCCAGTAAGTTCCCTTGCTTTCTCACCCCACCAAAGACACCTAGCATCTGGGTGCCGGGAAGGTGGGGTGGTGGTTTGGTCAGTAGGAAAAAAAGGGACCGGACGTGGCTTGGGGGGGGCTCCGGTTAGTGGCTCTGTGGAAAATGTATACTGGCGACCAGACGGCCGCAGTTTAGCTGCAATCGATGCAGAAGGAGGGATTACTGTTTGGCGAGTCAAGAAAATCTAATAAGTTGTAAAAAAGCAGTTTGCGCTGGATATCTTTTTCAGATTGGATACTCAAAAACTCATTCACTAGCATCACGTTCATAAATCTCCACCGCAATCCCTGTCATAAAAAAACCACCCTCAGGTGCATAGTTCAGATCCTCTGTATTAGGCAACTCACTGACATCAATTTGTAATTGACCAGTTACCCAAACAGCATCAAATAATTTTTCTACCTCCACGGGTTCATCCATTTTTACATAAATGACTTGGTTGGGTGGTGGTGGTGGAACATGGATGCACATTCCATAGACAGGTACTAATAGAAACTCTTCCAATGTCTCGAAGCCACCTCCAAAGTCTCCTATCAATGGCACTACATATCCTGGAACCCTGATCAGTTTCCCATCTATAGATTGCAGTCTTTGTGGAATGATTTTTCGATGATAGTCATATTGGACCAAATCGCGCCAAGAAACTTCTATTATGGGCGTAACAGGTTTAAATATATATTCAAATAATAATTTTTTTATGTCAAAGCCGTAGCATACTGACCTTGGAAACATTGAGATTATCAACGAGAAAATCAATTTTTGAAGAAAAAAGGAACGACTTATCGACATTTCATAAAGTCCTTGTTCACACTTATTGAATTAGGCCATCATGAAGGGAAATTCTGTAAGCTCGCCAAGCAGGGAAAAGGCTGATTAACATCCCAAAAGCCATGATCCAAGAAAAAAATAGCAACTCTTTTGTCCCCGGCCATCCAAGGAAAATCTGCAAGCCTAACTTATCTTGTATAATAGGTTCTACAAAAATCAATCCACCATATTGAAAGACAAACCCTAGAAAAATACCCACGAAACAGAGTAAAGTTGCCTCGACCCACAATAGATAAAAAATGGTTAATGGGCCTGCACCAACTGAACGTAAGATGGCCATTTCCCTTCTGCGCTCATTCAAGGTTGCTAACAAAAGACTGATTAAGCTTGTTAAACTAGAGAGAATTACTAAGGCACCCATTGTCATCAGAGTTTTCTCAAAAATTCCCATCATTTTCCAAAGCTTTTGCATCGTCACACCTGGCAAAATTGCGGAAAGAGGCTCTTTTTCAAAAGCATTGATTTCTCCTTGCAGTCGAAAAGTATGCATTTTTGAGTTAAGCCCGACAAGAAAAGCTGTGATACTTTTAGGTTGGATTTCAGTCAAGTTCATCAACGCTGGGTTGCTGGCTTCTATTGAAGGAAATCCATCTTCCCAGCCGATGTGAATTGCTTCAATCGCCTCCAAGCTTACATGGATGGTTTGGTCAACTGGTGTTCCAGTTGGCTTTAAAATACCAACCACTTGGAATGGTTGGTCATCGTGTTCAAAAAGAGCAGCGCTACCAACCCCATGTGCAATAACAATTTGCTGATTCAGCTGGTACCCGAGTTTGTCAGCAACCACAGACCCAATGACCGCTTCATAAAGGCCATCAAAAAACTCTCCCGTTTTGAGGTCTAGTTTACGGTTCTTACCGTACCTGTAATACTTCCAATAGTCTGTGTTGGTACCCAAAACTCTATACCCTTTATGGGAATCTCCTAGTGATAGGGGTATAGTCCACTGAACCCTTTTATCTGCAGACCATTCAAGATAACTTTGCCATCGCAAATTATTCGTTGCATCACCAAGTCGGAAAACTGAATACAACAATATTGGAATTGCATCACCACGAGCTCCTACTACCAAATCAACACCTGAGACAGTTTGCAAAAAACTGTTGCGCATGCTCTGCCTGAGTTGCTCCATCCCAAGTAGTAGCGCTACACTGATCGTTATAGAGAAGACTGTTAAAATAGCAGTCCCACTCCGGGACATAATGCTCAACCAAGCTAAATTGAATAGGATTTTCATATCCACACTGAAAATTTCAATTCAACATCTGGCCTGCTGATTAAGTTCATTCAGATCAATGACCTGGTCAAACTTACCTGATAAGGAAGTATCATGGCTTACCATGATCAAGGTAGTTTTCTTTTCTGAACACTCCGCAAAAATAAGTTCCAAAAAGGCCGATCGATTTTGTGGGTCTAGCGCTGAAGTTGGTTCATCTGCCAAAATAAGTTTGGGGTTACCCAAAAGTGCTCGGGCTGCAGCAACTCGCTGTTGTTGGCCAACACTTAATTTCCGTGTTTCCAGATTAGAAAGCTGATCGATGTCCAGTCCAAGATACCTGAGTAGGCGGTAAGCCTCGTCTTGTAAACAAGCTTCAACATTTCCTACATTCTGATAACGTAATTTGCTAAATCTGCAGGGGAGTAGAATATTTTCAACAAGATTGAGGTAATGGATCAGATTGAACTGCTGGAAGAGAAACCCTATGTGGTCTACCCGAAAGGCGTCTCTCTTTCTGCTGTTGAATCGAGTAAGATCTTTGCCGAGGACCACCATTTCTCCAGAAGTTGGTAAAAGAATTCCTGCTAACAATGATAAGAGGGTTGTTTTTCCAGAGCCACTTGGCCCTTGAATCAGAGTTCTGCTGGCTTTAGGAATATTTAATTTGTCAATTTTAAGAATTGGCATCCTTGAAGCCGGCCAAGCAAAGGTGAGGTCTTTGATGAAGACAGCGTTTGTTTCCACAATTTAGCAGGCAGAAAAAGATCGGCAGGAGTTGGAGACAGTGCATCTTCATAAATTGAAGACACACTGTAGAAGGGGATCGCAATACGGCTTCCAAGCCGTGATTTTTCAGCGCGGGGGCGCTGGACGTCTTGGGCGCTCTTCACGAGGCCGAGCCTCGTTAACCCTGACAGCGCGTCCATTGATGGGTTGCTCGTTGAGTCCCCGAATGGCAGCTTCAGCCTCAGAATCATCCTGCATTTCCACGAAACCAAATCCTTTGGAACGGCCGGTCATGCGATCCATAATAATTGAGACTTTGTCTACTTCACCAAATTGCCCAAAAGCGTCTCGCAATTGTTCTTCGGTGACACTGTAAGCCAGATTTCCCACGTATATATTCACGTTTATTTCTCTCGAATGACGACCTGTTACGACCATTTGTTGAGTGACTCCAGGCCTGAATCCCTCAACGAGAAGCATTCCACATGGAATGCCGAACCCACCTGCCCCTCACCGATTGTCTTCAAACTCAAGAGCTTGTAGCAATCGGAACCTTGTCTGTGTTAACTTTTTGTAATGTGAGTTTTCCTCAAGAAAACCAACGAAACAAGTTAGCAATCACCACTCGGCGCAAACCGGGTAATTTCAGACACACCACCCCAAAACAGATTACTCTGCTCCCTCGAGCAGTATCTCGTACTCCACAGGAACTGATGCGTTTTAGGGGACGATTCAGCGAGGTGGATGATCGGAACGACGTGAGGGCTCTTACAATCTGAGTGGTTAGAGAACTGCTCATTGAGGAGTGCTCGATTAAAGTGGCTGGATATCCAGCAGGTACATTAAAATTTATACACTTAGGATTTAAAAAAACAAGAAAGATCGAAAGGACGTGGTGCAAATTATCTAAAAACAGTAATTACTATATGATAAAAGCATTTGTTTTCATAGGAAAAATTTTGCTCAATTCATTATGTCCTCCAATAGCTTTGCCTGCATATCTGATGACTTCGGATGGATAGATCTTTTTTAATATTCTGGCCCCTTTCAAAATTTCTTCGTGGTTTTTTCCTTTGCAAAAACTCTTTATATTAATGATTTCCTAAGTTTCTAACACCCGGCGGGAAAATTTTCTCTTCTTTTTTATATTCTACCCTGACATATTCATTTTGGCTCGCACAGCCTTCTATCCGCTCTAGACACTCGATATAAGTAAAAGGCTTGGCCAATCGACTCCCCATATCTATTCAACGGCATCTGTTCTATTAGCAAGACCAACAATCGTCACAAGAACTTTTTTTAGTGCTAATGGAGACCTTAACAGCCTATGGAACTGTTAGTTTTTTTTGGATCAATTTATTTGATATTGGAGTAGAGATATTAGCAAATTACGTTTATCAATTTATTTATGATTCAAAAAATGATGTATAATTGTCCCAGTTGGAAATTAGCCTGTATTGTTGACTAATCATGTCTTTTCAATGAATATTTAATCTAATTTTAATGCAGTTGTGAAAGATAAGCTTCAATTTGCAAAGCGGTTTTATTTGATAGATCTCTGTACTGTTCCAAACCTTTGACTTCAGGATGCTCAGCAACTTCTTGATAATGCTGAAGTGCTTCAGGAAATTGTTCAAGTGTATGGTAGAGTGCCGCTAATTGATAATGCACTAGCACAAACCACTGCGTATTTTTGGGGACGGGACGGGCAACCAGAGTTTCCAGTCTCTGAATTGCTCTATCTGTTTTGCCAATGGCCCCGTCCATTTTGGCTAGCTCATAAACAGCAGCAATTTCTTCCTGACTTGCTCCACCTTGATCTACCTTTTCCCACCAAATTCTTGCAGATTCAGAGTTTTCTAAAACAGTAGCGTAGTAAGTCGCGATTTCAGAAGCAGAGTTTTTCTTAACATCTGGATCGTTAGATTTCTCATATCTTTGCGAATAAAATTTCACAAGTTCGGTATAATTCCTTTGTTGTTGTAGGATTGAGGAGACTCGGTCCACAGCCTGAGCCTCCATAGCTGGATCACCAACATTTTCAAGAACCTTTCGATACGACACCAGCGCCCCGGTATTATCACCAATCTGCTCTTTTAGTGAGCCCTGCTGAATCAGGGCCTCAGGGGTTGCTGCACTTTCAGAATCTACTTTGCGCTGTAGATCCCAAGTAGCCAAGGCCTCCTCCCAATTTTTCTGTGCAATTTCGGCTTGGCGCCAAAGTATTACCAAATCAATTGAGGCTTCAGCCCCCTTTTTCTCGAGCAATGGTTTGAGCACTTTGCTAACGTTTTTCCAATCCTGCTTATCAATATAATTTTGGATTCGTACCCCGAAAAGATATTGATCAATCTGTTTCACTTGTTGAGTAGCAAGCTTTTGATAATCTTTGTTTTGATCCGTTGATTCTGCTTTAACAACTGCCTTATAGTATCGCCGAGCATCAGACCACTTTTCAGCCTGTTGGAGATCAGCTCCAAGTTGGTAATTTGCAATCACTGCATAAACAGAATTTGGATCAGGTTTGCGCCCCAAGAGTTGCTTCAGCTTTTGTGAAGCTTCAATAAAGTCGCCCTGCTTTCGAGCTTGGTTAGACTGTTCCATCAATGCTGCAAGATCAGCATCGCTATTGCCACCTTTGTCCAAACCAGCTAACCACTTTTGAGCTTTTTCGTTATCCTGCAAAGTATTTTGTGCATAGTAGACTATTACCTCTGCACAAGCTTGCTTTGCTTCTTTTGATTTCAGATGAGGACAGGTTTTTTCGTAAAGCTTCACAAGTTCTTTAACCTGTTTGGTTTCCTCAAAAGCAGGTCTTGCTTCATCAAGCAACTTTAGTTTTTCACTATGGCTGTTCTTCGGTTGTCTATTTATTGCTGCCTTGTATAGCTCTGCCGCAGACTGCCAACCTTGGAGTTGTCTTGTAGCTCTGGCTCGAGTCAAAAGAGCTACGGCAGTAGTCGCACGCTTCTTATCCTCTTGCTCTAAGATTTGATAGGCCCGCAGTATACCTTTCCAATTTTGCTGTTTAATTTCAGATTGAAGTAGCATCGAAAAGTTCACCTCATTAAGCTTTATCGTGCCAGCTAAATGCTCCTTTCTAATTAAATATGATAAGCCTGCCCAGTCCGCTTTTTTCTCCAATGCAATTAATTTATCTGTGACTTCTATCTGCTGAAGTGATTTCCACTGTCGCAAAGCGGCTTGTTTCAACTCCCTATAGTCTTTGGGGGAATCGGCTTGGGCAACTAACAAAAATGATTGAGCTGCATCTTGATTCCGCTTGGATTGTAGGTGCAATTGACCCAATCGGTAGTGCGCTAGTGTAAACCATGAGCTTTCTTCAGCAGGCTGACGCATAAGAATTTTCTGGAGAGCTTCTATTTCAATGCTTGAATTTTTCTCTGTTTTTGCATGTTCTACCTGCCTCCACAACGCCTGCATCTCAGCTTCGGAATTACCACCCTTATCAAGTTTAGCTAACCAGAATTTTTCATTGGGCCAATCTTTTTTTTCAGCTGCTTGATGTGCTAATTTTTGAGCTAAACTAAATTGATCATCTGCTGGTGTCTGTTGATAAGCAAAGCTTTGCCAAAGAAATTTTTCTTCCAAATCCTGTTGCCTGTCTGCAATGTATAATGCCCAATTCGCTTTATCGTTGGGTTCAGCCAATTCATAAGCTTTCGAGTAAAATTCAAGTGCCTTCTGGGTCTGTTTTGCTGACTCAGCAGCTATACCTCTGGCTTGGTAGTCAAAGATTGTTTTTACGGACTTGGGATCTGTAAATTCTAATTTGTCATAAATAGCCAACACTTCTGACCATCTCTTTTGCTCTTTTTCAGCTTGTAGCCAAGAACGTAATAAACTTACATCTTGTTGAAGGATTCCATCTTTTAAACCCTGTTTGCTCAGTTTGCTAACTAGTGGCCAATCTTTCTTTTCAATTGCATTCGCCAACTCTTGCGTTCCAAGATATTTTTGAAGGTCCGAAACTTGTGATTCAACATATTTCCTGACTTCAGGATCAAGATTTTTTCGATCAATCTGTTGAACTGATTGATAGTATTTTAAAGCTTCAGGCCATTTCTCTCTATCTTGATTCCAATCGCCTAATCGTAGGAGTACTGGAACGTAGTTTTCTGAAGAAATCTTCAAATCAGGGGATGCAGCTGGCTGTAAAACTTGTATTGCCTGAGCTTTATTTCCTTCCTGATTCAAGAGATCAGCCAGGCGCAATCTTGCCTGAACGGAGGTATCACCAGCATTGAGGTTGCCCATTTTAAGCAACCACTCTCGCTCCAACTGAGAGTCTTTACTCTGTTCACGTGCCCAATAGAGCATCAAGCCAGCGAGCTGCTTCTTAGACTCCAAATCATTTATTTTCTCAAACTCTGGAGCAACCAGTTTGGGAAATTCTGATTTGATCTCACGAGGATCACGCTCAAAAACGTTTTGTAACCTGCCAATTACCCACATTCTTTTCTGGCTATCTTTTGTGGGTAATTTGGCAAGTGCCTGCTCGTAATACGCTCTTGCTTTAACCCACCCACCAAGTTTTTCTGCAGCTTCACCCTGAGCCAACAGGGCGTCTATTTTTTTAGCTTCTGCAGGCAATATCGATTGCAGACGACCATAAAGTTCAAGCACTCTTGACCAGTTTTGCTGTTTGGTCTCAGCTTGAACCCAAATCCCAAAAATCTCTTTATTAAAGGATAGGTTCCCAAGCTTCTCTTGCTCTGAGATAAATTGATTAACTTGCTGCCAATTTTCATCATTCAACAAATTCTGTAATTCTTGTTTTGCAATCACGGAGTCCACTGAACGCAACATCTGTTTAGCATCCGTTTTTAAGTCGGAATCTCGCTGTTGGTCAGCGACCTTCTGTAAGTATGCTCTTGCAGCGGTCCATTCGTTGCGCTGTTGAAGTATAACGCCTAAGCGGAAAGGGATTTGCCAGAAAAAATTGCTGTTTGAGGTCACAGGCCGTTTTTCCAAATCTTTCAATCGATTCAGCGCACCATCTAAATCTTTATTTTTACGGTCTATATCGACCAACAACATTGAAGCACGGAGGTCAATTTCATCAACACCTCCTAAGTCGGCACGTTGTAGCCATTCAGATGCAAGATTCTCGTTTTGCAGCTTATCCAGACCTATTAAACCAGCCTTCAGAGCGTATTGTTGGCGAAATTTCGGCGATTTTTCTTGAGCATATAGCTCTTCATAAATTTTCATTTGTTTCTGATAATCGTTTCCATTCTCATAAAGTACCGCTAATCGATTTGAAATGGCTGCAAAGCGCTCATCTCCAGCCAACATCTTTTTGATTGAGCGCTCATAAAGAGTGATGGCTTTTTTTGGGCGACTCAGGCTTTGATTTGCCTCTGCCTGCCAGATCAAGTCTGCGATACTTTCAAATTTCTTTGGTTCTTTAAGTTTTAGCTCTTTGTATAGGTCCAATATGCCCGTCCAGTCTTTTTGGTTTTGTAACGCGCCAACCCAGACATTTAATAAACGATCATCAGCCTCAACAAGACCGCCCTCCCAGTTTTGACGAATGAGATTATCAACTCCAAACCAGTCTTGTTGTTGCTGAAGCTTTGCGATGTCTCCTCGAAATTGTTGGTTTCTTAAGGCGTTGAACCGAAGTTTTGAGTTTTTGAGCAGTTCTCGCTGGTCTTGATCTGTGGGAGGTGTTTTTAAGACTCTTTCATAGCGAACAATTGACCCAGGAACATCATTTAATTGGTCATAATGAATGGCTGACTGGTAGCTGCCTTGAAAACGTAGATTTGGATCCATTTCTTGCTGTGCAAGGCGCTCCCAAATCGGCAGTGCCAGCAAAGGTTTTCCCGTTTTTTGATAAATACTTGCTCGCAAAACCGCAGCTCTCAGATCATTAGGGGTGTCACTCCCAGTATCCGCTTCCGTTAACCAGGGTAATGCATGCTCAAGTTGCTGAAGATCAATTGCTAAAACCTCCCCAAGTTGTAGTGCATAGTTTCTATAAAGTAGTGAGTTTTCGGGAAGCAAAGTTAGTAGGTGCACTTTATATAGCGGCGGGATTTTCTGTGGTTGCTTGCTTGCCAGGTAAATCTCATATAGGCGTCGTACCAATTGTTCTCGGGGAGGCTCAGCATTGTCAGGAAGAAGGTATAGTGCTTGCTCAAGAAGTGTGATTTCAGATTGTGGATTTCCAACCCTTTTTTCTGCGTCTGCCCA
>AGAU01000377.1 GCA_000224765.2 SAR324 cluster bacterium JCVI-SC AAA005 | reverse complement strand
CAAAATAAGATGCTGAAATAATTATTTTTATTTATTTTCAGATGTTGGCTATTTCGGCCTTGGTAGGAATTTAAATCAGATGTATAAATAGTGATTAAGCCAGTAAAATGAATAATAATTAGGTAATCAGATGTTCTTTGGAGCAATCTGGGCGCAATCAGGAACACGCTATAACTGAATCTGGGCGCAATTAGGGAGCGTACTTACTCAGTTAATGATTAGAAAATAAAATATAAAAGCTTCAGTAGCTAAATAGCCGGATTGATCAGAGGTGGGATGACTTGAGAAATTTAAAAAAGTAAGTTCTGTCTATGATTTGTAATTCTACTGGCCCAGATTTTACTCAGAAAACATATACATCCAGGCCGGATTTTAGTGGAGTATTTTTCAAATGATTTGGCTGTAAACTCCTTTTTCAAACGCAAGATACAATGGGAAAGATTTCTTATCAGCGAATGGGAAGATTTGCGTAGCGTAAACACCTGCAAGGCCACTGGATTGGTCAATCCAGAAATATGAGTTAGCTAGGCCCGCCCACATTAAACCGCCAGCAGGCCTTCCTGTATCTGTGCTTTCATGATTGATTTGGAACGCTAAACTCCATGACTTTTTCATTCCCGGGAAAAACTCGGCATCATTTGCAAACTTTGTAAAACTATTAAATCCTGTCACGCGGCAGTCGCCCATGTGATTGAGTCCCAAAGACACAACATTCTCAGGTGTGAGGACACGATTGCCTCCCAACTGACCATAGTTCAGAACCATCCTCAAAAAATGTAGATAATCTTGCACTGTGCTGTATAAACCACCACCACCCATTTCAAACTCTGGGTCTTGGGGAACTTCAAGTGGATAAACGGTTAGTTGCCCATCTTCTCCACGAAAATGGGTAGAGGCCAATCGACTACGCATGCTGTCTGATATTTTAAATGCCGTACTGTTCATACCAAGGGGTTCGAAAATGTTTTGTCTGAAATATTCTCCGAGTCTTTTGCCGGAAGCAGCTTCCACCAATTTACCAACCCAATCTATATTGATTCCGTATTCCCATCTTTCGCCAGGGTCAAACAGTAGAGGTACTGTTAAAGTCCTATTTTTGCAGTCGAGGACACTTGGTATACCCAAGACATCATGTACTCTTTGCATATCAGGATTAAAGTCGTCATAGCCAAATCCTGCGGTATGAGTTAGCAATTGACGCAGCGTAATATCACACTTAGGTGGGCGGGTATTTGGTTGACCGTTTTCATCAAAACCCTCTAGCACGCCAATATCGCCTAATTCTGGACATACCTCTTTTGCGGGGGCGTCTAGTTCCAAAAGACCACGTTCAACGCACTGTACAGCAGCAACTGATGTAATAGCCTTGGTCATGGAAGCAATCCACCATACAGTGTCAACATTCATTGTATGGCCTTCTCCTAAGCATCTTTCACCAAAGGCAGCTTCATACAACACTCCTTCACGATTGCCGACCGTCGCTACTACTCCTGGTACATCACCCTGTTCAGAGGCTTCGCTTAAAATTTGGTCCAGCGTTTCCTTCATTCCCATTTTTCACCTCTAATTGAATAAATCTTTCTCGCCCCTAATCAGCGACAAAGTGCTTTGAGTTTATAAAAAGTCTCTTAACCAGGTTTGATAGGATCCTGTCAAAACCTTTTAAAAAGCTATCTGCTGTTTAGTTGTTTTCTAAGAGGCTGATGCTTTAGTATGACTTGATTTGGAGCTGAGATTTCTTAGATCAATAAGGATTATTTCAGAGAAAATTAATGTTATCCGTGAACAAACAATACCCATTTTGTGATGTAAATATTTACATCACTGTAGCGTCTAATGTGTGCAGCAATTGCTTGAAATCAGTGAATGTATACTCATTGAACAAAAGGGCTAAATCTTGATATCAAAGAGCCTGCACATGTATCAATATGTACTAGGCTCACTTGTGGCTACATTTTAATGTTTATGCTGGATTGGATTAAAGTAGCTATCTCGTTACCACGGCTGACTAATTCTTGAAATTCAGGCGTCATTCCTACTTCATCCATGATTTTCCCAGCATCAGCAAAGGAATCAAAATGATAGATACCGTGTAGATAATCCATATTAGGAGCCATCACAGGTATTACTACAGCAACTTTGTACTCCGGAGACAATGCATCAACTTCTTTAATGATTTCTGTCATTTGTGGTAAATTTTTTCTTGAAATTTGATATGTACGCCTAAGGTGTACTGACTTCAAATTATCAATGGTCCCGTAAAAATCCCTTAAGACATTGGCCCCACCTTCGGCAACAGCTGGATTTTCTGAAATTTGTTTGGAAACTTCCAAGAAAAGTGGATCTTTTCTGACCTCCCCAAACGTACTCATTGCTTCATGAAAACTCTCAAACTCCGCTACAAGAGATAGTTTGCCGGTTCCGTCCCCCAATAAAGTTTGATGTAGCCTTGTTGCCTTTGATCCTTGCTGCGCCATGACTCCAGCGATTGTTCTCATACGGGTTTCTGCCTGGTTGAATCTTCCTGGCAATGGCTTCCCACCAACCAAAATGTAGACACTCATGTCCGTCCTTCTGAAAAGAGATTTACTTTTAAATCACTACGCTTTGACCAATTGACGATGTGACTTTCCAATTGTTTAAGTGCCACCTCTAAGTTGCTATTGATTAAGCATTCAAAAATATTTTTGTGATCTTCATAAGAAGTCACTGTTGCCTCATCCGTCCCAGAAATGTAATGGCGAACTGTCTCAATGATAGCATTGATGTTTGTGTAATCTTGATAGAGAAACTGGCTTTGCGCACACTTAAAAAAACTTTGGTGAAAAGCCGTGTCTAACCCTAGATAGACTTCACGATTTTCTGGACTACGGTTGTCTTTCATCTTTGAAAGAATGCGCTTTAGTTGTTGATTCAGCTTCAGTGGTTGACGTTGGACTGCTAATCGAAGGGCTCCAGATTCAAGGGCAAAGCGCAATTCACAAAAATCCATCAATTCCTTCTGGGTCATGTTGAAGACTCGATAACCATGACTAGATTCAGCGGACACCAGACCTTCTGAGCGCAACAGAGACAAGCCCTCCCTTATTGGAGTTTTGCTGATTCCTAGATCTTTTGCCAATCTTGACTCAATAAGTGGTTGACCCAAAACTAGTTTCTTTCTTATGATTCTGATGCGAATCTAGTCTGCAGCGATTTGAACCAGGGATTTAGGCCATTTAATATTTGATTCTTGCCAGGCAGTCATTAATTGCATCTCCAAACTTTAAGATTTCAAAAAAACCTTCCCAGAAAAGTTTCTCGTAATGTAAAACAAAAAGATGAAAACTACTTATCGATTGGAAGATATAAAAAATCAAGTGTAATAGACCTGCCCAACAAGTCGTCCATTCTCACTTGTTATTGCTCTGATTGGTTTGAACCTCCAAAATAAAAAGGATCAGGGAAGACGCTAGATATCCGCAACTCTTCATCAGATAATCAGAAACAGATTGCTCTAATATTTAAGAGGTGTGTGAAACGATCAGAAGTTCTTTGAATAAATCTGGGGGCAATTAGGAGACACAATAGAACCAATTCTGGGCGCAAATGGGTTCACATATATTCAACAAATGACCTTATTTCAACAATAAACTACAAACAATAAAGACGTTCAAAGGTAGGTTTTAACTATGGTGGGATGCCGTGATTGTGTTGTGTTTAGGGGTGTACCTCCAACTTTTAATCAGGTGGTCCAGGGTTCGAGTCCCTTTCAGACCACCCATAATATCAGATACTTAAATAAAGTATCATCTCCTCTCAGAATTAAAATGACGTAGCAGAGGCGTAGTTTTCGCCAGAGCATATCATGCCGATCTCCTCCTCACCCCACTGATTCAATCGTAGACAAATCCCAACAATCGATCTTCCTTGCGCCAGACTGCGCCAATCAAAGACTTAAGCAATAAATCCCACCATCTGCGCACAAGACCTAGAAAATACACCTCACGAACACATTATTCTTGATAGCCAAACTACTCAACTCCACACAAACTATTTCAAAATAACTCCTATTTTGCGGACATTTCTCACAACCAATCGAGTGATGATTTGAACAGTGCTAATTTTCTTTCAAATTTATTATCTCAAGAAAATAGTAACAATAATCAACTCTAGTTTTTTGAAATGTGTGGTCTTGCAGAAGATTTGTTCCTCATTTGAATATCAAATTTTATTGAATAATCTTTCAATGTTGGTTGGTCTGTGGTTTGAAGAGTCGTGTCGTTAAACTAAAATTCAATAGGCTCAGGTTCATTTACCAAAAGTTAGGATCTTACATGCTTTATAATAAGAAAATGTATTTGGATGGAAAATTATCTGAAGGTTCAGATCATATTGAAGTTTTTAATCCAGCGACAGAAGAAATGACTGGGAAGATAGCAGGAGCAAGTATACTTGAAGCTGAAAAGTCACTCGAGTCAGCTAAAAGAAGTTTAACCACCTGGCCAAAGACGTCGATATCAGAAAGACAGCATTGGATGTATTGCTTGAGAAAAGAAATTATTGCTAATGAACAATCGCTTAGAGAATGCGTCCATTTTGAAATTGGAAAACCATGGCAACAAACCAAAGAAGATTTTGAAAGTTTGAAGAATTCTCTTGAATTTTATTCTCAAGAAATTGCTAGATTCAACAATTACAGTATTCCCGACCGCACTGGCAGCCACTCTCATCTAATAACTTATGAACCTGTTGGAGTTGTGGTTGCATTTATTTCTTGGAATTTTCCACTTTTAAATTTGGCGTTCAAGCTAGGCCCTGCGCTAGCGTCTGGTTGCCCAATCATAATAAGGCCATCAGAATTATCACCTATATCAGCATACGCAGTGGGTGAAATCTGCTCGAAAATAGGCCTGCCACCTGGAGTTGTTCAGATTTTTAGTTCCAACAGCTACGATGTTGCTGACTATCTTTCATCTTCAAAAATTCCTTCTTTAATTACACTGATTGGTTCATCGACTACTGGAAGGCATGTGATGCAACAGGGGTCAACATCGATAAAGCGTTATTCGATGGAGCTTGGTGGGAATGCACCTGCTTTAGTACTTTATGATGCAGACTTAGCGCTTGCAGCAAATATAATCGCTGCGCTCAAATTCAGCAATGCTGGGCAAATATGTGTAGCACCTAATCGTATTTTCGTGGATTCCAAAGTTTATGAAGATTTCAAAACCCACATTGTTGCACTTGCTGAAACAACTGAAGTAGGGTTTGACAAAAATTCAGACATACATACTGGTCCAGTCATTAATCAGAAAGCATGGATTCGTCTGAAAAAATTGGTTGATGATGCTGTACTGAAAGGTGCGCAATTGCTAATAGGTGGAGATCGACCCTCTAACCAATTGAGAGGCCATTTTTTCTCACCAACAATTTTGAGTGGTGTTACGGATCAAATGCAAATTTATCATGAAGAAATATTCGGACCGATCATTTCACTCATTAGTTTTAATGATGAAAAAGATTTAACTAAAAGGTCTAATTTAAATAATGATGGAGGGTTAGTGGCTTATATTTTTACTGATAATGAAAAAAAAGCTGAATTAATTGGACGTGAGTTGCATTTTGGTGAGATTCAAATAAACGGTGTAAAATACGATATCGATCTACCACATGGTGGCATAGGCCAATCTGGTTTTGGACACGATTGTTCAAAGCTTGCACTTAATGATTACCATATCGTGAAAAGAATAAGTAAAGCTAACAAATATGTTTCTTGAAAGCTTTGGTATCAGCGAATAATTATGCTTTCATGTATCTGATGATTATCAAAAAAAATTAACGCACATCATGAAAGCTATGTCGCTACCAATGGAATAGGACTGCAGTTCTAAATTGAAAAGAACTGCAGTTTCCTTCGCACCTCCTCAACTCCTTGCTACCAGCCCCTCGACTTCATCCCTTCTTTAACCAGCTACTCGACTTCTGGGCTATTCCCAAGTTCAACATTTGGCTCAATTCTCCAGCGGCCACCAACCTTGTAGCTTCGCAAATAGCCGCTCTAACACCAGCGGATGACCGTCGCTGTTCACCCAGCTAATAGATTGAAAATAATCTCAAGATAAGTGACACTTAATTGTGTTTCAGCTTAGCTTGTCGAAACATCACCCCACATATTTTCAATACCCTTCAGCCAGAAAATGAAATATGGCCTCTCAATTTTTTCATGTCCATCATCACTTGAAACCTGGTATGGCAGGAAAGTGGTGGCAGACATTCGGTGAACAAATGCCTGACCAAGCCTCACTCGAAAAATATCATCAAGAGTGTCTG
>AGAU01000378.1 GCA_000224765.2 SAR324 cluster bacterium JCVI-SC AAA005 | reverse complement strand
AGTGATGCGTCTCAATAAGAAAGATTCAGATTTTGAGTTAAAGAAGAAAATAATATGGTCCTGCCCGTGACAAGTGCAATGCGATTGCAAGTTGTTGATAGAATATCTTCGGCTGGTTCAGAGCAGCATAAGGAATTGCCGACTATGTTATCCCAACTATGTTGTGTCGCCTGTGGTGGAACAAATTTGCGTCTTCTCTTGCTGAGAGGACAAGAAAGGGAACGCTTCCTACATTTGCGCTGCCACACCTGCAGTGAAGAAGGACTGGTCCAATGCGACGAGTTGAATAACGACCAGGCCGAAGACCTGGCAGCCTGTCTGGATGCCCGGCCAGATATACGTGAGCGCCTTCAAGAAGAGTGGGGCCAGTGGCTTGCCTGGAAACGGCGCTATGCCTATCCAAGACATTGGCCTACACCTCCACGCCGAATTTCCTCATGGTGGATGGTGGGTATTCTCCTATTGCTACTGGTTTGGGCCCTTAGCGATATCTGGCAAGTCGCTGGAATTTGGCGTGAAGATGTTCCCACCCGACAAGCTGTGGTCAATGAATACGTTGAGAGACTACAGGGCATCGAGTGTCTACCAGAGGCTATGCGAGAGAAACTGAGAACTGTTGAAATTCACTACACCATTGAACCGGCGGTACATGGGAATCTGGTCCAGTATGGTGAAGCAGGAGTGTACTGGGGGGAAGAACAAATTCGGGTGCACCGTTCGAACTTCTGGCTCGGTACTATCCCCAAACGTGCCATTTTACTAGAAACACTGGTCCACGAAGCGCGACATCGGGTCAGTCCCGCTCTGGGACACAACGCCCTCTTCCATCAATTGGTGCAGCAGGACCTCCAGTGTGTCCTCAAGCACTGGTAACAGGAGAAGCATGGAAAACCTTTTCAATGACGCCAACCGAGCCTTCGGTCAAATTGTCCGAATCTTTCGCAGGAGCCCACCCCTCCGATACGGGGCTCCTGTTGCTTTTCTGGTGATCTGGTACTTGGCAACGGGGGATCTGCTCAGTTCTTTGGCAATGATTGTTGCCTTGGCTCTTGGGTGGCTTAGTGCCCAGGAACCTCCGAGATATTGAGTCAGGGAATGTGGCGCATTGGCACTGGCTTTGACGTTCATGCTCTGGTGGAAGGACGACCGCTCATCCTTGGAGGACTGAAAATTCCGCATGAGAAAGGATTGCAGGGACACTCTGATGCAGATGTCTTGCTCCATGCAGTGATGGATGCTCTCTTAGGCGCCCTGGCCTTGGGAGATATTGGTCAGCACTTTCCCGATTCTGATGAATGCTATCGAGGGGCAGATAGCCGCCAACTGTTGCGTCACGTGCATGAAAAGGTTCGCGAAATTGGCTTCACAGTAGGCAACTTAGACTGTACAATACGAGCTCAGCGTCCCAAGCTGCGTCCTTACATTCAGGAGATGTGTAAAAATTTATCAGAAGATCTTCAAGTCTCTGTGGGACAAATCTCAGTTAAAGCGACCACTACAGAACGCTTAGGATTTGTGGGGCGCGAAGAGGGTATCGCGGCGGAGGCAGTCGTTTTGCTGCAATCTGTTTCCTGGAAGAAAAGTTATGGAAGTTGACTTCGAATTCGAGGTTGGTCCGAGTAAGGAAGGCGTTCAACTCTCGATCAAGTCGAGAATGGGGAGAGTCCTGAAGGTCACCTCCATCGAAATGACCGAACGGGAGGCTCTGCGCTTGGCCGAAGTACTGACTCGAAGTGTACAGGAACGTCAGGCAAAGGCTCCAGAAAATCCTCCAGACGCACAGGAGCCTATCAACTGAGATTAGCGTTTTCTCCTACCAAATCCACCGGATCTACGCTTGGGCATGGTTCTCCGGGGTGCTGAAACCCTAGGTTTTTGTACTGCACTGGAACCAGATTTTTTTGCGCTACCAAACCCACCAGATCGATTGGCCGTTGCTGTATTACTCTTGGAACGGAACTGAGCCGTCTTTACCTGATTCAGTGACTTGGGTGGAACTTTCTTGAAATTTGATTGACCAACTGACTGTCCCTTGCTGTTCTTCACAGTATTTTGTGATGGATTGGAAGAAGCCATGGAGGAAGTGGCACCTGAGCGCTGGCTTTGAACAGTTGATACGTTTCTTGGAGGACCGCCATAGTATCCTCCATATCCCATAGGGGGGGTGAATAGCGCACTCATCATCATTGAGGTCAACAGAATCGTTCCCAGTCCTGGGGAAGAATAGTGATAATAAGGCGCTGGACTGGAATTGTACATCTGAGGGTTAGGTGCCGACTGCATAGAAAGCTCATCCTGGGCATTCTTAGTAGCTGAGGCTGTCATGATCTCAATAGACTTGTTCTCAGCGATGTCTCGCCAGGCCTCCTGGTCACTCCCAGGTGGTAATTCACTTACTTCGGCTGGATCAGGCACCTTGATCGAGAATTGGATGAATTCCTGATCAGACGAGGCACTTGCCGGCATTACAAGAATCGGGTCGGCCAGACCATCTGCGTTCAAATCAATTGTGCTGATATCCCGAATCTTGTTGGAAATTTTGCTGACCAGTGAAGGAATAAAATCTGCTTCACTGACCCCAGCTTCCGTTGCTTCCTTCATTGCCTCTGCCACAACTACCGGTATCAGCTGTGGATCGAGATTATCGGTCAAATCCACTCCAAGTCGATTCACAGCTTCTTCGTTCAAGGTATCGCTCACACCAATCGGTACATTGCTGTTGCTGTAGTTGACAACATCATTGCGATCTGGCTCACTCCCTCCGAAGATCAGCCAACCTACTCCCAGTAGCACCACAACACCTAATGCTCCTTTCCAAGAGAGCAGTTCTGCTTTCCAATCAATGTCCCCACCACCTTTTTTTTGTGGGGTGGGAGTTTGCTTTGAAGGTTGGTTGTCGAGGTTGTCGAACATTCCCATGATGTCTCTCTTTTTTTGGCTAGATGGGGGTTATTGAAGAGATTCAGAAAACTCCCACAACTTATCTTCATTGTGGGTTGCTTAGCAAGTCGATCAGGCTGGAAAACTTTCAGAAGTTTATGATCAAGCTAGCTCCCAGTTGGTTGAGGTCGCTGTCGTCCACATCTACCTTGCCCAACTCATTTTCCAAAGGTGCATCATTCAAGGTGAGCTTGCGACGAGTGACTTTACCTACTCCTAGCTGCAGTTCAATATTAGTCAGCAGGTGTAGATCAAGGGTGAACTGCTGGCGGAATTGGTCTAGGGTCAGGACATTACCCTCCCACGGATCCAACCGGGCAAGTCGATAGCGGGTTGTGGAATCATCAAATTCTAAACGAAGTCCCACCCCGGCAAATGGTCTCAAGCCGATCGCCAATCTCCTCGGGTAAACTAACTCGAGTTCAAAGTTGGCAATCCAACTTGTGGACACACCAAAGTAGGGCAGTACAGGGGGATCATAAGAGCCTGGCAGGTGCAAAAAACCAACAGACCAAGCCAGAGAACCTGAATTGCTCTCGTACTGAGCAAGGGGAGTAATGTCGCTAATTTCTCCAAGGTAAACCTGCTGAAACGCCCCAAACGCCCAACGATCAGAGGCTCCAGCCTGAGGATAGAAAAGCATAGAGACATGAGAGTGATAGTCCTCGTTGCTCAAATCACGTCGGTCGCTGGCGATCCGATAGCCTCCACGGATGATGAGAGCACTCTCACCCAACGGCAGCGGCAGAAATCCTCGCCAGCCCTCACTATGCAGTTCGGTGGGCAGATCATTCCCGCTGAGACCTAGTTGGCCATTATGATCAAGTTCACTAGCTAGTAAGTTCGGTTGGGAGTAACTCAGTTGAAGATCTTCTCGGAAAAGAGACAGGAGGTAGAGATTGAGAACTCTGTACTGGCTCTGTAGTCCAAACTGAGTCTCTTCGAGCTGCGTACCATTGTCAGCACTCACTCCACTCTTCCCAAAATCAACCTGCTGATAGCTGAACAGACGTAGAGCCGTCGATGGTGCGGAAGAACGGACCTGAAGCCATTGTGCCTGGGCTGAGAATCCCGCAACTAAGAACAGAAAACAGCAAAGAATCACGCGCATTTAGGGACGCATCAGAGAGAGTTCTTGAGTTTCCAACGGTCGACGGTGTCCCGAACCAGTTCCAGCTGAGAGAGCAAGGCATCCTGTTGCTCCTGGTTCAGATCCCTCCAACCAATGGCAATTTCGTCTTGGAGACCCTGCAATTTCTGGACACGATGAGGTTCCAGATTGTTCAGCCGAGTGATGGCAGGCTGCCAAAGTTGACGATTTTGGTGTCGGAATTGGTGAACTACTTCATTGTAGTTCCACTCAAAAAGGGCACAGATTTGACGCAGGAGTTCCGGACTTGGTCTGGTGAGATCCTGCTCAATCTCTTCATACAATTCTGTAGAAATCTGCAGCAGCAAAGCCAATGCTTCTGAAGGTTGGCCAAATTCCTCCCGTGCTTCTCGAAGTCTTTCTCCCAAGTTGAATCGATTTTCTGGAGGAGGCTCATTCCACTCTGGAGTTTCTGGCTTGTTAGGAAAACGATTGCGGATGTCTCTAGCAGATAGTGGGGGTTGGTAGCCTCCAAAACTCGGATTCGTTGAGGTGATCAGGCGCTGTCGCACCTGGCGGTAATTCCACTCAAACATTGAGCAGATCTTGCGCAATAACTCATCTTGAGGAATAACACCATCTTCCAAAGCCTGATAATAGTCTACGGGAATCCCAAGCAGTGTTGATAGTCCCTCCAGGGTTTGCCCGACGGCCAAGCGCTCAGCTTGCAACTGTTCACCGAAAGTGGCTCGTGCTCTGCTTCCTTCTATTGCCGATGTTTGGCGGGCCTGCGGAGTATTTAGTGCCAGTCGGCTAATGTCCTGGTAATTCCACTCAAAAAGGGTACACAGACGATGGAGAATATCAGCTGGTGGAATCCAATCTTCCTCCAGGCGTGCATAGTCATCTGGGTCCATCTGCATCAGTAGAGCGATAGCCTCTACACTTTGATCAATAGAGAGTCGGAATTCTTTGATCATTTCATTGAGCTTGGCCACGAACCTCTCTTGTTCCAATGAATTGGTACAGGTCTTGATTGCCCGACAAGATCTTTTCTGCCGGAATTCACTACCTTCTCGCTGACGGCATCTCCACAAATGAATCGACTTGCCTTCCCCAGTTTATTGCTCATCTTTTTGCTCGCAGCGTCTACGTTGCCCGCACGGACTCGTAATGCAGGCCTTGGCCCTTTGGAAGTCCGGAACCACTACCCGGTGACTCACGCCTACTTGTGGATGTATCCAGAAAACACAGCCACCTTACCAGATGGAGAAGCGCTTACTAGTTACAGCTTCTCGATGGCGAACACCTTTGTCAATACTCAGGGTAGTACTCAGCAAATCACCAAAACCGAATATGACCGGGGAATTGTTGCCAGTGATTTCAACAGCGCAGATACAGGCCAGGTAGTGCCAAATTTGGGCCTGTACATGGACGTGGAGAGCTACCGCCAAAACTTCCGTTTCAAGTACGGCTTCACACCATCTATTGAATTGTCAGTTGAATTGCCCTTCCTGACCTTGGCAGGAGGTATTATGGACGAATACGTAGAAGCTTTTCACGGAATAGTTGGTGTCTCAGATGGAGAACAAGAGGGTGCCTATCGAGAATACTCAGATCGCAACAAATTTGGCTATTATGTAGCTCGCAATGGAGAGTTGCTTGTTGCAGATGATTCCCCAATCTATGGTGACACCTTCCTTGGGATGCGTGGAGACACCAGCTTGGGAATCAAGTGGAATCTCTGGGAGGGTGGCCGGATCATACCAGCCTTTACACTTAAACTGAACTACAAAGTCGCCAATGGTGAGAAGACAGATGGAGGTCAGGTCAGTTCTGGGGCTGATGACCGGGGCTACATGTTTACATTTTCCAAGGGTTTTGATCCTTGGTTTGTCTACTTTGGGCAGGGAATGACAAGTTTTGGGGAAAACCCATCCTGGGTCTCCGATTCGGTTTTCCACCGTTTCATCAGCCTCGAGTGGATGATGTTCTCCAATCAGTCTCTGGTCATCCAGAATGTGATTCAAACCAGCATTTTTCCAGCAGAAGGAGATCCATCTTCATCGATTCCCGAGGAGGTTCGCAACTACAACTTACAGGCGTCTACCGCATTGATCATGGTTGGTTACAAGATTCAAATCTACAATCTTCAGTTCGACACTGGCTTTGTACAGGATTACAGTAATCGTGGGAACGAGACTGACTTCGTTGTCTTTTTTGATGCGGGGTTGAGATGGTGAGGCAAGTCATTCACTGGAGCCTGCTCTTGCTAATTTGGTCCGTTATGGTTAACACGGCGCAAGCTGTAGAGCAGACCTTCTACTTCACTTCACTTCAGTACGGTAGCATTGACACCAAACGTAATGCACCACCATTTGCTGCTGATAGTGATTATCTAAGTGTGATGGAAAGCGATTACGGGGCGGTTTCCTATGACCCTAGAGTGGAACCTACGGTGATCTCATTCGAATACTATCGAGTCAATGGCTATTTGGGTATCGGATTCAGCATTGATCTACTCTCGGGTATTGCTCAGAACGACCCACCTAGCGGCGTTTTCTTACTCCCGAACTACAACCAAGAGTATCGATTCGGCGGGGGAAGTCGCATCACCACGGAAACCATTGGTCTACTCTACGGACTAAGCCTCTATGGTCGCTTCGGCTTCTTCTATCCATTTATCGGAGTTGGTACTGGAAACTATCTGAGTAAGGTTGAAGAATATCTTGTTGAGAGTGACGGGACCAATAACTATTCGGTAGTTTTTGGTGAAGTTTTGGAACCTTACTACTATAAATGGGGGATTCGCTTTCCTTCCGGAGAATATGGGGTCATGCTTTCACAGTACTACATTCGCGCCCCACTCACTGTCGAATCTCGCAACAAGACTCTAGAGCTAGGGGGTGTTGGAACTTTCTTTGGTTTCTACATGGGGTTCTGAAACCGTAGGACGCGAGCGTTCTCTATGCGTTTTCTTGCGCCGCTGAATCATCAGAACCTGATGATTCAGCAAGCTTTTAGCCTAGTTCAGACTGGTGAGGACGTCATCGAATTCTTCATACGCCCCACCCCAGTGGTCAGCCTGCACATTGCGTGATTCCCGATCTGGCTGTGGAGGAAGGATCTCAATTTCTCTCCCTTTGTTCAAAAAGTGCTGCACAGCTGCCTGAATCTTTGCATGCTGGCGCTCTTTTGCACTATCTTCCCTCCAAGTCTCATCTTCGAACACAAACTCACTCCGTGATGAGTCGTTTCTCTTTTTCATCGTCACCTCTTTTGGAAAAATTTATTACTAGCACTCCATGAGAGCAAGTGCTAACAAATTTGTCAACAACTATCCTTTAGGCCTTGCAATCTTTTTCAGGCTATGGCTAAAGAACCATTTTCTTCAAAATGGGAAAGAACCCTTCTTTTTTGCTAAACGCCAAGCTGCATAATTCATGAAAAATAATTCGGAATTGCAAATAAAGTAGCAATTTTGCCAAAAAAGCATTCCTACCAAAGTTATTAAAGGGGGCAGGAGCGCATCTGAAGAACCCTGGGAATTGATTTCCTAATGGCTTCCTTACAACATAGGAGAAAAATATGGGGAAATTGGGGAGAGAATATGTAGATTTTATGAAGACTGGAACAAGCTATCTTCAAACAGGGAAAGGCCGATCCAATCACTGTTCCATTTGGGCCAGACCTAGTGCTAAGTTAAGCCTGTACCCCTGACCCGGGGTCACATTGTTTGTGAATTTAAAATAGAGGAACACTGAATGGGGCATCGAACTGAAATCCACGACAAGGTACTCAACGCTAAGAGCCTGCAAGATATCTCTGAAGCCTATGGTGTTTGGGCCAAAACCTATGATCAGGATCTGCTAGACAATTTTGGCTACCAGGCGCCTGCGCGCAGTGTCGATTTATTGCGAAAATATCTTCTAAACAAGGAAGCAGTTGTGCTGGACGCGGGCTGTGGAACAGGACTGGTCGGCCAACTCTTGGTGAAAGCGGGGAGGTTCCAAATTGATGGTGCGGATTATTCGGAGTCAATGCTTGCAGAAGCCCAAAGCAAGCAGTGCTACCAGAACCTCCAGCAGGTGGATCTGAACCAACCGTTGGATTATGAAACAGCTAGCTATGATGCTGTGATCTGTATCGGGACCTTCACGCTTGGACATGTCCAGCCTAAAGCGTTGCGGGAAATGGTTCGTGTCACCAAGACAGGAGGAGTGATCTGTTTCACAGTGCGTGATGAATTCTGGCTAAAAAGTGATTTCGGGAGGCTGCTCAATGAGTTGGAGCAATCGGGCCAAGTTGAACTAATCGAATTGCAAACTATCGATTACATCTTCAGTGAAGGCTCGAAGTGTAAGCTGATATTGCTGACTGTGCTTTGAAAAATTGTCAGAAAGAGCTTTTTTAAACAGCAAATTCATTGATGAACCCTCATCCAGAGTTGCTGGCTTATCTTTGATAGACAAAGCCATATGAAAAAGTGATTACGAAGAAAATGATGACGATTTTTGCGACATTTCCGCGATTGTATAGTAGGTTTACACTACAGAACAGATAATGCTCAACAGAGAAGGGAATGCTTCAAAAGATGTTTTGCACAGGGATTCATTTTTGAATCCCTTGCCTGTTGCGCACGTGAAGCTAAGTTAGAGCTATGATAGTTGGCACTAACGCATTTTATAAAGTTTAGTGACTTTCGTCGGTCTAGCTCTATCCCAGCTCAACGTCTTCAAGGATAGTCTCTATTGTACAAGTTATTTACCTCGGTCTGACTCAAGGCTCTGCCATAGATCTTTACTTCGTCAACGTAGCCTTTCCAAAGATTGTGACCAGTATCACTATTTCGATTTCCAGGCCATCCACCACGATTGATTCCAATCTTGAGTAAATGAAACTTCGCAGGGAAAGAGGAGTCTGATCCAACCAGTACACCATTTCGATAGAATTCAGCTATTTTGTTGTCATGATGCACTACAGTGATAAATGACCAATCTGTGACTACCGTTTCATCTGAAATGCGTGCTTGATCTGCTCTAGGGCCACCCGCTGGAGCATTGTCCCAGCTTGTAATTGTTGCCGTCAGGGTTGTCTACGTCAATTTGAAGGCCATCGTCCCAGTCATCTGATTATATATTTTGGGTTGAAAGTGCAGACTGTGAACTGCTCAGGACTCCATCCGGTTTTACCCACATTGAAACGGTAAAATTTCTTGAATTTAAAGTTTGAATATTCCCAAAATTGAAATCTGTGTTTTTTCCAAATATCCAGTTGTGTCGTCAAAATAAACAGACTTGCCATAGCCACAGCCTTAGGCATATTTGACACCTCCAAAGATCCCTTCTTGAAAATTAATATTGGTCAGGTTGTAAGGACTTCCTGTGGTTCCAGATCCAGCAATTTCATTGAGGTTATTTTCAAAAGCATAAGGTATTCATCTAGAAACATTGTTTGGAGTCTCACAGGTAGCTCCCGCGTTGAGTGTTCCATGGTTCTTGTAGAGGTTACATATCTCTGATGCAGACAGAGACCGATTGTAAATCTTTAGTTCATCAATATGGCCCTTCCAGTTGTTCTGGCTGACTCGATTGATTCCTACCTTCAATTTCAAAAAACCTGTCTTGAAGTCGGCTAACTGTTCAACTTGCACTCCATTCACATAGAATGTACCTGTGCCTTCATCCACTCCATTCTGCGCTTTCGTGAAGACTACATGATACCAGGTGTTGTGCGTCATCGTCGGTCCTTCTAACTTCAAGTCAGTGTTCTGAGCAAACATCCCAATCCTGTTAGGATTTGGAGAACTACTGGTCTGTGCAATTTGGAAAGCTCCTAGATTTTTGTTAGTCTGATCACCTGTGCTTACGACTGAGGAGAACTTACTCATATTCTGATCAGGCCGAATCCAGACAGAAATTGTGAAGTCTTCAAGATTCTCGTTGATTTCGTTGAAATTTTCGTTGAATGCATAGCCTTCATTTGTATCGAAGTAAGCTACTTGATTACCTGAAACTTGAACTGTCTCATAAACTAACTTAGCGTTGCGAACTAAGCTTAGATCGTAACGTCCATCATTAAATTTACGTACACTGTCAGTTAAATCCCCATCAAAAGCATAATAGACTAGCAGGCCTGAATCGTTTTTAGATTCGGTAATTATTACATTAGCTTCATCAGCAGGTTCACTGTTTCCAAAGGAGTTATTTGCAGTGACAGTAAAGTCATAGCTGATGCCTACAATTAATTCGTTGACGGTGGTACTAGTTTCAGTAACAGTTATAAATTTTATGTAACTGGATAGGTCATCTGGATCAATAGGTATAGTGGGATTGTTTGTCCAGTATACATTGTAGTTGTCAGTCCCGTTAGTAGGGTTCCATATAAGATTTGCCTGTCCATTTACATTGCTGACAACCGCAGTAAGGTTATCAGGCGTCGCTGGAGCAATTCCTTTACATTGCGAGTAGGCTAAACATTTATCGATTACATCGTTTTTGTCAAACGCCAGTCCATAGACCTTAAATTCATCGATATAGCCCTTCCAGTAAACGTCACTGTTCCGATTGATACCAAGCCTCAGTTGAGTCCAACTAGCCATCATGCTGTCTAGCGATTTAACCTGGATTCCATCCCGATATAGTGTAAAGATATCATTTTCTTCATGAACTATAGTAACATAGTACCAAACTCCGTTGATGATAGAATCATCATCTACTAAATCTGGTTGATCACCGTTATCAAAGCTGCGAACTCGCAATTTATTGTTCGTAGTTACATCCAACTGATGATTACTTTGGGACAGTGCTCCTTCATTCTTTTTGGGTCCACTAGAGTAAGTAGAAGACCATTTGGAATTGTTTTCATTCCCATTTATCCACATGGTAATTGTAAAATTACCAATCAAGGAAGGTATTTTTGTGTCATTAAAATCGTTGTTGTAGACATAATAATCACCCTTAGATCCATCGTAGTATCCAGCCATTCCATTGGCGCAGTTTTTATGGAAAGTTACAGCTCCACTGAAACTTTCAGAGAGATTATAGGGCCACCCAGATTCGTCTCCTCCAGATCTACCATTGGCTGGACTTTCGTCTGTAAGCTCGTTTTGATTATTAAAATCTTTGTCAAAATCATAGTAGACTAGAAGATCACTATCTAAATCTGGTACATCGTTGGTGATACAGGGCACTTGATCTACATCAGTTCCATCGTCAGTTCCATCGTCAGTTCCATCGTCAGTTCCATCGTCAGTTCCACCAACATTATCAGCGGGCAACTCTGGAAAATCCTGATCATAGATGATAGTTCCCTCTTCAGGCATCATGCAGCCGACTTGCGTCCAGCCAACTAAGGCTACGATCATAATTGATAAGATCCATTTACTAGACATTGGGGCTTTCCAGTGGATGTGCTGTAATGATTTTTTGAGTTGCTTTCGGTTTTAAAACATTGCTGAAAGAAATGACGCCATTTTCAGTGAAAAACTTGAAATATATTTCTGAATCTATACCTCGTCCTTGAGAACTTCAATTAATTTTTTTATTATTTTTATTATTTTTAATAAATTTGTCACAAATAAGAATTAGACCCTAAAAAATCCAGCACTTCTTAAAATTTTAAAACTTTTGCTTTTCCATGGGTCAGAGGAGTCTTGCAGACTGAGATGCAGGAAGTTTATGAAGTTTTGAGTAGCTTCTCATCCAGCCTAGCGGCTGCTTTCTCCATCAGGGAAAAAGCAAAGCAGCGGATAAATCATAGTGAAAAGCTTAGAAGCGGAAGCAGAGTCTCTGAGAAGATTCGAAGAGGTTATATTTTAGGGGCTACCGGGGGAGAAAAAAAGGAGAGACACGAACGCCTCTCCTGTGTTGGTTAGCTGTTACCAACTGAATGGTATTGATCCAATTGATACTTGGGAATCTGTATTTTGAATATAATACAGCCTGTTTTGTGTTGGGTTGAAATGTAATCCCTCAAATTTAGTTGTTTGAATATATTTAATATCAACAGGAACCTCACTAAGGCTCATCACCAATCTGTCTTTTGTAATAATCGAGTTTGATGAATCAAAAGGGGCAGTGACAGAATACATATGAATGTCACCGGACAGGTTTAAGGTAATGAATTTAGTTCCATCTGACTTCCAAATCACCTCATCAATAGCGTCTTTGCCTCCATATTCAAACGTCTCATGTGTCATAGAAAATTTCTTTGTGATAGTTGAGAAATCATATGATCCAGCTAAATCAAATTCCTGAATACGTTGATAAGTTTCTTGCGTTGATGAGTTATAGCTATCAAATCCAGCAACAATCATTTTAGTACCATCTGAATTGAATTCAAAGGTCAATGGATGATCCACGACTACGTTAGCTGCTGAGCCAACTTCAACAGTGAATACTGCTTCTGGCACTGGAGAAGTAGCATTAATTACACTGCCGAGATCGTATGGAGTAGGTACACTATAGACTCGTATTCTACTCTCATCACTTGCACTTGAATCATTAAGAACAATCAACTTTGTGCCGTCTGGATTCCATACCAGATCATTCGTCCATAGTGAGTCTTCCAATCTTTCACTACTATTTTTGAGAGCCATGGTTGATCCCTTGACTGCGGTTCGAACATCCCATGGAGCAGACAAATTGTATTGGATGATCCTGTGCGTGTTATAAAGAATATGTGCTCGTCCAACTATCAAATAGAGTTTAGATCCATCAGGGCTAAACTCTACAGCGACTGCTTTTTGATTAGGTAAAGATGGATGATCAGTATCTACATCAGCAACATATGCTACCTCCCTATTCTTGAAAATTACTGAATCTAGCAGATGACCGTAGGTTCCAGAATCATATGAGTCCTCTACACCACTGAATCTCACCCTGAGGGTTGTAATACCAGATGGAACTGTGTATTGCCCACTGAATGTTTGCCAATCCTTCGTTGTATATTGCCCAACTTCAGCTTCGGCACCAGGAGCACCTAACTCGAGTGCAACAGTCGCATTGTTGCGAGGATCTCGTGAACGATATACAAAGTTCCAGTCCAGTGTTTCCCCTGGCTCAACAGTGATATCTTGGTAAAGAGATCCTTCTTTATTGGAATTAATCTCTACAATCGGGGTGTTGCTTGGGGAGTTTGCGCTTTTACGACCAGAAGCATGGTTTGTAGTCCAAATTTCAATACGAATTCCAGTTGTCTTGTCACTTCTTTTCGTATTGTTCCAGCCCTGATATCCACTAGAGTTATAAAACAGAACTGTCCCATTTTTGGAAGTTTTAATTGGTGTAGTAGGGAGTTCTGCGAAGTAACAGTTGACAATCAAGCCACAGTCTTGCTCACGAACAGTTCCTGATTGCGGATTAGACAACTCACCGATCCCTAGTACGTTGATTCCTGCTACAGCAAAAGTGTAGATCTGCTCTCCTGAGGTACCTGTGAATAGAAGGGAAGTTGTTCCGATAACCGTAAAATACGGACTGTTCTCATTAACAATATCAGTCTCACTGTAGTAGACACGATATTCATCTATCCCTTCAAGAGGGTCCCAGGAAATTTGGAGTTGGCTATATGTTTGATTGACCACCAATAGGTTCTCTGGCTTGGCTGGAAGTACGTTGTTGTAGACAGTCATCACTTCATCAGCAGTCAGAGCATCGCCAAAAATCATCAGTTCATCCAGGTACCCCTTCCAGGGTTGCTGTTCCCAACGATTGAGGCCCACCTTTAGACGGTTGAACTCAGTAACCAGCCCAGACTGGCTGATAACTTCCTCACCATCTAAATACATCACAGCAGTTTGGTTATCCATCGTCACAGCAATGTGCGTCCATTCACTAAGTTGGAGAGCCTTCTCCCTTGGCGCGGTCATGGTGTTGTCATAGTTCTCCGTGTTAGCCTCGTCTGCGCAGTCTACCGCTTTTTTGCAGGCAAAGAGCCGAGGGCGAAGATTGTCAGTAACGTCAATCTGGAACCCTTTGCCCCAACTTTCTTCTGGCACACTGGTACTGCTCACCATTGAGGCGAACTTGTTCATATCTTCATCAGCATTTACCCAGAAAGCGATTGTCCAGCTGCCATCAGCTACCTCACTGACGTTGTTGTCATTGAAGTTGAGGTTGTAAGCGTAGCCACCATCCCCATCGAAGTAGCCAGAGGTGCCGTTGGCACATCCATCTCCATAGACAATACTGTCCCCGGTGGCGGTCAGGTCAAAATCACCTACCGAGTCCTCCAAATTGCCATCAAAGCTGTAGTAAGCCAGC
Organism: SAR324 cluster bacterium JCVI-SC AAA005; assembly: GCA_000224765.2. Classification (GTDB taxonomy): domain Bacteria; phylum SAR324; class SAR324; order SAR324; family NAC60-12; genus JCVI-SCAAA005. The sequence continues at coordinate 22,514 of AGAU01000378.1, read as the reverse complement.
AGGTTCTGGGGTTTGTTGAGTGTCGTGTCCTTGATAGGACAACTCAGCGGCAGAGCAGAGGCCGTCTCTGGGGCGCTCACAATGGCGTTATCATCGGCATCGACTGCTTCAATGGTGTAGGTATGATTCACTGCTGCTTCTAGGGGGGCATGTATGAAGGAGAATTCTGTTGAGCCACTACTCACCTGCTGCCCAGCAACATTTTCGATCTGTGCAGAATATCCCGCCGTATTGCTCCAGTTAAGATTGTAGCTGACCGCCCCATCAACAGCTGCCCAAGCAACCGCGATCTTCTGCTCCCCTGGAGTGAGTGTGACAACGGGGGCCGTCCATCCTGTTCCAGGATCTGTAGGTGTGGCACTCACCACGTTTGAGTCAGCACTTGGTTCCCCAGCATTGTTGGCTACCACATAGTAATAGTAAGTTTTCCCATTGGTCAGAACAGAATGGGTAAATGAAGTGCCCGTGACATTCGGGCTGATCGCTGTGTAGCCACTACCGCCTGTGCTGACATAAATCGTGTAGTCGTCCGCGCCATCGATAGCTGTCCAATTGAGCATGACTTCACCGGAACCAGCGGTAGCTTTCAGATCAGTCGGAGGGTCGGGTGGCTCCACACCGGGAGTGGCGCTGATGGTGTCAGAGCTTTCGCTTATACCTCCAACGTTATTAGCCACTACGTAGTAGGTGTATTCGGTACCATCGTTTAGTCCCGTATGTGGATAGGAAGTGCCGGTGACATTCGGACTGATTGGTGTGAAGGTGTTCCCACCGTCGTTACTGTAGTAAATCGTGTAGCTATCTGCCCCCAGAGAGGGGTTCCATTCCAGATCAATCTGACCACTGGCCGCGCCTGTGGAGGCAGTCAGTCCGGTCGGCGCCTCCGGAATTGGCGTGGCGTTGACTTCCGTAGCTGGGGTGCTGTCACCCAGGGAGTTAGTGGCAATAATCGTGAAGTCGTAATCATTGGCTGGATCTAAACCGGTGATTGCCTCCGTTGTGGCAAGTGCCGTGATGGTGATCGAGTCGGTAAAAGTGCTGGGCTTGGTCGGATCAATCGGAGTGTTTGGATCATCGCTCCAGTAAATCGTGTAGCTCTCAGCTGCTGGGTTGGTTGGTTCTGTCCAGCTCAAGTCGACGTAGCCGGAGGGTAGAGTCGGTGTGGCTACCAGTCCAGTTGGACTATCTGGAGGGGTGTTGCCACTGTCCTGGGTAGTGATCGTCAGGCTGGTGTCCGTTGTACTGCCGTAGCTACCTGCTGGATTAGAGCTGACGCTGATGTTCAGGCTGACCTGTTGATCACCATCCTGGATGCCATCTTCGACAGCACTGACCTCAACAGTCTGGGCTGTATTCCAGTTACTACTGGTGAAGGTAAGCGTTGCTGGATCATAGTGAATCTCGCTGGAGTCATTGTCGCTCAGGGTGATGGTCACCACCGTGCTGGCTGCCGGGGGAGTGTCGAGCTCAAAGCTCAGAGTTTTACTGGCTCCACTCTCGATCAGGCTGAAAGGAGCATCGGTGATGGTTACTCCAGGCTCTGTTGCACTGTCGGCGGTGACTACTTCGGTGCTGGTGCTTACGCCATTGATGATGGAATCGTCGGATGAGGAGGTCAGGGTCAACAGCGTGGTCTGGTTACCATCCTTGATGTTGTCTTCCTCAGCGCTCAGATTAACGGTTTGGGTTGTATCCCAGTTATCAGGTGTGAAGCTGAGTGTGCTTGGGCTGTAGCTGATCTCGCTGGTGTCGTTGTCGCTCAGTGTAATCATCACGTCGGCGTTGGGCTGCATACTCAAAAACACTTCGAAGCTGTCACCGTCACCACTCTCCTTGACCTGGTTGTTACCACCACTGGAGGTGATGACGATGCCAGAGACATTGCCACTGTCGATCACTTTGACTGGCACACGGACGGTCCCCAGCCCCGTGTAGTTTGAATCACTTGAGTTGCTGACCGCAACGGTGAAGGTAGTATCCTGATCATTGTCGGCAACGCCATCTTCGACCGCACTGATCGTCACGTACTGAGGTTGGTTCCAGTTACTGGCGAGAAAGTTCACCTCGGCCGGATCAGCGTTGATCTCTCCATCGGGTGAGGCAATGGCCACAGTCACATCCCCCGCGGGTTGTTCATTGAGTACAACGGTAATCGTATCGGTGACACCGCTCTCTTCGACGGCGGTGTTGCCTCCAGATTGGGTAACGGTGATCCCTGGTCCGGTAGCTGGAGGGGGTGGTAGGATGATGGTGCCACTATCGTGCGCAGTCACGCTCACGTTTTGTGGTGAAATCCCACTGGCATAGCTGGGATCGGCAGAACCACTGACCTGCGCTCTCAACGTGGTGGTCACATCCCCATCAAGGTTGCCATCCTCTATGGCACTGATGGTGACTACCTGGGCTGAGTCCCAGTTGCTCGGAGTAAAGGTCAGGCTGCTGAAAGAGGTGGTAATCTGGTATTCAGGATAAGTGTCCAACGAGATGGTCACGTCCGCAGTTGGTTGTTCGTCTAGTACCACGCTGATGGTATCAGTGTTGCCACTTTCCGTAACGGAAGTAACTCCATCAGTTTCAGTCACGGTGAAGCCTACGTTTGACTCAGGGTTGCGTTCTCCACTTCCGCTACCACTGCCATCTCCTCCACTAGAGCCGCTGCCACTGCCACCCACATTGTCAGTAGGTAATTCGGGATAATCCTGATCATAAATGATGGTTCCTTCCTCTGGCATCATGCAGCTAACCTGGAGCATGCCGCCCGTCAACATCGCGACGAGAAGTAATTGCCACTGCTTTTTCATGTGAACCTCAATGAAGAAGAATTTTTTAATAATTTCTGAGTATTTGTTCGAATAAGAAAATTGCTTGAACTACTTTTTGTGCTTTTTTGGAACAAACTTGAAAGATGTTCCTGAAACTATGCAGTCTCACTCAGAAGGTCAAGTAATTATTTTATTATTTTTATTATTTTTAATAAATTTGTCACAATTATAAACACAGGCTTGTAAAATATCCAAATAAATCATTAATATATATTTTTAATGATGAAATTAAAGATCAAACGGAGTTTGTACTGATGCCGCTAAGAAACCAATTACCTTCAACCGCTGTAGGTGTCAATGGAAACAAGGAGGACGGTCGGAGTTGCTGAGAGAGAGATTTATTCAATAACTGTGGTTAGCATCTAAGAGGTATCCTCACTGAAAAATGTCAACTTAAGGTATCTTGAGCATTTTCCCGTTCAAATCCATCTCATCTTGAATCTAAGTCCAAATAATTCTCAATTTGTTACAAATTATATACTTAATCACTTGTATTTGTAAATGATCCCCCTCTTTTTTCTCATTCAACTCTGACAAATTTATTAAGATTTATATTTAAAACCAGCAATCGGTTGTTTCACAACAGGCCCTAGCCAAATTAGTTCACTGAAACCAAGAGTTATAATTCATCACAGATGCGCCAACTCAATCGGAGGTGTGCAAGAGAATGAGCTCAGCAATCACAACAAATTTTTCATTTAAATAATATATTTTATCTGATTTTATAAATATTTTAATATTAATAATATCAATAGCTTATATTTTTTATCTGTAAAATATAGATTTATTTATTGAAAGCATTGAATCATATTTATAACTTTCTTGGATGAATTTTTTTATTAAGACTAGCAGTCTCCCTCCATCTTGGGGAAACTGAAGCAGAACGAGCAATCACAAAGAAGCAGCAAATTCTCGGTGTAGCCTCGGCCAGAGCTTGCTCAGGATGTCATTGTGTCCCGTGTCCAGAACTTCAAGATATTCGATCTGCCCTGGGTTCAAGGCGGCAAGTTCTCGTCCCATCTGAACAGGGACGACCTCGTCACGATCTCCATGAGCAATCAGAATTGCTGGAAATGGGTTTCGTTCCAACACAACCCGCAGTGGTTTCCGATTTTCAAAGTGATGTCGCAAGAGCGGCACCAGCCACCCACCAAAGAGATGTCGCACCATGTCTGCCAAGCTTGTGAACGGTGATAGCAGAACGATTCGATCTACCGGATGATCTTCTGCAAACTGCAAAGCAGCTGCAGCTCCCAGCGAATGCCCCAAGGTGGCCCAGCCTGGCTGTGATTCAATCCCATACTCTCTCTGCCATACCTGGAATGCTTCCCTTGTAGAAATGCGAATCATCTCAGGGGAAGCACTACCCTCACAAGACCCATAGCCGGGATAGTCAATCAAAAGAAAGCCCACCCCAGATAGATTTACCTGAGTAAGAAGCCCAAGCCAATCCAACGCCAGACCAGCGTTCCCTCCAAACAAAACCCAGACGCGTTGAACTGAACCGTTCTCAGGAGGAAGGTAATAAGCTGTCTGTGAACCTTCTGTTGTGTGATAGCGAAGGAGTTCCAGAGAAGAAGTTTTCCAGGGTTGATAACCTGCTGGGTAGGTTCGGGGATGATAGATTAGCTTGTGCTGAAAAAGTGTAAGCATCAACAAAACTCCAAGCATAAGAAACAGCCATCGAAATAGCGTTTTGAGCCAGCGTATTTCTCTCATTGAGTAGTAATAGCGAGATTGAATGTGGAGGAATAGCTTGAAACGTGAATCAAATCATCACATTTTTCTGTCTCCTGTTGTCTTTGGCAAGTCAGTGGATTACTGGTCCGTCGTCGTTGCCATTGAAAAAACTGAAGAACTTCCGTGGAGGAAACATGTTCAAGAGATTGAAAAGCTTGCTGCGTTCTGCAGGTATTTTGGGTGTGTCGTTACTGACCGCTGGAACTCTGATGGCCCAGGAGTGTCCACGAGGAACTCTGGACAGCCGTTTCTGTGACCGTGACGGTGACCTAGTGGCTGACGCCCCTACAGATCCCAGTGAATGGGTCAACCCAGACACTTTGAATTTTGTTTACACACCTGTTGAAGATCCTGCTGTGTACAAGACTGCCTGGGCAGATTTCATTACACACATGGAAGAAGTGACGGGCAAAAAGGTTAGGTACTTCATTATTCAGTCCAATGCAGCTCAAATCGAAGCCATGCGCTCTGGACGCATACACGTAGCCGGATTCAATACCGGCTCCAATCCATTAGCTGTCAACTGTGCTGGCTTTGCACCCTTCATGATCATGGCCAGTCTCGACGGAAACTTCGGCTACGAGATGGAGATCATCACTTATCCAGGCAGTGGAATCAACAAGGTCGAAGACATCAAGGGTCGTAACCTCGCGTTCACCTCTCCGACATCCAACTCTGGATTTAAGGCGCCTTCTGCGATCTTGAAGGCCGAGTTTAACATGCTTCCTGAGCGTGATTTTGAGCCTTCCTTCTCTGGAAAGCACGACAACTCGATTCTTGGTGTAGCCAACAAGGACTATGATGCAGCTTCCATCGCCAACTCAGTGAAATCAAGAATGATCTCACGAGATGTGATTAAGGCTGAGGATGTGATTACGATCTATAAGTCTCAGACTTTCCCGACCACTGGATTTGGACATGTTCACAACCTGCATCCGGATGTGGCCAAGAAAGTTCGGGAAGCCTTCTCCAGCTTTGAGTGGGACAAGCCAGACGGTACACCAACCAGCTTAAAAGTTGAATTTGAGAAGTCCAACGAAGGTAAGTTTTTGCCAATTACCTACAAAGAGCATTGGGCTGTGATCCGTACGATCGACAAAGCCAATAACGTTTCCTACGCCTGCAAGTAACTTATCTCTGTCCGTTCCCTTAGGAGCGGACCCCTTCGTAGATTTTTCATGCTTGAATTGAAGAAACTAGGCAAAAAGTATCGCACTGGAGACCGCGCCCTCAAGGAAGTCGACCTAACGGTTCCAGCTGGGCAGGTTCTTGCCTTGATTGGCCCTTCTGGAGCTGGCAAGTCTACATTGATTCGCTGCATCAATCGACTCGTCGAACCCACCTCAGGAGACGTCCTACTGGAAGGAGAGAGTCTAACCCACTTGCGAAGTAGTGGTCTGCGCAGGGTCCGTCGAAAAATTGGAATGATTTTTCAGGAATATGCTTTGGTAGAACGACTTAGTGTGATGGAAAACGTGCTCTCCGGTCGATTGGGTTACGTTGGATTTTGGGCCAGCTACTTCCGTCGCTTCCCGCAGTCAGATATTGACACGGCTTTTTCACTGCTGGACCGTGTCGGCTTAGAACCAATGGCAGACAAACGTGCCGATGAGCTTTCTGGTGGGCAACGACAAAGAGTGGGCATTGCCCGGGCTCTGATTCAGAAACCGGAGTTGCTGCTGGTGGATGAACCCACGGCAAGCCTTGATCCCAAAACTTCCCGACAGATCATGCGGTTGATTACAGAACTCTGCACCGAACGCAAGCTTGCAGCGATCATTAATATCCATGATGTGGCGCTGGCCCAGATGTTTGCACAGCGCATCGTGGGTCTGCAGGCTGGCTCGATCGTCTATGACGGTAATCCAGAAGGTCTGACTTCAGATGTACTGACACAGATCTATGGAGAGGAAGACTGGACAGCAGTTCGCAAACAACAGAGCAGCGAGTCTGAGCGAGACATTGGTGATCTTGAGGAGAACCTCTGATGAATGCTTCAAGGACCTGGAGACCAAAACCATTCATTGAAAATCCTAAACTCCGTTGGGGGATCACAATTGGAGTCTTACTCTACATGCTGCTAGCGCTTGGCTCTGTAGAAGTCAACTGGATGAGAATCTATGCAGGATTGGATCGGGGACTACAATTTTTCGCAGCATTTGCCCAACCCAACTTCACTGAGCGCTGGACTGACATCTCTGAGGGGTTAGCAGAGAGCTTGGTGATGACGGTAGTCTCTACAGTAATTGGTATTATTATTTCAATCCCGATTGCCCTTGGAGCTTCCCGCAACCTTGCTCCTTTACCCATCTATCTTTTCTGCCGAGCGATCATTACACTCTCCCGGACCTTCCAAGAAGTCATCATAGCCATCCTATTTGTAGCAATCTTTGGGTTTGGACCCTTTGCCGGTGTACTAACAATCTCTTTTGCGACCATTGGATTTTTGGCAAAACTGCTTGCTGAAGCCATTGAGAACATTGATCCTGGACAAGGCGAAGCTGTTCGTTCGACGGGAGCCCGCTGGTGGCAGTGGTTGAACTACGGTATTCAACCGCAGGTGATGCCTCGTCTGATTGGACTCTCACTCTATCGGCTCGACATCAACTTTCGAGAATCAGCTGTTGTCGGCCTTGTTGGAGCTGGAGGAATCGGAGCTACTCTGAACACCGCGTTTGACCGCTACGAATTCGATACTGCCGCAGCTATCCTGATCTTAATCATTGGAATCGTGATGTTTGCCGAGTATTCATCTAGTGCGATTCGCAAGCGAGTTCAGTGATGCCTGTTGAAATGAACTCCCAAGAAAAGATCTGGAAGCATCGCGACCGCAAGACACAGTTGACTCACTGGGCAATTTGGTTTTTTGGTACTGCGCTGTTTGTCTGGTGCTGGCAACTGGTTTCAGAGAAGACCGAATGGTTCTTTGTGCTGGATGCCCCAACCATTGCCGCAGATATCGGCTCCAGGATGGTCCCACCAAGGTGGGAATACATCGACAAGCTCTGGGTTCCTCTATGGGACACTCTGAATATCGCTACTCTCGGCACTCTGCTGGCCCTAGTTCTAGCTGTGCCTGTGGCTTTCCTCGCAGCACGCAACACTTCGCCCAGCCCCACACTCCTGCGACCAATTGCCCTACTAGTCATCGTTTCATCGCGATCCATTAATTCACTGATCTGGTCCCTGTTGTTGGTCTCTATCCTAGGACCTGGGGTACTTGCCGGAATCATTGCGATTGCCCTACGATCCATTGGCTTTGTTGCCAAACTACTCTATGAGGCCATTGAAGAGATTGATGAAAACCAGGTAGAGGCAATCAAGACAACAGGAGCCAGCCGTTCCCAAGTGATTGCCTATGGCATCGTTCCACAAATTCTTCCTACCTTTGTTGGTGTGTCTGTGTTCCGCTGGGACATCAACATCCGTGAATCCACGGTCTTAGGATTGGTCGGAGCTGGAGGGATCGGACTGCAGCTTCAGGCATCTCTGAACATTCTAGCCTGGCCTCAAGTGACCTTGATTCTACTGATGATTTTCCTGACTGTGCTCTTCAGTGAGTGGCTCTCTGCCAAAGCCCGCCATGCGATCATCTAAGCATGTTGACGCTCTCCCTATTTCGCAAGCAGCAACAAGTTGAGGACCTGATCAGGTTTCTATTGAGGAACTTAAAAGATCTGGCTCTTCATCATCGAGAGGCCTTGACCGCCTACCTGGACGGTAACCTCGCAGAGTGTGAGCAGCGAGCCCAAGAGGTGGACCGTCTGGAGTCCGAGTTGGACGACTTGCAGCGTCAAATTCAGCAATTGCTCCCGCGGGAAGCGCTGATGCCTGATTCTAGAGATGATGTGCTGCGCCTACTGACTAAGCTCGATCGTATTCCAGGACAGTGTCGTCATTCCCTTAAAGAGCTACTACTGGAGCTTCCCCCACTCCCCAATGATTTCCGAGCCTCCCTAGTATTGATGTTTCACAAGACCCATAGTTGTCTCCGTGCGTTGAGCGCCACTGTAGACTCACTCTTCTCAGATCTTCGCTCCGTGCCTCGTCATGCCGAAGAAGTCGCCCGTCAAGAAAGTGAGGTGGATCGAGTGGAACAGCAGTTATTGGTTCGAGTGTTTAGAGATGATTCGCTGGAATTAGCGCGCCAGTTCCAGTACAAGGCCATGCTTCAGCGACTGGGAGGAATTTCTGATCTAGCAGAAGATGTAGCGGATGAAGTACTGCTGATTGCCACCAAAAGAATCGCCTAGTTGACAACCCGCAGGGAAAACACATTCTGGAGAATGAAGAGGCCCAAAAAGCAAAGCAGACTTGCTACCAACGGTGTAATTAACCAGCCCAGGGCTACTCTTCCGACTCTCCCCCAATTGATGTCCCGCCCACCACGTAACAAACCGACACCCAGTATTGCTCCAAGTATTGCCTGAGAACTAGAGACAGGCACTAAGGGCAGTGATGGTAGACCTTTTGACTGAAGCCAAGCTTTCAAACTAGCTGAAGCAAAAAGCAGCAAGACTATTGAATGGGCACTGACACAAATCCAGGCAGCCAAAGGTGACAGATTTGCCAGGCCAGATCCAACCAATTCAATTGTCCTTCTGGAGTAGGTCAACACTCCAGAGGCCATCGCCATCCCTCCAACCAGTAGCAATAGCTGGGTTGGTGAGCTTTCAAAGCCCTGCCAGCTAAGAGCAGGGAAAGGCTGCGATGGTAAAAAGACCGCAACGACGTTTGCAATGTTGTTAGCGCCCAGGCTATACGCACCCAGCGCTCCAGAACCGAGTAAGGCAAGCCGCGTATAGCCATCCAGACGAATCAACCCAATTCGACTATTTCGCAAGATCAACTTTACTATCCACATCATTGCCATCGCCATCGCTGCGGCCAGCAGAGGTCCAAGTACCCAGGTGGAAACAACTTGCAAAAAAACAGTGATATCTGTTGCAACTCCTGCAAAGGCATTCCAACCCAGCAAAGATCCAATCAACGCCTGTGTTGTCGAAACCTGAATTCCAGTTCGAATCATCAGGAAAACAGCGATCGCTGCAGCCAGGGCAACCATGAACGCCCCACCAAGCACACTCACTGAACTCAATTCGACCAACCCCCTCGAAACACCTTCCCCACTCCAGACAGCTCCGAGAACCATAAAAATGCTACAAACCACCACAGCTGTTGAAAAACGGATCATTCGACTACCGACTGCTGTCCCAAAGACATTGCCAGCGTCATTAGCTCCCAGCGACCAGCCGAGAAATAGCCCGCTACTCAACAGGAAGAGAGTTTCTATCGTCATTCTTTGAGTAAACTCACAGCTACTGTTGTTGTGTGGATGACTGTTGAATCAATTGCTCTAAGTCTGCAGGAGTGTTGATTCCTTGCCAGCAAATCTTCAAGTGTTCAGGCACTTTCAAAATATTTAGCGGCCATTGCTGCATTCTCCGATTGATCTGCTTCCCTCCATCTAGCCACGTAGCTTCTAGCAGATAACGGAAACCTGGTTCGTAGACACCAATCATGGTTTCCAAAGGGCCAATCTCATGACGAGCCAAGGTAGCTAGTCGAAGGGGATCTCTTTGCGACAACAACCACTCCAGTGCCTCAAGATGTAACCTTGGATAATCGCACCCAACTACCAGCCAGGTTGTGTTTGGTTCTGATTCCCACAGCCCGAGCAGTCCACCCCAAGGGCCAAAGCCTTGCACTCGATCTGGGATCACAGCATAACGCTTAAGTTCTTGATGATTGGAGATAGACCAATCCTTTGGAATAAGAGACAGGCCCCCTCCAAAGACGACGCTACCCACTCCCAATAATTCTTCTAGTAGATGAGCTAATTTTAAAGCCATCGGTCTGCCGTCGATTTGCATCCAAGCTTTTGGGTGGCCCATCCTAGTGGATTGTCCTCCGACGAGGACAGCAGCCTTGAGTGTTTGTTGCCTTCGCATTGCTCGGAGTTTTTCGAGGCAATGATCCAGTAGTTTGATTTCTTCTCCCAGGCCAAAGCAGGGAATTTTCAACCGAGCTAACAATGCTGGATTTGTTGAACCGGGAACTCCAGCCCAAAGTGCAAGAACTCTTGAGTTGTCCAGCACAGGAATTCCCTGGCTGGGGTGAAGACAAACCACCTTCCAGTCACTTGATTGCTTACCCCCTTCGCGTAGTAAAATATCGAAGGAAACTTGGCGTCGGAGCTGAACTTCTGGGGCTACAGATCCTTGAAAGAAGTCACTTCCAGATAAATGCAGAAGAGTCTGAGTGGGATCAACAAAACCGACACCAGCAGCTCCTTCATCAAAAAATCTTTGGCTATCCTTGCTGGTAATTAGGGCGTGAACTTCCGAAGAGCTTTTGAGCACAGCCGGTGAAAATCCACCTGCTTTTAGTAATTTCAAACATTGGAGCAACAACTCGGTCTTGCCAGAACCCGAATAGCCACAAAAAGCCAGGGAGGGAGTGAATGGTGAGGCGGTAACAGGTTCCATCAGCTGACAGCCTGGGGCTTGTATCCCGAATTCAACCGGATGGTTGCTAGCACACTGACTCCCACCATCAGCGTTGCGGTTGTCAGGCACCCAACGAGTCCAACAATTTGATAGGTCCAACCGGAGAGAAGTGTTCCCAGCAAACGTCCAGCAGCATTGGCCATGTAGTAAAAACCCACATCCATGGTCACTCGTTCGCTTTGAGTAAAGGCAAGAATAAGGTAGGAGTGGAGCGCAGAATTAACCGCAAAGACTGCTCCAAAAATGGCAAGTCCACCTACTAAAATTTGGGTCAGCCAGGAGGAGTTTTCCTTTAAAAAAAAGCTCGTAATGGCAAGAGTCACTAAGACCAAAAAGAGGATCGACCCCCAGTTTCGGGTAGCGCCAACCAGTTCCTGTTCTGAGTGGGAGTCAGCCTGCAACAACTTGGGAACCATCGTTTGAACCACTCCATAGAGTATAATCCAGAATGACATAAAGGTCCCAATGAGGAAAAAGGCCTTGTAGTTGCCAGCTTCGCTACCATCTGACAGAACTGCATAGAAATATATCGGGATCCCCACAACAAACCAAACATCTCGGGCTCCAAAAAGAAAGATCCGTGCAGCCGAGAGCCAATTCACGTTATGGGACTTTGAGAAAACCTCGGAGAACTTCGCTTTCTTTCTGCCCTTGGGTAGTCCAGGTGGCATGAAGAGGAGCAGAGTCATTAAAATCAAACCCAGTACAGACGCCATGCCGACAATCGACCAGAGGAAACCAACGGAAGCCAACAAGCCAGCACCCAACAGGAAGCCGCAGCCCTTCACCACATTCTTCGAACCCGTCAACAGCGCCACCCAGCGAAACAAACGGCCATCCTCCTTGGGTGCCAGCAGCTTCACTGCTGACTTGGAAGACATCTTGGTTAGATCCTTGGCGACACCACTAGCTCCCTGAACCAACATCACAAACACCACCGAGAGGTTGACCGTCCAACCCGGATCTAATTGGGTGAGGGCACACAAAGCCAATACCTGCATACCAAGTCCCACAAATAGCGTGCTCGTGAGTCCAAAACGGGCGGCCACCCAACCTCCAGAGAGGTTGGTAACCATACCAGCGACTTCGTAGAGAACAAACAGATAGGCTAATTGAATCGGCGAAAACCCAAGGGTGTGAAAATGCAACAGGACCAACATCCGCAGAGCACCATCAGTCAGCATGAATGACCAATAGGCTGCAGTGACCGCCAAGTAGGCGATAAATCCTTTTGAGTTCGAGCCTATTTCAGCATTCATCACTACAGTTGGTTGAGAATCATTTTTGTTAAATCGGCCATCCGCATCACGTAGCCCCACTCGTTATCATACCAGGCATAGACCTTCACTTGAGTACCATTCACCACCATCGTAGAGATTCCATCAATGATCGACGAACGGGGATCATTAACGTAATCTGTAGAAACCAGTGGGCGTCGTTCGAATCCGAGGATCCCCTGCAACGAACCATTGGCATAGGTTTCAAAGAGTTGATTCACCTCCCCGACCGTGGTGGGACGCTTCAGTTCAAAAACACAATCTGTCAGCGATGCATTCAGCAGAGGTACTCGAACTGCGTGACCGTTCAAGCGTCCATTTAGATCAGGATAAATCAGAGTGATCGCCGTCGCAGAACCTGTTGTCGTTGGGATTAGTGAGTTCAATGCCGAGCGAGCCCGTCGTAAGTCCTTGACAGGGCGATCCACAATGGTCTGCGTGTTGGTCACATTATGAATGGTTGTGATTGATCCATGCTGAATGCCGATCTCCTCATGGAGAACCTTAACGACTGGAGCCAGACAATTGGTTGTGCAACTGGCTGCTGTAATCAAATGATGCTGCAAAGGATCATACAGATGATGATTTATCCCATAGACCAGGTTGAGGGCTGGTTCACTCTTGATAGGGGCAGAGACCAATACCTTTTTGACTCCTGCCCGAAAATACGGCTGCACTCGCTCCGGTGTCTTGAAAAAACCTGTGCAATCAATAACCAGATCAATGCCCGCTTCTTTCAGAGGTAGCTGATCAATCCTTTCAACCGCCAGCATTGGGATCTTTCGATCATCAACAATGATACTTTTTGAATCAAAGGAGATTCCTGCGCTCCAGCGCCCATGAACAGTGTCGAATTCTAGCAGGTGTGCGTGCAGTTCAGGACTGCCTACAGCATCATTGAGCAAGCTAATCTCGTGGGGTTGCACTTCCTGATGAATGAGTGCCCTGAGTAAAAGTTTGCCAATTCTGCCTAAGCCGTTGATGGCGATGTGTGCCATATTTGTTCTCGATTCTCTGTTGGGTGTAGGGGTGTTGTTTCTACAAAGAAATCCTTAATACAGAAGCAGGGTCAGCGTGCACAGATCTCACTCAAGGACTGTTGAGCAATAATCCTCCAGCGCTCCAGATCCTCAGCACAGATAGGATGCCACTTAGCAAGCAAAGGTAGCAGGGCCTGTACAGCTTGGTGTCGATCACTTTCAGGTTGACGGAGTGAATAGAAAATCCAGGTGCCTTCCCGGCGAAACTGGATCAGACCTGCATGTTTAAGGAACTGGAAGTGACGGGAAATTTTAGGATTTCGGTAACCTGTGACCGCCTCTACCTGGCAATTGCAAAGCTCTTCTCCGTGAGCAAGTAAATTCAGAATGCGCAGACGGGCTGGTTCCGCGAGTGCCTTGAAGAGTTGGGCGGTCGCATCAAGTTGAAAGTCTGGATCGAGTTGAGCAAGGATTTCCACATTGTCTCCTTTATTTTTGCTTACACAAAAATAACTAGGTCACCGGTTTTGTCAACAACTTACAATGCAGGGAGTACCTCAAGGTTTCTGCTTAATTTCTCAGAGGAAGTGCCAAGCCAATAGTCATGAAGAGTCCTCCACAGACTTGATTGAAACGCTTTCCCACTCGCTGTAGCCAAGGACGAATCCGTTGAGCCAGGCTGGCCAGGCAGAGCTCTGTGACAATTTCAATCAACACAAAAGTAGCAGCCATCAAGACAAACTGCAGGACGATTTCTCGCTGCGTGTCAACAAACTGAGGCAAGAAGGCAGCAAAAAAAAGAATACCTTTGGGATTGGTCACCGCCGAAAGAGCCCCCTGACGAAAGAGTGTCCTCTTGCGAGAACTCTGCAATACAGGCGCAAGAGTTTCACCGACAGGTGGCGCTCGCCAGACTTGAATACCGAGCCAGATTAGGTAGGCCCCACCAACAAGTTTGAGAATGGTCAGACCAATCAGTGCGGATTGAAGCAGCGCACCGATTCCAAATAGAGAAAGTGCAATGAGGATTGTGAACCCCACCGCTCCACCAGCAATCGTACTTAGGGTCCGACGCCATCCGTAGAGAGCGCCATGCGTTAGAGCCAGCAGGACGTTTGGTCCTGGAGAGAGGGAAAGCCCGAGGGCAGCAACCGAATAGATCAACCAGGTCTGTGGGTCCATCTTTCCTTCAGTCACCGAATTGAGATCAATTTAAATGCGAGCTCGGACGTTTGGTGCGTGTAGTTGAGTCGAATGGAATTGCTGCACGCGGGTGTTGCCAATCTCTAACAGTTGCTCCACGGTTTGTTCATCACACCCCAATGACTGAGCAATATTTCTCAATAACTCGCATTCTCTTTCATCAAAATGCCGATCAATTGTTGCCACGTTGAGTAGGCTGTCAAGGACACGATCTCTCAACTCCTTGGGTAGCTCAATTGGCTCTAATTCTGGACATTTACTATGAAGTACATATTCTTCCAGATCAAGGATTTCATCGTGGTCTGAAAGGAGTTGAATGGCTGAGTGCACGAAGGCACGCTCATGTAGATCTACTCGACCATCAGCCTGGACCATGGCCACTACCATTCGGGCAAACCAGCGTCGCTGTGTTGGGGTAAACATCTCCAACATCTCTGGATTGAACTCTGGGATTTGATCTTCTTTCTCCTCAAATTTCTGCTCTGTTTCACGCAGAATTCTAATGGTGGAAAGTACATTTTGGGACTGTTCATAACCGGAGAGAGCCGACTCACGAAACCAGTAGTACGCTTCATCCAGATTTTTAGGTACGCCTTTGCCACGAAAGTTCAGGATTCCTAGCTCATATTTTGCCTCCGCACTACCAAGAGTAGCTGCCTGCATCAGTAACCGATAGGCAGCGCTTGCATTACCTTCTAGTCGTAACAGTTTGAGCGCCTGCTGCGTGAGGTGCTCTTCATCAGTGCCTTTCTCCGTTTTTGCTGGGACTCTAGTGGTGGATGACAGTGCCACGACCTGATCCGTATGATTCAAATCAAACAGATGTTGGCCTCGCAGCGCAGATTCCTTAGCAATAAAGATTAGACTGTCTCCGGGGTTGACCGATTGACCAAAATGTGGGTTTACCAACAGTTTATTTGTTCCTCGACGAATCAACCCCACAGGAAGATAGCCGTATTCTTTTTTTTTCTTGAGGATTGTTTCCTCCCAACCGGCTGTTGTCCAATCGTAGCTCAGGCGACGGACAAAGAGGCTCTGAGTACCTAAATCATGTGAGAGCAATTGGCTCACAAGGTTTCCCAAACCACTATTATTGGCAGACTGGGCGAGAATCGGAACGATCAGATCATCGAACTTGAGGCAGAAATCACATCCCACCTTGAGGAGATGCTGGTCAAAGTTATCATCACGGAAGGTTGCAATCGTAAATATTTCACCATCTGTCTCCTGTTCCAGACACAGTACCGCCATAAAGGTCTGGCCATCTTGCAGATGGTCAACAAAGGCCACCTTAGCCATGGATGCCCGTGCTTTGCGGAAAGATTCCTCGCTGTTAGTAGGATCCTGAATCCACTCCACTGAAAGATTTTCTGGAATTTCCTCCGACTGTGGTAAGCTCGTCAGCACTACGATATGATCACCCAACTCCCCACGAGACAGTTCTCTCAGCATGCGCCGGATAAAAATAGGATTATCCGAATTGATCAATAGATGTCCATCAATGCGAATATCATCCATCCCAAACACTTCAATCCCATGCTCTTCCAAGTCCCCACCCTTTCGCTCCGCAATTGACTTCAGTTGAATAACCTGATTGTCTTGACGCAAAATGTATTCAGAGCTGGGATTAATCAACACTACCTCTTCGACCACGATGCCCAGAGGCATATCTCCCGACGACCGCTTGGTCACTTGTACATATTCCATCCATGTTTTTTCGGCAAATCGTGAGGGTAGCGGTTTTGTTTCCAGACGGTGTTGTTGTGACTGATGCACCACTCCCCGAATCCAGGAAGGCCCTCCCTGCGAACGGAAAGCTTGAAGCATCATCGGCACGTACAGGTCATATGGATTCAGAGCATGGTCGCAGCCTACATCCGCAAAAAATTTACGAAAATCGCTTCCTACGTATTGGGCAAGGGTGATCAGTTCACCCTTGCTAAGGGTTTCCAGTTGTAACACCGTGATCAAACCCTGGTTACTGTTCTTGAAGTAGACATAGGCTGTATGAGCCGACTTGGCACTAGCCTTCAGTAAAGTTTCAAGTTGCTGAGGATCACCAGCCACCCAAGTGACGTCCTTATACTCAGTGGTAAGCAGTGGATGTTGAGAAGATGGAGAAACAATTACGATCTTGCGCTCCTGGACCAACTGCTGATTCTGTCCCAGAATTTTAGTCATCCAGGCAGAATCATCTGAACAAACAAGGATGTGACCCTGCTTCTTAACCAGGTCCAACCCCTGTTCGCGCGAAGAGCGATATTCACTGACCTTGTTTGTCAAGGTAGAGACAATCAGCGAGTAATTCAGGACTCCTCCAATAATCACAAGAATAGTGAATACTCGTCCCCAGTAAGTTTCTGGCGACATATCGCCAAAGCCCACCGTGGCGATAGTCACAATCGACCAATAGAAGCTATTGAAAAGGCTGCCATATTCTGTTTCAGCATTCCCAGTCAACAAGTATTCGATAACATGAATCCCCAGGGTGGAGAAAACAATTAGCGTGGGGAGAAACCAGTAGAGAATGTGACGGGTCTTCATAGTCGATTAGAATCCATTAAAATACTGCTTGAATATCGCAAACTGCTAAGATCTTTGGAGAATCAGAGAAATTTATGAAAGAAAAGCTGCCCTAGATACTGGCTCTGGTTTGCTGAAAATCTTACGATAGCAATAAACCCCAGTTTTTCCAGTTGTGTTCAATGGCTAGTCAGAATGAAAGGTTGATTTATTTCGTCCAACACTAAACTCCACAGAGGGAAGTTTGAAAAAGATAATCCTGGTGGGTGAAGTTGGCAGAACTAGTTTTTCTTGCATCCGAGTTAGGATTTCCCTTATAACAGTTCGTTGATTATGCATCGCAATTTCGTTTTAACATTCACTTCTCAGCAGGAAATTCCTTATGAAAAGATTTATTATTGCCGCAACAACTCTAACACTTTTTGCAAGTTGGGTGCACGCCGCTGACCTAGGTGGCAAAGTGCTCCAGATTGGCTCAGACACCACGTATCCTCCGATGGAAATGGTGGATGAAAAAACTGGAGAGATCGTTGGTTTTGATGTGGACTTAGTCGATGCGATATGTGAGCAGATCAACTGTGTACCGCAGTTCGTGACTACAGCCTGGGATGGGATCTTTGCTGCGCTGCAACAGGGTGAATTCGATATGGTCGTCTCTGGTGTTTCAATCACACCAGAACGCGACAAGCAGATGGACTTCAGTGATCCATATCTCGTGGTTAGCCAGGCAATCATGGTCAGTATTGATGACGAGGGTATGACACTGGATGACATGAAAGGGGCTAGTCGAAAACTGGCCTCACAAACTGGAACAACCAATGCTCAACTCGCCGAAGAATTGGTTGGCCGCAACAATGTTGCACTTTTCGACACCTTTGCCGCTGCGGTTCAAGCCCTACGTAATGGCGACGTCGATGGCCTGGTGATTGATGGCACCTCTGCTGCTGCTTACGAGCAGCAATTTGCTGGTGAACTAGTTGTTGGCATTCGTGGTCTCAACAGTGATCCTCTGGGGCTAGTCTTCCGTGAGGGGGACGGGATGGTCGACGCCTTCAACACTGGTCTTGCCCAAGTCAAAGCTGACGGCACGCTCGATAAGCTCGTCCTGAAATACTGGAGCGAATAATTTGACTCGCGCCTCATGACTGACCCTTCACCAAGGCGCATTGGCCCGGAGTGGCTCCAACTTCGGGCTAGCAATCTCGTGCTACTGGCCAGCGCGCCCTTCTTCATCTATCTCTTCGCCACCTCTACCAACTACAGTCGTTCCCTCGCATTCATCGTTGGCATTGAGGAAGGTGCTGCAGAAGTCTTTCAAATCTTCCTAATTTTGCTGTTGGGGTTGCTGAGCGGATTGATCCCCATACTTCTTGCTCACAAATCTCCCAGTTGGCTCTCCTATCCTCGTGAAGTCTCCCGGTTGGGTCTAGTACTGCACTTGTTGTTGATGTCTTGGCTACTCACTCAATGGAATTTGGCACCTTTCTGGGATTCGGTGATTGGAGACCTATTAGATGCCCGAAGCAATCCATTCCGAGATCCCAAGGTTAATTATCCAGCGCTTACTCCAGAAGGACAAGCTTGGATGCAAGGATGGCTGGAGGCTTTAAGGTGGCCATACCTTCTTGGGACTACCTTGCTCGGTGTAGTCGCTCTCACTAAAAAATCCCCAGCGCCTATCAACCGTTGGATTTGGCGTTTACTGCTGATTGTCCAAGGAGGGAGCCTACTATTCTTAATTCTGGTTGCACGACTGAGTTTCGCTACTGGCTTGTTGCTAACCCTGCGAGCAGCCATTTTCGCTTATGTAGCCTCCGCCATCCTTGGACTGGTTCTAGCAGGAATGCTATCCCTGCAGCCCAACCCCAAAATTTATCGACGCTACGTAGTGATTGCTGGTCTACTTTTGGGCATTGGTCTAATCTTCTCCCAAATGCCACAGGAACAGTATGTTTTGATTGGAACCACAGAAGGCCGCGCTGCTTTCATCAAGAACACCCCACAACGTTTAGCAGACACGCTGCGTTACGGTGAGTTTGACAATGGTGTGGAGATGCAGATTCGCGCTGCAAAAGATATTGAGCAAGCTCTGAAGCTCTATGCAGAAGACAAACGGATCAGCGCTGCTTTCATCCCAGAATTAGTCCTTCCTGCAGAAGCGACCATTCTTTGGCGCACTGAGTTTCTAGCAGATGAATACAGGACACCCGCAATGGTCTTTGGTGTCTTCAGCTTTTTACTTGGATTGCTGACCTTCGGAGGATGGCAGCACCGGATGCATCCGTTGGCTGTCTTTGCTGAGTTCTATATTGATATCCTGCGTGGGATTCCCATGCTGGTTATTATCCTCTACGTGGGATTGCCACTCAGTGGAGCTGTAAAACAGGCCACTGATGGGTTCATTGACTTGCCCAATATGATCCGGGGAGTGTTTGCAATCTGTCTAGGCTACTCGGCCTACATGGCTGAGATTTTCCGAGCTGGTATCGAGGCTGTTCCCAAAGGGCAAGTAGAGGCCGCCCGAACACTTGGACTGGACCGATGGCAAACCGCCAGATTGGTTATTCTGCCACAGGCCTTACGTATCGTCATTCCGCCACTGGGCAATGAATTCATCGCAATGCTTAAGGACACGGCGCTCCTATCGATTCTTTCAGTTCGTGATGCCACCCAACGAATGCGCGAATTCCAAGCGAGTAGTTTTCTTCCTTTTGCTCCGTTTAATACGGCCGCGATTCTTTATGTAGTCCTTACCCTTGCGGCTGCCAGTCTGCTCAAGTGGCTGGAACGAAGAACCACACCCATTCCCAAAAGATGACACCTCCCCAACTTACCGAAGTAGAAGCGCTGGAGCTACTTGCTCAACACTACGGCTTGACAGGACAACTAGTTACCTTACCTGGAGAACGAGATCGTAACTTTCAACTCTACCTAGCAGGTGGAGCTAAAAACACTTTCAAGGTGGTGAATGCTGCAGTTCATCTGGAAAGTCTGCAGACTGAAATTCGAGCGATGCAGCACCTGAACTCTGAACTGGGTAGTATAGTACCACACCCACTAGCTGATCAGGCTGGACATTTTATTTCCCAGGGAAACTTACAAAATGGGAGTGCCTGCTGGTTACGTTTGCAGAGCTGGCAGCTAGGTATTCCACTCTCTGAATTCCGACCACATACCCCCGAACTGTTCCATTCTGTTGGGCACTTGATGGGACAAGTTGCCGCCTCACTCTCTACCCTTGCTGTTCAAGATCCCCATCCAGAATTGCCGTGGCACCCTGATCAAGCTTCAGAAATTATCGAAGCAGGCATTTTCTTGGTAACTGATCCCTTGCTCAAGAATTTTCTGGAGCAAGCGCTAAGATTGTACGACAGATATGGACGACCACTGGAAACAGACTTACCTCGTTCTTTGATTCAGAACGACTCCAATGACTACAATGTACTGGTTCATGGTGGGCTTGAGGGACTAGCAGAGCTGAGCTTGATCGACTTTGGAGACATGGTCGTTTCCTGGACCTGTGCAGAAGCAGCTGTGACTTTGGCTTATACTCTTCTTGGTCAAATATCCCCTTGGAAGGCAGTGCAGACAACACTCAGTGGTTTCAGTCAAGCTAGGCCACTCTCTCTGCAGGAGTCTGAATTTGTCTGGCCAATGGCACTCATGCGACTCGGTGTGAGCATCGTAATGGCTGCAAAACAAATTCAAGAGCAGCCAGAAAACAAATATCTATTGATCAGCCAGGAAACAATTCGAGAATTACTTCAATGCTTGAATACTCTCTCACTGGAGGAGGGTGTAGCCCGCTCCAGATTCGCCTGTGGTCATTCCTGCACTCACCGTAAAGTTTCTCTGGAAACAGTGCTGGAAAAGCAGATTTTTTCTGCAGTGATGGGCCAAGCTCTCACTCCCGACAACACCCTAATATTGCCACTGGGAATCGAGAGCCCCTACCTCAATTGGCTGAGTGGTGACGTTGAGGAACAGTCATATCGCATTCAACAAGCCATTGAAAGTGCAAACAAAATCTTTGCTCTTGGGCTCTATGATGAGATTCGACTGTGCTACACTGCCCCTGAATTTCAGCAGGATCTAGAATCACGCACCGTACATCTAGGGCTGGATGTTTTTGGAATAGCTGGCACACCCATATTTGCACCCTTGGATGGGACCTTTGTAACTGTCCATGACAACGCTCAAGAGCAGGACTATGGTCCCACACTCATGTTGCAACATGAGGATCTTGGCGGAGAGAGCTTCTTCACGCTCTACGGCCATCTTGATCCTGAGTGCCTAGATCTCTGGCAACCAGGCGACTCTGTACAAGCTGGAACTCGTATTGCCAAGATCGGCACATCACCCCGAAACGGCAACTGGCCTCCACATTTGCACTTACAAGTGACCAGTCATCGAATGGGATGGGAAACCGATTTCCCTGGGGTGGCCTTGCCATCTGAGCAAAGTTTCTGGAAAGAGCTCAGTCCAAATCCCTATCGCCTACTCGGAATCCAACAAAAATCCTGGGTAGAACCTGGGGGTCTGCCGAGAGATTTATTGGCAAGACGCCTTCACATCTTGGGACGCAATCTCTCTCTATCATATAAAGAACCGCTCACCATTCTAAGAGGAAAGGGAGTCTATCTGGTTGATGCTCTCGGGCGTCGCTTTGTTGACTGTGTGAACAATGTTGCTCATGTCGGGCACTGCCATCCAAAGGTTGTCGACGCCCAGAGAAAACAGAGTGGCTTACTCAACACAAACACCCGCTACCTTCACCCTGAACTCATCAGGTACGCAGAGCGCTTGTGTAGCCTGCTTCCTGAGCCACTGAACGTCTGCTTCTTGGTTTGTACTGGCAGTGAGGCCAATGAACTGGCGCTACGTCTAGCTCAAGTCTATACCCAAGCTCAGGGGGTAGTGGTGGTGGACGTCGGCTATCATGGGCATACCAAATCTCTCATCGACTTGAGTCCGTACAAGCACAATGGCCCTGGTGGAAAAGGAGCACCGGACTGGGTACGGACTACTAACATGCCTGATTTGTTTCGTGGAGTGTACAGGGAGCATCACCCAGATCCAGGTTCAGCCTATGCTGAAAAAGTCATTGAGCACGCACAATCACTGGCAACATCCAGATCTGGACTGGCTGGGTTTATTTGTGAATCTATTCTGAGTTGTGGAGGACAGATCGTGCTTCCAGAGAATTATCTACAGACCGCTTATGCAGGAGTTCATAAGCTTGGAGGGCTGTGTATAGCCGATGAAGTGCAAGTCGGTTTTGGTAGAGTGGGAAAAACCTTTTGGGGATTTGAATTACAGGGAGTCGTTCCAGATATCGTTACTCTTGGCAAACCAATTGGCAATGGACATCCTCTCGCAGCTGTGATCACCACTGCCGAAATTGCAGAAGGCTTTGCCAACGGAATGGAATACTTTAACACCTTTGGTGGAAATCCTGTC
>AGAU01000379.1 GCA_000224765.2 SAR324 cluster bacterium JCVI-SC AAA005 | reverse complement strand
GTCTTGAGCTTGACTTTTTTCTGGATGATCAGCTCGGAAGCACCCACATCAATGTAGTAACCTGAGGCGGTCCTCAGGGCCCGCATCAAAAGCCCAGAGCCATCCTCTCCAAAATCAAAATGGAAACCGGCTGCTCCAAGCTGTTCATAAAATTCTCGGTCATGTTCGTACATCTGCTGATAGACCTCTCTGTGTTGATCTGGCAACAGCTTGTAGGGTGTAGAGGCAAACAGAAGATCCGCTTTGTCCGTGGTGATTCCGTTTTTCAATGCCTGCTCAGAGTAAAGCTCCCCAAAGCCGTATTCCAGTAAAGTCTCTGATTTGATTATAATGCTCGAACTACGTTGAACCATAGTGACCGACTTGGCACCACACTCCCAGAGATCCTGGCAGATATCATGAGCCGAAGTCGCAGAGCCTACTACAACGCACCGCTTGCCAGTAAAATCTCGCCCATCTTGGTATTCACTGGAGTGGTAAATTCGGCCTTTGAACTTCTTCTTGCCCTTGATTGGAATACCCTTGGGCGGACCATAAGCTCCTGTCGTAAAGACAAGTTGCGTTGGTCGGAGGGCTAACTTCTCTCCCTTACGAAGGACTTCAACCTCCCATTCCTGCTTTGTTTCATCAAAGGCAGCCTTGGTAAATCTGCTCTCTGTCCAGTAGTTAAGATCCATCACCGTGGTGTACATCTCCAGCCAATCTCCCATCTTGTTCTTGGGTGTGAATATCGGCCAATCATCTGGGAAGGGAATGTACGGGAAATGATCGTACCAAATTGGATCATGCAGAGTGAGAAATCGGTAACGGTTGCGCCAGGAATCGCCTGCCCGTTTGTTTTTCTCAAGAACAATCGTCGGGACTCCAAGTTTTTTTAGCCGGGTGGCCAGCATGATACCCGCCTGACCTCCTCCCACTACCAGGCAGTAAGGCTGCTTGGAATAGCCCACAGCTTCCTCTTCCGCTTGTTTCTCTTCATGCCAGATGCGTCGGTTCTTGTGCGCACCGTGTCGGGTTCCAAGGATTCTCTGTTCACCGCGTTTTTCCTCGTGCCCCTGTAGCTGTTCCAAAGTGGTCAGGAGAGTCCAGGCCTTTCCACCTTTTAATCGGACGTAGCCTTTGCCTCTACCGATCCCACAGCTCAGGTCCAAAAAACACTCAACAATTCCTCCAGCTCGCTTCACATCATAGTAGTCATCAATCTTTAGGGGTAGCGTAGCCTTGTTTTGCTTGAGTGCTGCCGTAACCTGTTGTTGGGTTTCAAAGGTATTCAGGTTCCACGAGATACAGAGAATATCTCGCCAGAAAAATTTCTCCTGAAATAGACTATGGAGGTCGATCGTCTTGGCACTGGCAAATGAGGTATTGAACTGCTCAATCCATTGCTCAACGGCTTTGTTTCTCATGCTACAATCCTAGAAATAAATGGCTTGGCCTGTTTGAATACTCTCCTCAGCGGCCAACACAATCTTGAGGCTATTGATGGCAGCCTCCATTGGTTCAGATAAATCCCGATCCTTTTCAATCGCATCCAGAAACATTTGTTGCTCTAAGTCACAGAGTTCTTGGTGCGATGGTTCATTAAGAGTATCCACGTACTGATCTTTTTTGAGAAATTGTTTGCTACTGGGATCTACCTCGGCATGGTGGATCTGGATCAGATTGGTTTTGGTGTGCCGATCAATGTCGGCTGAATCTGTTACCTCAATGGATTTATCGTTGATACCTGCTCCAAAGGCTCGAATTTCTTCCGTACGCTTAAGCTCATCAAAGGCTTTACAGCCAGATTCCAATTCTAGGAAACGTTGTTGAATGTGCTTTTCTGTTCGATGGTAGATTCGGTCGAGATCATGAATCACGAGCACATCGATCCGGTTCAAACCAAAACGCAGCAGGCTATCTTCGTAGGAGCGTAAGATTTCATCATAGGTGTAATCAAATTTTAGAGGGGAGGGCAATCCACCAGTCCACGGTGCACCATTGAAGTCTTTGGCTCGGCCTTGAAAGCGGGAATAAATTCTACCCACTTTGGTAGAACAGATGAATTCATCTTGGTCTTGCTGACGCAGCAATCCCCCAATCCGGTGTTCACTCAACCCATGACCGTACCAGGGAGCTGTATCGTAGTAGCGAATGCCTACAGACCACGCACTTGCAAGTGTTTCGCGTGATTGTGTTTCTGAGACACGGTCGAACAATTCACCGAGAGGTGCTCCTCCAAAACTAAGAATTGGAAGATTAAGATTAGTCTGCCCAAGTTGTCGTAAGTGTAGTTTATTCAATTCTGAATGAAGTATTTTTTTTGTAGATAGTCTTTAGGGGAGGGCAATTTGGAAATTGATCGCTAAGGCG
>AGAU01000380.1 GCA_000224765.2 SAR324 cluster bacterium JCVI-SC AAA005 | reverse complement strand
TGGAAAAATCACCTCTAACCATACCTTCTATTAATTCTTGTGCTCCCCAATTTGATCGTTTCTCAGTGGATTTTATTAGCGAGTTTGTTCTGCTTAATGTTGATAGGAATAGGGTCCTGCTTTCTCATTGATAGATTTAAAATTTTTAATTATTCTCCCATCGAGAGGGATTTATTCCTGGAGCCTCTGTCTTCATTCCTTTTGGTTTGTGTTCTTGTTCCCACTTGAATCCTGTTGTATTAAGGCTTCTTAAAAATGGTTTTGCAGATTCTGGGGCATTTGACACTAAGTTTTCATCCCATTCTTCGACACTCTTAATAGGTCCTGCCCAGGCAGGTCGATAACCAAATTGAAGTAATTCTCTAGAATTCTCATCTGAATTCGGATGACTTCCATGTATCATCATTGAAGGAACAATTACAGCAGAACCTGCTTGAACAACAATTGATATTTCTTCTGGATGCCATTTATATCTAGCATAAGGTGACGCATCCGCATGGAAAGAAATATGTGATCTAGGTATCAATCTAAACGGAGCTCTTTCTGGCGTTAAATCATCTAAATAATATAATACTCTTAATAATCTGGGACAACTGCCCTCGTAGCCAAATAAATTAGACCCATGTGGTTGTCCATCAGTATGTAGAGATATACCTGGACATCCTGACAAAGATTTTTGGTAAAATCCTCTAGTAAATACTATTTCTGACCCCATTAGATCATTCAAGAAATCTATAACAACTGGATTACCAATTAATTCTGCGACAGCCCTGCTATGCCATTGTGGTTGTTTAACTGAACGAGTTTGTTGTGTACTGTAATCTGTGTGAAGCATTTCAGCATCTGACATTCCTATTTTTACATCATTTATTTGCTGTTCATTTAGTGCGTTTGGAATAACTAAATAACCTTCTACCTCCAAGTGTCTTATTTGTTCTGAACGCGAAAAAGATTTAAAATCTTTATTTATAATATTCATATGAGGTATGTTTTCTGCCTCAAAATTCTTTAAAATTTTTTCCATTGTTTTTTGGATAATACGAATGATTAATTAATGTTAAAAACTATTTAAAACGATTGAATGAGCCAAGTTCGATATTTGCTCTCTGGAATCGCCAGGTAAGCTCACTACAAGTTGCTCCAATACCCATAAGTGCCTTCCACCCCTGCCCCCAGGTGCCGATGCACCGTTTTGAAATTTGGGTGAGGCTCGGCCTTCCTAGACAGCTTTCCACCTGACATGATTGGAGCCAAATCCACTGTGAGACAGCCAAAACGCCAACCAGAGTAAAACATTGAAAAAAAATTAAATAAATACGAAAAATTACAAATATTGATTAACTTGATCTAACGAGAAGATTAGGAAACAGATTTACATCCAATTCTCTCCTTCTTATATCCAATATCAGTGTTTGGGTCTCACGTTAGAGAAGAAAATTTATAAACCTACCCAAGTAGGTAATCCCACAAAGACTACTGTTAGAAACCACAACGTTTAGAAGCTCTAAAGAAAGGGGCTGCCATTTCAAAGGCCCCGCGTAATGTCATGTCGCTAGTAAGAGGATGAACAGAAAGCAAACGAGCGCCGTTTTTAATTGCTTCAACCATCCCTTCCTCGATATCTTTGGGATCCTCCATGGACCCAGATCCAACAACACGTCCCGTATGAATGCCTAGTTTGGTTGCTTCACGAAAAAAGCCATTGATGGCTTCGTTTACTTCAGGAATTTCACCCTGCCTGAGGATAACGTCCAAAGGCCCTACGAAACCACAGGCTTTGTTTCGACCCTGAGCAACCATCAGTTTAAGAATTTTATCTCTGAGTTTTCTATCAATTAAGTATTCTGATGTTTCGAATTGAATCCAACCCTGTGTTTCTGTTTCAGAGGCCCTTAATTCAACTGGAGTATAATTCATGCTGCGATCACCATTGCGAACTGGGTAACCTCCACGATCATGAGGAGTAGGACTTCCAGGTTCAGGAAAATTAACCGATTTGAAAAATATCTTAGCATCTTCAAAAGTACATCCATAAGGCCGCATGGTCGCTCTTGCACCCAGTTGGTAGGCATCGCCATACGAACTGATAGCTTCTCTATGAAGGCGCTGCACTGCTAAAAGCCCGAGACGTCCCTCAATTGCATTTTGGTCTCGACCATAAAAACCCTCCCATTGAGTATGTTCTGCATCATTGACGATCCATGTGAAGCCTGCTTTGGCCCAAGCATGTGCTTCATTTTCACGGAATTTATTCCATGGGATGTCATTAAAAATTCCTAAAAATGGTGGGGTATCTTTTATAGAAGAACACTTGTCCATTATTTCTTTTACAGGGTTCCGAAGCGGATTAAGGGTATATTGGAAAGCACGGTTCGCAAATTCCTTCGTTTTGAGTGGGACGCTGCCCCCCAAAGAGTCATTCATATTCATTTCTTACTGATTCAGCTGAAGAATTAAAAGTTCCGTCTCTACTTAAATGCACTTGAAGTAATTTAAAGAAACTTAACGAAATCAGTCTATTTAGTCAATGGTTAGTTTAGTGGATTCAAGTGATTTGAAGGAGTTGATGGCACAAATTGGCACAACAAAACTGTGAGATGAAAAACTTGAACTGAGTTCGAGCCGTTACTTTAATTCAGATTTCTGAGTGAGAAGATCTTACTGATTTGATCTTGCTTGTCACGATAGATGAATTGAATTTATATCTATTCTAACCCTTCTCAAGCCTAGCGAATTTCTCAGCCATAGTTGAGTTCCTTCGAGTCAATTTCTTGATTGTCATATCCTGAGCCTTGTTGTTCGCCAACTTAAGATTTCGATCATTCCCAATCAAAGAATCCTTTGTTTTTTGCAGGTGATCAATTGATTTATCAATTTCCTCAATGGCCGTCTGGAACTTTCTTGAGACAAGATCATAATTCTTCACAAATCCAGATTTGAACGAATTGAGCTCATTCTCAAAATTGGTAATATCAATATTTCGAACTTTGACTAGAGCTAACTCTGTCTTGTACTGCAATGAATGCAACGAAGCATTCCTAAAAAAGATTAATAATAATGATGAAACTACCACTGTGAGAGTTGGTAGAAATGCAATAAAGACGATTGCATAAACTATAAGAGTTGAAACAAATATTTTTGTAATACTGGTTTTTCTTAATCCCAAAGGTGTTACTGTCTCTTGATCAAAAGACGCTCGTCTTGCGAACCTTCTTTGGATTAGAAGTGCTCCAAAGGTAACTGTAAGCATGAAGATTGATAAGGTACTAGCAAGTCTTGGATTCCCAACAAACTCATTTATAAACTCTCCATAGACAAGAGATGCAAGAACTCGATATCCTTCACCAATTATCATTGGAGTACTGAAATCAGAAAAAGTAGTTACAAAAACCAGTAAAGCTCCGATTGATCAGGATTGGTGGCTTAGATTTAAGATTGCTACTCGTAAACCTCCATTATGATTCTTTCAAAAAATTTCCCAGTTTTAGCAAACTTTTCATGCCATTCCTTTGCTCCATCGGACTTGTGCTAATTCTCCAACGTTTGTAGGTCTGCCCAGGATTCTAATTTAACCTGTCCAGAAAAAATTCTTTTACCAGTAGCGTGACGTCGGACCCCAACCTCAATTACTCCTGGAAGTTTGGGAACTGGACAAGCCTTAGCAATTTTGAAGTGCTCTTCAGGGTCAAAAACACCCTCGCTTGTTTCATGATTCAAGTACACAACGACAATAGCCATAGGGCAACTCCTATGATTGATTTGCAAATACAATTTTTAGAAAACTTCCTCATGGCCATCAATGAGGTAGGTGGTGTAGGGAAGCGTCATATGAAAAACGCTTCCCAGGGAGGACTCTACGCCACGGAGAATTTGTCAAAACCACTGGCGCAAAGTCGTACATCCGTGCTTTGGAGTTTTCTAAGGCAAAGAACAGATGAAGGAACTAGGCAGCTTGGGGTGTATGGGGACATACCTTATCGCTTTGGCCAACAGCTATCTATCAAATGGTAATTTTAAAATCAATCATTAAATTACAATTTAGATGATGTTTCTAAATCAAAAACTATCTTTACGGCTTCCTGCAGTGAGTAATTACTACCAAGAACATTAACTGAGTTTCAAAATCACAAAGGCTTCTTGCCGTTATGAATCTAAACCAGCAGCAACTCGCTGAAACATTCGGATTATCAGATAGAACAATTTGGCAATGGCAGAATGAAGGTTTGCCGGTTGAGCTTCCGGCTCATGGTGGCAACCGCTATCGATTGAGCGACTGCATTGAATGGGTAGTGCGTCGACGTTTTGGCAACGAGCTTACTTATGAGAAAACCAGATTGATGTCAGCAATGGCAACCAAGACAGAATTCGAAACGAAACTCCTGCAACAATAGTTACTGCAAACCAATCTGGTGAACATCACCTGGGGAATGTTTCGTCAGGATTTGAAAGAGAAGGTCAGAGCAATAACAGAGCAATTGACTAACGAGCTGCTACAGCAAAAGACCTTGGTGGACTGCAAGACTCAACTCAAGAAGATCTTTAGTGAAGCCTTGGCTGATCTGTCCAGTATTGAGACAATGGCAAAGTAATTAGATACTTTGGGGCAAATCAGTTGAGGATTTTTCTGACCACAAACCCAGTTTTTGTCAAAGGATTCCCGATTTGACTTTCATTCACAACGAGTAATCCCAGAACGCCAATTTTGATAGTGAAACCTGCTAAATCCCAAGCAATACGGCCTAGCTTGCGCCTACACTGATTCGGATTTTTTAGGTTGGGCGGTTCTTCTGCCGCCTGCACGGGTGAAGCGTTTTTCTGCACGCCTCATCTACCGCCGTACCTGTGTAAGAGCAAATATTGGGGTAATTTCTAATAATCAATTATGTGCAAGTACTCTTTTTTGTTCACCGATTCAGCGGTTTCATTAATGCGTTTTGCAAATTCTTGAACTGAAGTATTGGTTTTAAAATATTCTTCCCACTTATCTTTACCAGACCAAGAATCACAAATAACATCTGCGATATAAATCGTTGAGTCCGAGTCGTGCTTATATAATTTCATGTCAACAGCAACGGCATTTTTCAAATGATGGTTATGAAACTCTCTATGGCATTTGACAAATTTATCAATATCCGTCGGCCTCCAGTAATGTCTACTAACAATAGCCATATCTTACCCTTTGTAAAAATCCTTGATTATTAACAAGTGAGATTGTGTGCGAAAGCATGATTGCTCTGGACAAATTTACTTAT
Organism: SAR324 cluster bacterium JCVI-SC AAA005; assembly: GCA_000224765.2. GTDB lineage: Bacteria > SAR324 > SAR324 > SAR324 > NAC60-12 > JCVI-SCAAA005. Next base: position 429 of record AGAU01000380.1, on the reverse strand, counting down.
CAAATTATAGATAGGTATAGTCAAGGATTTTGGTGAAAAGCGTATTGCAATCTCAAATCACGAAAAGCCAATGAAATCCTACCTAACTCCAAAACAATTAGCTTTTGAATATGACGTTAGCGAGACAACAGTCATCCGTTGGTGTCGAACTTGTTATTTGCCAAGCATCAAAGTTGGCGGCCGTTGGCGGATTGGCCCCTTGACCTTGAATCATTATCCAATCCAATGAATAAACAAGTACGGGAAGGAATGAAGTCGAGAGGTTGGTAGAGAATAATCTGCATTGCAATAAGAGTATATACAATGCAGCAAAGATATTAGAGTTTTCTCTCGTAGGGAGCCTGACCACCAGTTAATTCCAGGTCTATCTTCAATATATTATTGTTCATAGCACCTATCCCAAAATTTGGTCCCATTGGGCCATCAATA
>AGAU01000381.1 GCA_000224765.2 SAR324 cluster bacterium JCVI-SC AAA005 | reverse complement strand
TTTTTTGTAGATAGTCTTTAGGGGAGGGCAATTTGGAAATTGATCGCTAAGGCGCTAACAATCGCTACAAGTGGTAAATTTAAGAAACGCAGCATGGGAAATTTTCAGTATGGTGAGAGCCAACTTTCTTCAATACCAAGTCCAAATCCAGGCCGATCATCCAATTCCATCCAACCGTCTTTTGGGATCTTTTGGTCTGGTACGTCGATGGTTTCCTCTAATGGAATTCCTGGTGCTCCTCTC
>AGAU01000382.1 GCA_000224765.2 SAR324 cluster bacterium JCVI-SC AAA005 | reverse complement strand
GGTGATTCTGCAGCTAGTTGGCTCAAGCAGATTGAACAGCACCAGTGGTTTGCAGGAATGCCTTGAGTAGAGAACCCTTCAAGCTATTAGCGTACAATCTTGAGTTGCTGCTCAATCAGACTTTCTGTTTTATCAGCAGCTGCCAGCAAATCAGCATCCGCTATATCAATGTAGCGCTGAGTGGTAGCCAAGTCTTTGTGAGTAGCTAATCGCATTAGGATCGGTGCAGGGGTTCCGGCCACAGCGTGCATTGTCAGAAAATGATGTCGCAGGCCATGAAGCATTCGAAATCCCTCTGGCAAGTTTGCCTTTGAGCGAATCTCTCTATGCAGCCGCCAGATCACTGATCTAGATTTACCCCACGGTTTCCCTGTCTTTGTGAAGAAAACAAGATCTCTCTCCCTTGCCTCATGAGATCGCTGATCTCTCAGTGAATACTGATTCATTAGGATTTCAGCTGCACTTTTACTCAGCGGAATTCTTTCATCCCCTCCTGATTTAGCATCCTTGAGCAAAACTACTCGGTGTTCAAAGTCGATGTCTTGCCAACAAAGTTTAAATATCTCTCCCCTACGAACACCGGTGTGTAGGCTAAACAAATAGAGGTTTCTCAACTGAGGTGGCTGTTGATCAAGAACTTCCAGAAATCTTTTCAGTTCCTCCTTTGTTAAGCGCTCTGTCACGCGATTCTTAAGTTCTGAGGCTTTGGGAACAGGTATCTGATATTCCAAGGCAGGAGAAAGTTTTGCTTGAACCGCAAATCTAATAAGTGTTCGATAAAAGCCCAAGAGCCAAGAGACTGTGGCCATTTTCCCACCTGACTTCAAAATCGAATGTCGGATGTGCAAGAGATCCAACTCTGCAATTTCAGAGGGTGTTTTTGACCAGTGATTGGAAAAGTGCTTTTGAAATCTCTGCCTAGATTCTATCTCTGTTTTTAATGGTTCCCCTCGTTCCGCAGTTCGCTGAGCAAAGTACAACCCCATCAACTCTGAAAGAGGCGGTATACTATTCTCCTCATCATTCTCTAAAGCTTGTCTACGTTTTCTGGATACAGTGGTCTCTTGGCAACCAGCAATTCTTTGAATTCTTGCATCCCTAGCCTTAAGAAGATTCCAACCCTCTGAGCGTTTACCTAATTTGTCACAGACCTGTTTCCCCTCCTGCCTGTAAAAGGCATAATAGACAATGTCTCCGTTGGTAGTATTTAGTAAATAGATCCCAGGAAATTTTGTTTTATTGAACTTTCTAGACATCATACTCCCTGCTCCAAAAAGGCAGCAGATTGACCAATTCTGTATAGCATCCGGTATAACACCCGTATAACAGACTTTAGAAAATCCGCTGATTTTTTAATTTCGGGAGACTATTTAGGAGAGCTAGGTGGGATTAGATTAAGTAACTGTAATTAATTATTAATCTTGCTGAAGTGGTGGAACTGGTAGACACGCTGTCTTGAGGGGGCAGTGGGCTTT
>AGAU01000383.1 GCA_000224765.2 SAR324 cluster bacterium JCVI-SC AAA005 | reverse complement strand
AGCGATGACGCTTACCAAGCTGTCGGAGCTTCCATTTCACCGTCTGCAGAGGATTTGTTCAACCAGGCTGAAATGATTGTTAAGGTTAAGGAGCCGCAAAAAAGTGAATGCAAAATGTTACGAGAAGGACAGATACTTTTCACCTACTTGCATTTGGCTCCAGATGAAGAGCAAGTCGATATGTTGTTGGACTCTGGTTGTACAGCAATCGCTTATGAAACTATCACCGACTCACTCGGCAATTTACCTTTATTAGCCCCAATGAGCGCGATTGCAGGACGAATGGCCATTCATGTTGCGGCCTATTCACTTCATAAGAACAGCGGTGGGAGTGGGATACTTTTTGGAGGAGTTCCAGGGACACAGCCGGCCAAAGTTTTGATCGTTGGGGGAGGTGTTGTCGGAACGAACGCAGCGCAAATGGGTATTGGATTGGGTTCAGATGTGACAGTCATCGATAAAAATATGTCTCGTCTACGTTATCTAGATGAAATTTTTGGCTCTAGATTGAAAACTTGTTATGCCACTTTGGATAGCATTGAAGAATTTGCAGTTGAAGCTGATGTTGTGGTTGGAGCAGTTTTG
>AGAU01000384.1 GCA_000224765.2 SAR324 cluster bacterium JCVI-SC AAA005 | reverse complement strand
TCACAGCACAACAAATAGTGAGATTGAGGAGTTGTTATATTTCTGAGTGCAGGGGAATTGATTTGCGAAATACTGGTTAGCCCAGGCAAAATAAGAGTGTTTCAATAGTTTGCAGTGGGCTTTATTTTGCAGAAAGCAAATTCAAGGGGAAGTGAATAATGGAGTTGGCCCAAAGGCAGTGTGTGCCATGCCGAGGCGGTGTTCCACCACTCAAAGGAGAGGCGCTAGAAATGCTACTCCAAGAATTGCAGA
>AGAU01000385.1 GCA_000224765.2 SAR324 cluster bacterium JCVI-SC AAA005 | reverse complement strand
GGAGTTGAAAGTAAAACTGGCTGGTAAAGAGAAGGGAGAGTTGAACTATGAGGAAATGTTGAATTCTTTGAAGTTAGTTGTTTGAATCTGGATCTTCGCCCGGTCGAGGTTTTCCTAACCAGTAGACCCAGTTAATGCAACTCACACTTGTGTTGGTTCCTCTTCTTGGATTTGAGGCAATCTAGTGTAGTTACGACTTCAAACAGCAAAACCAAA
>AGAU01000386.1 GCA_000224765.2 SAR324 cluster bacterium JCVI-SC AAA005 | reverse complement strand
CAAGGTATTGAAACGCTCTACATTCGCTACAAACGGCCGGGTAATGATAAAGCTATAGAAGAAAAACTCGGATCGAAGGTACAAGGCTGGACGGCTCCCAGAGGTAATGCTGAGCGGGCAAAACGCATCAATGGACAAGCAAAGTCAAATGCGGAGCTTCGAGAGTCTAGAATCGCTGAAAGGCTGGCAGAGGAATCTCGGCAGACTATTGATCGACTATGGGACGCTTATCTGGAGTCCAAGGGCTCTTCGCTTAAAGGTATAATCACTGATAAGAATCGCTATGAATTACATCTTAAAGATCCATTTGGACAGA
>AGAU01000387.1:0-2500 GCA_000224765.2 SAR324 cluster bacterium JCVI-SC AAA005 | reverse complement strand
CATAATGAGCCAACGAGTTAAGGTCAGTGGCGAGGTTAAGTTATTAACGGAGCCGAAGCGAAAGCGAGTCTGAATAGGGCGTCGAGTCGCTGGCCTTAGACCCGAAACCGAGTGATCTAGCCCCGTCCAGGTTGAAGCTTGGGTAAGACCAAGTGAAGGACCGAACCAGTATACCTTAAAACGTATTTGGATGAGGTGGGGTTAGGAGTGAAAGGCTAATCAAACTCGGAAATAGCTGGTTCTCCCCGAAATATATTTAGGTATAGCCTCGAGATAGGCTGCCGGAGGTAGAGCACTGATTGGACTAGGGGGCCCACCAGCCTACCAAACCCAGTCAAACTCCGAATGCCGGCAAGTCGTTTCTCGGGAGTCAGACGGCGTGAGCTAACTTTCGTCGTCGAAAGGGAAACAACCCAGACCGCCAGCTAAGGCCCCCAAGTATCAGTTAAGTGTGAAAGGATGTGGGAGCGCCCAGACAACCAGGAAGTTAGCTTAGAAGCAGCTACCTTTTAAAGAAAGCGTAATAGCTCACTGGTCAAGCGAACCTGCGCCGAAAATATAACGGGGCTCAAACTGATCGCCGAAGCTGCGGAATCAATATGATTGGTAGGGGAGCTTTCCCTGGGCGGTGAAGCTGGATCGTAAGGGCCAGTGGAGCGCAGGGAAGTGAGGATGTTGGCATGAGTAACGAAAATGCGGGTGAGAAACCCGCACGCCGAAAGTCCAAGGGTTCCCGTGGCCATGTTAATCAGCCCGGGGTTAGTCGGCCCCTAAGGCGAGGCCGAAAGGCGTAGTCGATGGAAAACAGGCTAATATTCCTGTACTGAAAGTTGCGCGCGATGGAGGGACGCAGCAGGATAGGTCAGCCGGGTGACGGATATCCCGGTTTAAGGTCGTAGTCGGTCTGCTTAGGTAAATCCGGGCAGGCAACGACGAGAACTGATGACGAGAGGTTCGCCTCACAAAGTGATTGATTCCACACTGCCAAGAAAAGCTTCTAAGTATAGTAACTTTCAACCGTACCCCAAACCGACACAGGTGGACAGGTAGAAAATACCAAGGCGCTTGAGTGATATCACGTTAAGGAACTCTGCAAAATAGCTCCGTATCTTCGGTAGAAGGAGTGCCTCCAGTATGTGAATGGGCTTGCCCCAGGAGCAGACAGAGGCCGCAGTGAAAGGGCCCAGGCGACTGTTTAGCAAAAACATAGCACTCTGCTAAATCGCAAGATGACGTATAGGGTGTGACGCCTGCCCGGTGCCGGAAGGTTAAGAGGAGGAGTCAGCGTAAGCGAAGCTGCGAATCGAAGCCCCGGTAAACGGCGGCCGTAACTATAACGGTCCTAAGGTAGCGAAATTCCTTGTCGGGTAAGTTCCGACCTGCACGAATGGCGTAACGATCTGGGCACTGTCTCAACGTGATACTCAGTGAAATTGAAACAGCGGTGAAGATACCGTTAACCCGCAACAAGACGGAAAGACCCCGTGAACCTTTACTATAGCTTGGCAGTGAATCTCGGATGAGCTTGTGTAGGATAGGTGGTAGACTTTGAAGGACCAACGCTAGTTGGTCTGGAGTCGCCCTTGAAATACCACCCTGGCTTGTCTGGGCTTCTAACCCGGATCCATTAGCTGGATCGGGGACCCTGTCTGGTGGGTAGTTTGACTGGGGCGGTCGCCTCCTAAAGCGTAACGGAGGCGCGCAAAGGTTCCCTCAGAACGATTGGAAACCGTTCGCAGAGCGTAAAGGTATAAGGGAGCCTGACTGCAAGAGAGACATCTCAAGCAGGGACGAAAGTCGGTCTTAGTGATCCGGTGGTCCCGTGTGGAAGGGCCATCGCTCAACGGATAAAAGGTACTCCGGGGATAACAGGCTAATCGCGCCCAAGAGTTCATATCGACGGCGCGGTTTGGCACCTCGATGTCGGCTCATCGCATCCTGGGGCTGAAGCAGGTCCCAAGGGTATGGCTGTTCGCCATTTAAAGCGGTACGCGAGCTGGGTTCAGAACGTCGTGAGACAGTTCGGTCCCTATCTGTTGTGGGCGCAGGAGATTTGAGAGGAGCTGCTCTTAGTACGAGAGGACCGGAGTGGACGAACCTCTAGTGTTCCGGTTGTCGCGCCAGCGGCACCGCCGGGTAGCTACGTTCGGAAGAGATAACCGCTGAAAGCATCTAAGCGGGAAACTCGCCTCAAGAGAGATCTCCCGGGCATTTATGCCCCTTAAGGTCACAGAAAGACTATCTGTTTGATAGGCTGGAAATGGAAGCATGGTAACATGCGTAGTTGACCAGTACTAAGCGACCGTGTGATTTGACTTCTCCCTTCCTTCTTCGTGTCCTCAACCCTCTTCTCTCGTCCAGTACTTGAGTTTGGTGTCTATAGCCAGGGGGTGACACCTGTTACCATCCCGAACACAGTAGTTAAGACCCTGAACGCCTATGGTACTGCCGGGGTTACTCGGTGGGAGAGTCGGTCGATGCCAAACTCAAAAACTGGATG
>AGAU01000388.1 GCA_000224765.2 SAR324 cluster bacterium JCVI-SC AAA005 | reverse complement strand
ATCGCTGGGGTCAGGTTGATTTCTTTCGCTAATGCTTTCTTGAGTAATGATTTTTCTATCTTTGTAGGTAATAGCCGTAATTACCGTGTTGTAACTAGGTTCTCCTGCCAGCATTGATCTAATATGTCTCTCTAAACATGAAAACTCATCATTTGCGAATATCACTCGAAATGGACCAAAAATCATTACCTCACTAAGAGTTGACATAACAATTTTGTCTGAATCAAGATCGACTTCTACATTTATATTTTTTTGAACAGCGCGATATTTAGGGTGATAAATTTCATCAACCAGTGAAAAATCACCTTTCAATCCTAGTCTCCACGCTTTATCAAACACTTCTTCTTTTGTCATTGCCAATCCTAATGCTGTTGGAAGTGTTTTAGTTTCTACGATGGTATAGGTATAAATCGCCAATTACTACTGATCACTCGTATTCTTCATAGTTTTAATTCTGTCTTTTACTCAAGAAGTTTTTTGGCATTCAAATCAACTTTTACAAATAAATTTTTCTTTATTTTGGAACCTCTACCTGTTGCCCAAGAAAAACTGTAACGCAATTAAAAATTATCGAAATGAGACTCAAAATTAAAACAATCCATTGGTAAATAGATTTTTGAAATAAATATCCAACTGAGGACATTATAATACTGGGTATGAACACAAAGAAATACAGCATATAATATTTAGTTCCATGTACTATATGCATTGAGTATTCAAGGTGCAATATTACGGTAATAACACATATTATATTGCAGACCCAGTATATTCTATTCTTCCTGTAATAATGACTTTTCCAAGACTCGATATTTTCAGAATTATTTGGAAAAACTGCATTGCACATTATGTAAACAGTTCCAGCGTATATTGACTGAAATGTGAAATCCAAAAAATTGTAATTTTCTAATTTTGAGTAATTCATTAGTGTCCAAAAGGACATTAAAATAAATAAACATAGCCTAATCCAAATTAAATATATTTTTGGATATGAATGTTTTTTGAAAAAGACATGCTCAGTCGCTTGTAAAACACGGGTTGCAGCTAGTCCTAAAATGACTGACTGTGTTGTAACCAGTACCTCAAAAAAATTCATATGCTTTTTTTATTTCACTAATAGTTAGGCTTAGTAACTACTCGGAGTCTTCCCAGTTCCAATCCTGACCTTCGCTAGGGTCAAAATCTAAATTTTCGTTAAGAGATTCCATTTCAATAATTTCATTATTTTTATATTTGACACTCGCAATTGTGACAATGAAATCATTTTCAACTTCTAAGTGTTTTCTGAAGACTTCAAAACACAAAAACTCTTCATTCTCAAAAATTATTCTTGATTTACCGCCTTTGATCACTTTTTGGATTGTAGGTAGCAAAATCTTGTGTTCTTCATAATTTATCCAAGCACTTACCCTCGGGTCATACCCCCTAAAATCCTGATGATAAATCTCATCCATCAAAGTGAAATTTCCGTTACGTGCCATCTTGTGTGCTTTTCTGAGTTCATTTAGTTTGGACATGCAATCTCATAAATCATATTTTTCTACTCATATCCTTCCCAAACAGCATACCTACCCATAGAAAGGTATTTCTCTAATGAATTTGAATTATTTGCAACTTTTTTCAAACACCTCACTCAAAAATTATAGAGAGGAAAT
>AGAU01000389.1 GCA_000224765.2 SAR324 cluster bacterium JCVI-SC AAA005 | reverse complement strand
AATCAACTGAATAATCTTCTCCTAAGTAAAGCCAACGATTGATCTCAATCATCAATGATTGAACGCGCCGGTCTTTTCGGTAATGTTTCATAGGAACAATGGTTCCACCAAAAGGCTGATCCCGAGCAGTCGAATAGCCGCAACTCTCTAATATCTTCTCAACCCTTGCCACTAGTTCTTCAGGAGTATGAAAGTCATCTGTTCCCAAGCAAAAGTCTGGTCGGAAAGCTGTTTGGTTTAGTTCATAAGGTAGAGGCAGAGCTGGAAAGCTATGACCATCAATGATCAGACAATGATCATTAGCCAGGAGCGACTCCTCCACTGCATCTGTCAGTTTTTGGTGATGAGGAATGTAATATCGCTCCAGTAATTCCTGACGCTTGGCTTTGGTCAGTTGCTCACGTAGCGGCTGACGCAAAGATCCTCTAGTGTAAGTTACACCCATGCCCACTTGGCTCATTGGCTCTTGAGAGTCATCTGAGAAACGCTCTGGATCAACTACAAGCCTGCTAACAGGAAACACGATTGCCTTTGCTTCTGGAAAAGCCCGTTGAAAGATTGCATCTGTTGCGTGATCAGTAATCTGGTTTAGTTCTTCCTGAAGATCCTCATCTGATAATAGGAAGTCATCCCGAAGATTTTGTGGAATAAAGGTAGAAGCGTGGGGGAGGTGCAGAATCATCAGTTCTCAGATTGATCTATCTTTTAGTTGATATTGAATAATTCTTCGAATCAAGTAGGCTTTGAGTCTTTCTCAAGTTTAAAACTGTATCAATCTTGTTTGAATGAGTAACGCAGCTTTATTGAGTAAGATCATGAATAGACTAAGT
>AGAU01000390.1 GCA_000224765.2 SAR324 cluster bacterium JCVI-SC AAA005 | reverse complement strand
CACTACTGTCTGCCTAATATTATTTATTAAATATCTAATCTGGTAACAATTGGGAAGGTAGTTTTAACCCCTGGCAAATAAATCTCCTCTAGTTCGGGTATTTACCAGAGTTGGTGGGGTTTGGTGAATGTATAATTTTTTTAAAAAATGCATTCAAGCCTCCTCCGTCTCTGCTAGATTTTCAAGGGATCCTATTTGATTCAGATTTATGTAAAATCTACGGACATGGATTTGTGTAGAGACCGTGGATCTTTTCAATTCCCTCCAACAGTTCCTCTGACAATTCAAGTTCACTACTGATCAGGTTCGTTTTCAATTGTTCCATCGAGGTTGCTCCAATGATGTTACTGGTCAGAAAATGTCTGCTGCTGACATAGGCTAACGCCATTTGAGTTGGATCGAGTCCATTTACCTGCGCCAGATCCACGTAGGATTGAATCGCATTTTCTGCATGACCTTTCTTGTAGCGCACAAAGCGAGAATAAAGGGTGAGTCGTGCGTTTTCTGGTTGATTCCCTTGAAGATATTTTCCAGAAAGGGCCCCAAAAGCCAGTGGTGAATAGGCTAACAGCCCGACTTGTTCCCGATGAGCAATCTCTGCCAATCCAATTTCAAAGGTGCGATTAAGTAGGTTGTAGGGGTTCTGAATGCTTACCGCTCTTGGTAATTGCTGTGTTTCTGAATAATGCAGGAACCGCATTGTACCCCAAGGAGTTTCGTTGGAGAGTCCGAAGTGCCGGATTTTTCCGGAGTTCTGAATGCCTGCTAAAGCTTCCAGTGTTTCCAAAATTGGTGTGGAGACTTCCTTGCTGTCATGCACGTAATTCAGTTGGCCAAATTTATTGACATTGCGGTCAGGCCAGTGCAGTTGATAAAGGTCAATGTAGTCTGTCTTTAAGCGCCTGAGACTGCCATTGACCGCTTCTTCAATGGTGGCTCGGTTGAAGCGAGTTTGGCCATCCCGAATGTGAGGCGACTTGATCATCGGTCCCACAACTTTCGTCGCCAGAATCACTTGATCTCGCTGACCACGTTGAGCGAACCAGTTACCGATGATAGTCTCAGTACCACCATAGGTATTGGCACTGGGGGGTACCGGATAGAGTTCGGCGGTGTCAAAGAAATTTACTCCATAATCCAATGCAGCATCCATCTGCTCAAAGGCTTCTTCTTGGGTGTTTTGTTCGGCCCAGGTCATGGTTCCGAGACAAATTTTGCTGACTTTGAGGTCTGTTCGGCCCAGCTGACGATATTGCATGGAGTCTCTCCGTAAATTTTTTAAGGGTGCGACCTTACTCAAGGATGGGAAGCAAACTTACCAAAGTCTGGTAGCCGTTTCTCCAATAAAATTCGTTTTTTCTGTGTCGTTGGTCCGCTAATCCTCATTCGCATCACGGTTTGAAAATCACGTTTTCAGAGATAAACAAATCTCTATGAGAATCCTATAAAATATCTAGTTTAGAGGCTCTTCAATGTTGAGATTCAATGATGTGGAGTCGGCCAATTGCCTCTCACACTCCTTAGCCGACTAATTCTCACTAAATAATGCATCGGATTACGAATCTGGTGGTCTATAGTTTTTAGCAACACTTTCTAGTTGACTCAATAATTACCATCTGATAGATAGTTCTTGGCCAAAGCGATAAGGTTGTCCCTATATACCCCAAGCTGACTAGTGCCTTCATCTGTGCTGCACAAGCGTTTCTCCGCAATGCAGATGGCAGATGAACGACTGTACGCCAATAAAATTAAAAACTTGGCGTAGAGTCCTCCTTAAGTGGGAAGTGTTTCTTGTACCCCCTTGGACGCTTCCCCCCATCGCTGGCCCCACCGACTGAATGCTAATCCGTTTGTCTAATTTTTTATACTCCACAGCCAATAAATCTGTTGAAAAAAATCAATACTGACTATTTAGTTGGGGGACTCACCCACCGATGTCAAATTCAATACATCGAAATTATTTATCCCAACAAATAGGAATGTTAAAGTCACTTTACATGACAAGAGCGAAGTTAAGCAATGAGGCGTTTAAAGGCTATGTCAATGACCCAAAGGATCGTGAGGCGGCAGTCCAGGCCCTTATGAGTGCTGCCGGTGTCACCATGCACAAAATGTATTTCAGCGTTAGTACTGCTGAAATAGTGACTATCGGAGAAGGGATTGCTGAGCAATTTGCAGCAGTTGAAATGGTCATTGCTTCCTCAGGAACAGTCACTAGCTTTGAGGGAATTGAAATCATCGATTCCAAGTCAATGACTGCTGCTATGCAAACAGCCAACAAAATAGTTTCCTCCTACCAAGCACCCAACAAGTAGTTCTATCCATCAACTTGGGGTCCGACATTACTGGATCCGGCCTGCGTCTCACTCACCCCAACGACTGATTCCTAATCCAGTGTTCTAAGCTTTGACTTCGAAAAACAATCCGCGCTTGCTGTTTATTTAGCTATTAAATAGTAGATTACGTTTCTAGTTGCTTTACTGAGTGCCTTTATCAGGTCGACAAACCTATGGAAAAATTATGAAAGCAAGACTGGCCCTACGCATATCTGCAATCTGTTTCATCCTTCTGGGGTTGCTGGTCGTGACCGTGCTCTGGATAACCCCGGGAATACTACCAGGGGCAACTTTTGAGCGTGTTATTACAACTGCTAGAGCGTGGGGAGATGTAAACGCAACGTTCTTTATAAGTTTTGGAATTTTTCTAATCATTCTTTCTGGAATGGACAATCTCGCATTTACCCAACGTGTCCTTTTTGCAAATACACTGCTTACAATACCGATGCTGGGCGTTGGTATTTTTCACCATGTTTATCTGAATTCAGGCCCACCTCCACCAGTCTTCATTCTGCTAGCACTTGCAGGTCTGTTTTCACTTTATGGTTGGAAAAAAGGTTTATGAAGCAATGAATCTAGTTACGTTCTGTTGCCATATGGAACAGTAATTTTGAACGTCCCTTATATATATTTGGCACTACCCTACCGACTTACTCCCAATTACTAATGCAGCGGATTAGTTATCCGGTGGTCTAAGTTTCGGAGCTAGTAGAAAATCTCAGAAAAAATTTCTCTAACAAAAAACTAACATTTAGTGACTATTTTATTTTCAGCCAAAGCGATATGGTGAATTGCCCAAAACCTAAGCTGCATAGCTAGAGTATCCCTATTCAGGTCCTATTTAGCCACCTTGGCTAGGGACGCTTGTCTCCTCCCTCATAAGATGTACGGTCTACATATAAACTTGGCAGTGCATCTCACTACCACCCACCGACTGACCTGTAATCCAGTGGTCTAAATCTTTCGGACTAGTAGAAAATCTCAGAAATATTTTTTTTCTAATAAATAACTAACTTTTGGTGGTTATTTTTTTTTCGACCAAAGCGATACGGTGAATTGCTCAGTAACCTAAGCTGACCGGTCAGGCAAACCTGCACCCCTCATTATTTGACAGGTTTGTCAATCTTCATTGTTTCCTCCCTCTCGAGATGCGTGGTCTACTTACAAGTTTGACTGCGCATCTCACCACCATCACATCTTGCTACATATCACTCACCCATCTGATTTGTAATCCGGTGGTCTATCATCTGAAGAGATATTAACACCTCAGAATCCCCCTACTTATTTTTCTTTCTCTTTTCGTTCAAAATGAACGAAATCCAGAGCTCTTTCAAATCCTGCTAAGTAATAGATCATCTGTTCAAAAGACATTCGATGGGTAATGTAAACACCTTGTTTTTCATTAAATATTCGAAATGTTTTTTTCTCTTTTGAGTACTTTACCTCTAGCGAATCCATAAATTTGTGTTTGGAGTTTTGATCAATTTTTTCAAGAATCTCTCTTGCAGATGTTTCCTCTGCTGTTTGTGATCAGACATACTTGCTCCTTCATGTTTCAATTACTGGATAAAAGTTTTCTCTTACCTTAGGTTGTCACTTTATTTGACTTTGATCTTAGCACCTTCTGCATTGATTTTCTCCCTCAGAACGAAACAACCTCTACAGAATGTATAAATAATATCTTTCTAATATTATTTATAAGTTGTCTAATCCTGTAACAATTGGGGTATGTTTTGAGTGTTGATCTGCTGTAACCTCTGCAGGACAGATATTTACTGGGATTGATGAATGTTTACTTCATGGAAAAGTATACATAGACCAACATGATTCACTCTATCGTCTGAGTAACGCTTACCTTTAACTACCTTTTAGTTGAGTTTTTGCAAAAAATGCATATTGTTTGACACTGCCTACCTGATATCAGATATCACAACTCCTCAAACTTAAACTTAAAGGTGAAACAATGAGTGCATATATTTACCTCTCTGCAACGCCATTACCCAGGAAATCAAATCTCCTTGAAACACGTATGCGCACTGCGCTAGGTGTAATGGCCCAAAGAGGAGCAACAGCAACCCGTTGCTGGCGAGTTGTAATGGGTGATAACGCCGGCAATTTTGGTATGGGTGCTAAGTTTGAAGATTTTGAGGCAGCAATGTGTGCTTTCGATGAAGCAATGCAGGACCCAATATTTCAAGATCTCTCTAAGCAGAGGTGGGATGACCCTGCTGGGAAAGGTGTTGGGCCTTTTATGATGAGAGATTTGTATGAAACTATAGATTTATCAACTCCAGTTCATATTGTACGCGTCTATCAGATGTCGAGAAATAATATAGAAAAAGCCATTGAAATAATGAAAGAAATTGGAAAGTTATCGCCATCGAACACGTTATCTGCAGTTGTTCCGGTCATGGCGCCCCAAATGGACCAGATTAGCGCAATTTATCACTTTGATTCGATGGGAAGTGCTGGCAAATACATGGATGAGATATCAATGAAGTCTGAATTTCAGGAACTCTTAAAGCAG
>AGAU01000391.1 GCA_000224765.2 SAR324 cluster bacterium JCVI-SC AAA005 | reverse complement strand
AGCTTTATCATTACCCGGCCGTTTGTAGCGAATGTAGAGCGTTTCAATACCTTGGATCTTTAACCAGAAGACTCCGGGGTATTGGGTTGTCTCTCGCTGATATTTTGCCATGCTCTCTCTATTGCTCAGTTATCTTGTCCCCACCACTGTCCCCACCTACAAGGTAGTAAATGAGTGACTTTTTGACTTGATCTGACCATAGAGAATAGTTAATTATTCATTAATTACAATATAATATCAAAAGTACGAGTAGTTCTGACTTGATAAGGATATTATGTGTCTAACGGTCCGATAACCCGAAGGTCGCAGGTTCAAATCCTGCCCCAGCCACCA
>AGAU01000392.1 GCA_000224765.2 SAR324 cluster bacterium JCVI-SC AAA005 | reverse complement strand
CCGAAGAATGATATCAACGGATTATTGTTCTAGGGGGCCTATAGTAGTGGAAAAACTACCTATGCAGATATCTTCTGCAATGAGCTTGAAATTATAAGAGGTAGACAGCAGGAAACTTCAAACATTGAATTAATTGATTGTTGCAAGGTTGCTAACTTTGCAAAAACTATTGAAAGCTGTGAAAACCACTGCAGATTACTTCCATTAACATACAGCAATCTTGTTTATTTTATATTTGATGAAATTGATAGTATTAAAATAAATGAACAGCGATTGCTAAAAACCTTTATGAACAGGGAGAATATCGTTTGTATACTAACTACCAATCACCTGAATCGTGTGGATGATAGAGTGCGTGACAGATGCTACGAAATTGATTTCAACGCTGCCAACCCTAATGACTATCTACCACGCTTGAGGCAGCTAATTGTTCAGAGCAATTTGACACCACTTAGTGATAAGTTTCTGCTCAATCTTGTTCAAAAATCTAATGGTAGTTGGCGCAAGCTAGCGAACTATCTGAGTTATCACTGTGGTAGGAAGCAGAGTTTCACTGTGGTTTCTTCTGAAAACTCAACAGTGACAACACAAGTGAAGAAGGCAGAGTAAATTCTTAAAGCATTGGCTCCATTTTCGTAATGGAGCCTACCTCCTATTCAAAAATATATACAAACTAGTGAGAACAGCATGTAAGTGCATGCCTGATAAAGTGCGTTAACACGAAATGTACTTTCCGAGTCAGTTTCCCACAGTACCTTTTCCCTCACAGTATCACTTGTCCTTCTTCTTCCTTTCTCTCGTCACTAGTGCTCCCCTCAGCTGTGTAGCTGATATTCCATAATCCTTACAAAGCTTTCTCACCTTCTTCACCACTTCAGCTTTATCCTCTTTCATCTTCTGCTTCTTCAGTTCAGCTAGCTTCTTCTCAAGTTCATCAATCTCATCGATATCCATCTTCTCAAAGTCAATGTCACTTGCTTTTGCCATGTTGTTACCGTGTCTAAAGTTTAAAAAGCGTTTGCTATGAATCAGTATTTACTTTGTACATCACATAGCCTGTCAGTCCCTCAGCACAGCACAGTTCCCCTTACGTCTACCGTAGTATTGCCAACTGTTTGTCCACACTAGCTCAAACAGCACGTTGATTTGGCAACACTGCTTGCGGCTTCATTGCTGCTAACTGTTGTTGTTGCTGCCCCAACCTAGCATCATCATCCATACTTGCCTGTTTCTTCTTCCTGCCTGAATCTGCTTTTGGCATGTCCACGTAGCGTTTCACCCACTTTGTTCTTGGTACGGGTACTGTCTGCTTGACCTGCTTCACTTGAGGTGCTGCCTGTTTGCGTGCACCTGCAACTACGGATTCACTAGTACTGAGTATCAGCTGCAATATCTCCAAACGCAGTTGCCAATCAGCTTTCTCCGTTTCAATTCGTATTGCCCCCAATGCCTGCTGTATTCCTGTAAGTATATTACTCATCTGTATTCTCCTGCATCCTTAAACCATGTGGAGCAAAATCACCACCCAAAAACTCTAAGTACTCCATGCTTTCAAACCGCACGCTGAAATTTTTATGCTGCAGGAGCCATTTCATGCTGCCAACCATTGTGCCTCCGCTTCCTCATTTATCGTGTTGTGGCACTCTCTACTTAGTTCTAGGAACTGCTTGCCAAGTTTACTATGTGCACTAGATTCACACATACGCAGCCCATAGTGCTGCAGCTTGCTGGCACAGATTGCCACACTGCCTGTGCTCGCACCTAAGCCCTTAAATCTCAACCCGCGAACGTAGCACTCACTCCTACCCAACCAATCTCTGCTAAACTCCGCTTCATTTGCCACTGCTCCAATACGCTTCAGCAGTGCGTATACCTCTGTCAAAACCACTCTCTGCATGTTTTCTCCTTGTGTTGCTAAATAACAGTAGCAGCCATCTATCTGCTGCTGTTTTTATTTAGCGGAGAACAGAGTTGACACGGACTGAATGGCAAAGGGTAGGAATAATACGGGAACAGGGTGCAGCTTGGACACGGCAACAACGGTTTTGGCTATTTGGCACTTGTACGTATGTGGATGGTGCAGCAGTCACTAGACAGCAGTGTGTTGAGAACGCAAAGCGCTTCTTTAACAACTTGGACAGGAGTGTATTGGGAAGGCAGCTGTACAGGGAAAATACGAGATTGCCTCGTTTGGTATATGTGGAGACAGGTAGATTTCGTGTTAACACACATATCCACTTCTACATCAGTGGCTACGCTTGGCAGCACTACAGGATGATTTGGCAAACAGCTGAAAACACATGGAGAGAGCAGGTAGATGGAGCAAGGGATTGCGTAGTACAGGACAACCTGGGTGCAGATAAGGTGCACACAGGATATTGTTGGAAGGAATTTGATGGGTTAGAAGCAGAGACACTGTTAACGGAATGCTGCTTCCTGCCCACACATACTGAATTACACTAGACACGGGCGCTGCCCATACTTAGTGTACATGGAAAATGGGAACTGGACTGGATCACAGCTATGTTCTCACGTGTCAATTTTTCCATTCTACTTTTCCATTAACATTTTCACTAACACTTTCATAATCACTTCACTAATAATTTCAATTTCAAACACATCTTGATTCAATCAATTACTAGAAAATAAATGTAAGAAAATAAACAAATCTCAACATTTAACTATAAGTCACTGTTATCAATTACAATCATTTCTCAATCAATTTCGTTGTCCTCAATATATGTAAGACTTTATAATTATATTATGAAAAACATACATTTACGGGACTCAACATGGCACAAGCGAAGACACTGTCAAAAGCAGAATTGAAGAGGTTATTTGATGTAACTAGGAGCTGCAGCAGATACTCAGAACGAGATTTAACCATGCTACAGCTGACACACTACTGTGGTATGCGTGTTGGGGAAGTGGCTGCACTAAGGATCGCAGATGTAGTGGATGAGAATTACAAGGTGAGAACAGAGATTGTGCTTGCTGCAGCTATAACAAAGTCAAAACGTGCACGTAGGATATTTGTTCCACGTCAAATGCACAGACAGCTTCAGCAGTACCGCAACACACTATCCTCAA
This sequence comes from SAR324 cluster bacterium JCVI-SC AAA005, assembly GCA_000224765.2. Classification (GTDB taxonomy): domain Bacteria; phylum SAR324; class SAR324; order SAR324; family NAC60-12; genus JCVI-SCAAA005. Next base: position 5,026 of record AGAU01000392.1, on the reverse strand, counting down.
CCTCTGCATCCAATACTCATTTGTTTAGCACACAAAAGCAGTCACACTTCACAGCAAACACACTAGCACAGCACTTACAGAGACTGTATGCACAGGCAGCGATAACGGGTGCAACCAGTCACAGCGGTAGACGCACTTGGTTGACGGAATTGAGCAGCAAGGGAGTTGGGGTGCGTGTGCTAGCAGAGATGGCAGGACATGCCAGCATACAGACAACACAGCGCTATATTGACGTTAACGATGAGCAGATGCGCTGTGCTGCTGAATTGATTTGAAATATCTATTTCTCGAGGGGCTAATATATTTAATTTTTGTTTTGGTAGAGAAACAGTTTATAAGAATTTTTGTCCCACTTAGTCGTCATCAAATCAATCTTTCCATCACCATTGAAATCTATTGGTGAAGGCTGATCTTTATGATGAAGATCCCCAGCACTATCATTGTTAATAGGAATGAAGAAATTACTTTGGTTGAGATAAATTTTTGGAAAAACTTTCCAGTTGAGTTTATTGTGCGTTAGACCAATACCTTGCAATAAAATATCTTTCTTCTCATCGTTATTCAAATCAACAAAAAAAACATTCTGAAGCCGAAGATTTGGTTGGGTCCAAACACGATTTATTTGTTGAAAGGGAATCATTTCTACATCTTCAATAAATTCTTTACCATTGTCAGAATTTTTAAATATTTTCATGAAAAATGTTCTTTGCGAAAGTATGTTTTGTTCGAAATGGGCATCTAAAGTAAATGAAACTAAAATATCCTTATCTCCATCTTGGTCAAAATCTTCAATTAGCATTTCTCCCCCGGAAATAGATGTACCATACAAAGTACCCCATCCTGACTTTGTTAGACAATTCGTAAAATCTTTGAAATAATTCCATGACTGTTCAGTAATCCAATGATTTCCAAATTTCAGGAGAGCAGAATTTTCTAATGAACTATTTTTATTAAAGAGGATTGTATAAAGATCTTTTTCTTTTAAATCAGAAATTTCGTTATCCCATATTATTTCTGAGATAATTACGTCCTGTAAGGTATCGCCGTTTAAATCGATAGCTTCTGCATCGAAATAATGTAAATTATTAAACATACTAGGTAGTTTATTTTCCCCTTTTGAAAAGATCAGAGATTCACCACCATAAATTAAAAATTTATCGCCTTCAATATTTGATGAATGAGAAAGTATATCTGTATAACCGTCAGAATTAAAGTCAGCAACTGCCCCTTGATGGTTATTTGAGAAGGTAAGATCTTCCAAAATTATCACATCGAAATTATTACCATTTTCTTTACTGATAAGTAGAAAATCAGACTCATTAGTACCGTAAATCTCAAATTCTGTATTTTTCCACTCGTGTGGAGCAGTATGAGCGTATATATCGAGCCAACCATCATTATTGAAATCAGCAGTTGAAACTTCTCTTACCATCCTAATATTATGTGGTATTTCTATTTGGTAAAATTCACCATTTCCCTGTGAATACAAAATAATCGGTTTAGTGTAAGCTTCGTGGAAGGTAATAAATATGTCATCGAAGCCATCCTGGTTTAGATCTTTTACAGTTTGGATTATAGGCTGTGTACTCGAATGATAATCTGTAGAAATTATACCTTTTGAGAAATTTTGGTAGGCCGGAATTTCCAAAGTATTTATTAACGAAAAATGGTTATCAAAATCAAAGTCAGCAAATAGAATATTCTCGTTTATTTTTGGCTCTTTAAACAAACTAGTGTAATATTTTTCACAATTTTCGAAAGTATAACCTTCGTTGAATGGTTGAATTGAATTAAATTCAGGAGTATTTTTGTTTTTGTTTATTATCTGCAATATTTCATCTCTTTGGAACAAAGTTGAAACATTTTGCTCCGAACTATTATCTTCAATAAAACTTAGTTCATCAGATTCGTTATTCTGAATCTGATTATTGGTTGTAACGTCATTATTTGATTTTGTATTATTGTCACTGATTACCTGAGATTCACTATTTTTATTCTCTTGATTACCACCACCATGGCCACCACACCCAAGTGAGACCAGTGTGTATATAATTATATTTAGATAAATTTTATTCATATACTTAAGTTTTTTCAATGCATAATGAAATTTAATATTTTTTAATTTAAATTTTTTAAAAATATCGATACAGTGTCACCATATCTTCTAACGTTTTCACACTTTGATCATCAATTCCCTCAGCATCTAAATCTGGATAATCAACAGTGATTCCACCGTCGGTGTCTTTCATTGTTAGTTGCGTAAAAAATCCTTTTCTTTCACTATTCATCTTACTTGGATCTTTCGGTAGACTAGCATGGAAATTTATCTCCATCTTCTCACCAACCTGCCACTCCACATTTACCAGGAATTGGTTTCCACCTGATAGCTTTATTAATTCTCCTTTTTTCTCTTCTTTCAAAATTTGAATCAATTTAACGTCAAATAAGTTTGTAGTTGCATTAGTAAAGTAACACAGTCCTGTTTCATCAGTCACTAATATATTACTTGGGAGAAATAGAGTTAATACAACTAAAATAAATTTAATTATTTTTTCATCTAGCCTCTTGTGTCACTTATAAATTTGAGGTTTATTTTGATTAAATCACGCGCAATGTGCCATCTTCTAATCTTATGTAGTCTGCTTTCGCACTCGTGCGCATCATGTCTTCACTCAAATGTAAATATGTATTTTCAATCTGCTTTACACTTGTTCCACACATCACTGCTATTTGACTAAAGCTCAAACCACTCTTAACACGTTCAGTTATCATAAAGTGTCTTAAGCTATATGGAACTAATTGTTTAATTCTCGCTTCATCAATACTTGTCAAACTCAATATCTTTCTAAAATGTCTGTGCGTGTTGCTTCTGTCATATTCTTTACCATTCATACTGAAAACTATGTTTTCAGTATCTTTTCCATTCTCTTTACACAACTGCTTCCATCTTTCTATATGCTCACCACCTCTACAATACACTCTTCTTGTTTTTCGTACTTTTGTTGTACTTCTATCGACTAAGATATTCGCAAAAATGCCTTCACTTCCTCTACTTGTTACATCCTTGTATGTCGTAATATTATGCCATTGTAGCTTTCTTATTTCACTACTTCGTAAACCACTATTTGCAGCAAACAAAAAATAGTGTCTCACCATTTGTCTTTCAAAAATCTCTTTTTTCGTCAAGTGTTTTGTATTTTTCTTTGCTGTATAACTGCGCATAGCATCTGTGAACAGCTTGTATTCGTCACTAGTAAACGTCATGCGTCTTATTACTTCACCATCAGCACTGTAGCTTTTTTTCGGCATGTTCGGATACTTAAAAGCAGCTACATGCGTTACCTTTGCATCAGCAAAACAGTATTTCATAAAACTGTTTATCGTTGTCATCTCATTTCGTATCGTAGTATCGCCAATATTTTTTCGTTTTCTAAAGCTAACATAATTCGTCACTTCTCCATTTCGTTCGTATCTTCTCAGTGTGCTTTCACTTAGTGTTGTTATTTTATCGTCTTTTCGCACGTAATCCAAAAATGTACGCATTTGCGTTTCAATTGTCTTGTATCTAGCTACAACTATATTGAAATCACCATCGCCAATACGTGCTCTTTGCATTTTCAAATAATCATCAACAGCTTCTTTCACTGTAATTGCGTAATACTTGCGTCCTTTTTTCTGTTCATTTCTAATTTCAATGTATAGTTCTTCAGCTTGCTCAATCGCGTACATCTTCACTTTTGTGCGCAAACTCTTTCGCACATACTTGTTCTCGTTACGCAACCACACTCTAAACTGCCAAACACCATACTCATTCGTGTAAATGTTTGCTTTGCCACCAAAAATTTTCACTTCTTCTTTAGTATGTTTTGCCATTGTAGCTGTACTTTGTAAGTTTTTTTGCATGTGTACAAAAAAAACACAGCAAAATCAATGCTGTGTTTTATACTTTGTAAGTACTTTGTAACTATTGAAGTGTATAAAATCAGTTACTTAAATGTCTTTAACTACTCCCACCCAAACGTAGCAGGAGGCTTGTGAGTAATATCGAAGAACACAGAATCAATCCCATTCAGAGCGTAGAGTTGAGGCAAAAGTTTATGGAGAACTTGCCAGTCCACAGGGGCGAAGCGCGCAGTCATAACATCTTCGGAGATGACCGGACGTAGCACGATGCTGTCCTGGTAACCATCCTTAGAAATTGGTAGCAGGATCACCAGCAGTTGAAAGATACGCTCCAGCCAGCCGTGATTGGCCAAGGTTTCACTAACGTGAGCTTCAGCAACACGTAGCAAGTCTAGACGAAGCTTGTCACAGAAGGCACAGCGGACCCGCCAGTTGGGGAGCTGATCTGTTGGTTGAAGAGGAAGATAGGCCACAACCCGATTGATCGCACGTACTTGGTTGGTCAGTCGAATCGAAGTATTCTCAAGCCACTCCCAGTCTTTTGGGCCGAGCAGCACAGCCGGCTCTGTGTAGGTTCGTTGATCTCCCTGTACACCTACGCTGCGTACTGGTAGTAGAGAGGCCTGAGTGGGTGTAAGATGTTGGTGTAGTGCGTCTAGTGTGCTGTTGTGTTCTGGTTGCAAGATTGTATCTTCACTGGAACAGAGGACGTTGATTGAAAGACCTGGCCCGGGAAACGGATGGCGCCAGACGATCTCTTTGGGCAGCCCCAACAGTTCCCCGACGCGTCGCACCTCATCCTTGTAGAGCTCCTTGAGTGGCTCAACAACTTGATTCTTGGCAATCAAATCCTGGATTGCATCGACTCGGTTATGATGAGACTTGATCACCTTGGCGTGTTCGGTGCCTCCAGATTCGATGATGTCTGGGTAAAGTGTGCCTTGCCCGAGCAGCCATTCATCCGGATTCAATTTTAATTCTTCCAGTAATTTTTCCCGTACTGTCAAAAAGGTGTTGCCAACCTGGTGTCGTTTCCGTTGTGGGTCTACTTCACCGGCGATGGACTCCAGGAAAGTCTCGCTATAGTCTCTGTCAACCACATTGCCATAACCTAACTGTTCGT
>AGAU01000393.1 GCA_000224765.2 SAR324 cluster bacterium JCVI-SC AAA005 | reverse complement strand
TGACACTGAAGAAAAAGATTTTTAGCGAGGATGAGGAGACGATATTTGATGAAGCGGTAATTTACAAGAGAGGAAACTATTGGCATTTTAGAGTATGGCTAGAAAATGAAAAAAAATATGCTAGGAAGAGTTTAAAGACAACAAAAAAGAGTGAAGCTAAAGAAAAAGCAAAAGATTTATACCTAACAATTTATTCAAAATTACAAGAAGGGAACAAGTTTTTTAGTATGACAGCACAAGAAGGTGTGGATGCTTATTTGAAAGATAGATATAATGATGTAATTACAGGATTAATTGTAAAAAAAAGGCACCAAGTTTTAGGACAACATTTAGGTAAATTTTTATCATTTGTAGGCAAAAAGAAGAAACTTAAAGAATTACGAGCAGATGATTTATTGAATTATTATAAGTACCGCTTAGAAAAAACAAATAATAAAGTTCAAAGCAGTACAGTCAAAAATGAACAGTCAACAATAAATGCTTTAGTAAAATGGTTATATAAGAAAAATGAAATAGATATAGCGGAATTTGAATTTAAAAAATTACCAAAAATTGACAAAGGAAATGAACATGTTAGGCGTAGCACACTAACATTGGAGGAATATGAAAGATTAACGAGAGCAATGCTGAAATATATAGGAATGGGAAATGATTTAAATAGTGAATTAACAGAAAAAGAATATAAACTGAGGTCAATAGCGCAACATTATGTTTTAATCTCTACTAATAGTGGCTTAAGAGTTGGCGAACAATTACAATTGAGATGGAATGATATTAAGATTGAAAAGCTAAAAAATAGCGATGGGCAGGAAGTAAAACTAGCACGTATAGAGGTGAGAGCTGAAATCAGTAAAGTGCGCAAGAGTAGAGAACTGCTATGTAGGAAAGGATATTACTTTGAAAGATTAAAAGATATATTAGGGGAGCGAAAAAAGGATGACTATATTTTTAGCACTGATGGTAGAAAAAAGATAAGAGCAGATGTAATTGGAATACATTTTAGGAAAATGCTAGAGATCGCAAACGTGAAAGACTATGAAGAAAGAGGTATTGTACTTTATAGCTTACGGCATTTTATGATAACGCAGAGAATTATGGCAGGTTTGAGTTTAAGACAGGTAGCAGATATGTGCGGTACAAGTGTGGCTATGATTGAACAGACGTATTGGCATTTGAATGATGAAATGAGGAAGACAGCTGCACTAGCTGACTACAGATTGAGAGAAGATGGAACAGTGGAAATAATATAAGCGCTGAAAAAACGTGCAGTAAATTTGGAAATGGGACGTGCACGATTTTCCTACACTTGCTACACCAACACTCCCTCAAATCAATTCAGCAGCATTACGCATCTGTGCATCGTTCACGTCAATATAGCGCTGTGTTGTCTGTATGCTCACATGCCCTGCCATCTCCGCTAGCACCCTCACACCAACTCCCTTGCTGCTCAATTCAGTTAACCAAGTTCTCCTCCCGCTGTGACTCGTTGCACCAGTTATCGCTGCCTGTACATACAATCGCTGTAAATGTTGTGCTGCTGTATTGGCTGTAAAGTGAGTCTGCTTTTGTGTGCTAAACAGGTATGTGTTGGGTGCAGGTGTTGGTACTAGTGTGTTGATGTACTGTTGCAGCTGACGTTGCATTTGCCGCGGAACAAAAATACGTCTAGCACGTTTTGATTTTGTACTGTGTGCTGCTAGCACAATCTCTGTACTAACCTTTCCATCTGCATCAAGCACATCCCCAACAAGCAAGCTTGCCACTTCGCCAACTCGCATACCGCAGTAATGTGTCAGTTGTAGCATCGTCAAATCACGTTCTACATATCTGCTGCAGCTCCTAGTTACATCAAACAGCTTCTTCAATTCTGCTTTTTTCAATGTCTTTGCCTTTGCCATGTGTTCTCCCAATAAATGTAATAATTTCGTTCTATTAGTGTAAATTATTACGTATATGAGAGTCGATTAGAAAAAGAACATAATGATAAACAAGGAAAACAATTGGTTAGCAGGAAATGTAATAATTTATGTATTTTGTTATATTAATTATAAATTTGAAAAATTATTATAATGAAAAAGAATTTGAAATTCCTATTGACAAATAATTGAAGGTTAGTAATTAAGAGATTTGATTAGGTGGAATTGCTGAATAAGGTTTTATTGGAATTATTGGTTGAGTACTATTTTTTGAATCTGCGTTATTTTTTGATTGATCAGTTTGGGCACTTTGTTTTTTCGGATAGTCGTTTTTTGAGTAATTAGCACTATTTTGATTTTGTAATGTATTAGCCTTATCTGTTGAATTAGCCGTTATGTGTGCAGTAGAAAGTTGACTAATAAATTGTGTTTTTGAATTGTTAATTAAAGAGTCAATATTATTTGTATAGGTGTTTATTAAATCTAGTTGTGCAGTTGCACTTTGTTTAGAAATAATTAAGTTAATTTCATTGATGAATTTTCTAATCAATTGTGCTGCTGTCTGTTTTCGTTCCATAGTTATTCCTTAATTTTATTTATGCCAGTAATAAAAAGAGTTATAAAAGATATTGATATAAACGAGATTGAAAATTTTGTTGAAAATATAAAAAATGATTCAAATAAAAATCATAATCAAAAAAGATTTATAGTAAAAAAAAGTAATAAAGTAATTGAGCTTAAAGTTATTAGTATTGGTAAAGTGGATGTGAAATAATTTATAGTTAATAAACGTAACTGATAGTTTTTGTTTTTGATGTTAATAAAGTGAATTTTTAAAAAAATGACATAGCTTCGCTATCAAGCCGTTATATCAACTAAACTTTAAAAGAACTCCAATAAGCTATAAGCTAATATTATTGTTCAATTAAATATGTTAAACCCTCATCTATTATATCAATATTATCTTTCTCCATTTCTCCTAGTATATATCCTAACCAACCTTCACTGTCGTAAACTTCTTTAAAAGTATTTTGATGGCCAGCACTACTTAGTTTTTCCCAAGTAAACTTTGCTAAAGCTAAAAATTTGCTTTTGCTTATTTCTTTATTTTTTGGTCTCTTAGCAGCTATATGGCAATGCAGATGATCTTTTTGGCGTCCCATGTGCTTTACAACAACTCGTTCAAATCTCTTGTTTTCTTTCCTAACACCATAGCCATAAAATTTCTTATCCAATTCATTTAACCATCTACTCATAGTTTTTCTAGCTCGTCTTTCACTACAACCCGTCCTAAAAGTCACTGATATAGCTCATTCCCATTCCGTGTTCTTTAGCCAAGCTATCGCAGCTGTTTTAAGTTTTGAATTCATTGTATTTACTTTATTTATGTAGCTGACTTGAGAATCAGCTGCACTTAATTTGGTTTTACTGTCTTGTTGCAGCTAGTTTGCTTGCATAAAAGTTAGCTAATACTGATTTAATGGCAGTGCCACCACTTTTTTTATTAATATTCTCTTGCTTACAGACATGCTTTATCTCGCATGTTCCATCTTTATTCAGTACGCCCAGCAAAGTAACAATTTCGCCATCCTCATTCCCATAATTTTCTGTTAATCCAATTTGTAATATACTTTCGCTACTTAAAGCTAGCTCCCTTGCTTTTTCTTCACGTATTGCCTTGTTTCTTCCACTTTTACTAATACTTGTTCGTATTTCTTCAATACCTCCATGTTGTATAATAAAATCTTTTAGGTCGTTAAAATGCAGTACAGAATTCGTACTTGCTGCAATATTTAAAACTCTAGCATACGTATTTACTCTTCTGCTATTAACACCACTTTCACTAAAAACTAATTTAGTAAGTAAGTGCATAAAACTAGCTTTTCCTTTACACTTAATATCTTTCTCAGCAAGTTGTTGTTTTAACCACTCACGCCTTGCTTTACCACTTTCATCACATGTACATGTTTCATCATATATTCTATAAATCTGTGTGAGTAAATCGTATAAATAATCATTTGCAGACTTAAATGCATTTTGCTCCCAGTGTCTTCTTTCTTCTATCAAAACTTCTACGCTATGCGCAAAACTTTGAACGGCAAAATCGTTGATGTCTGTTTGCTGTTGCATGGCAAATCCTTTGTCAAGTTATCAGTTGACTACATTACTCTAATGCAGTAAATACATTGTACTAATTCCTGCCAATTTAATATTCTCGCAAACATCAACTTTCTTAATCTTTGCTAGCATATGTTAAGATACTTTATTTCTGCGTATCCTAAATTTGGTCGCGGCAAAAAAGTAAATGTAGAAACTGTAATTAGCTCGCCGTATTTTTGGTGGTGGTACGCGTTGACAGAAAACATACATTATACTGACAAAATGTTTTTAAATGAGCCAGGTGAAGTTAATGAGAAGATGAGAGCTGTGTTTGCAGACTTTGGCGATGTAAGTTATGAGTGTTGCCGCTACACAGCTTTTAAGAAGTGGTGGAATGAACAGGTAAGTGATAATGAGACGCGGTGCCAGTATTTGTTTGCTGAGCCCAAAGTGTACTGGCAAGTTTGTACTGTCGGAGACCCACAATTAGCAAGTAGACTATTAGGACAGAAAGATCAGTTGTTGGTCAGCATACCAGTCTACATGCAACGCACTGATATAGAGAAAGCGCTTGATAAGATATTGAAGGCGAATTTGAAAGGAGAGAAGGGCAGAGCTAGGCGTGATCCAACCCAAAGTGAAGCAAGGTACCATTTGAGTAGAACTGTGCAAATAAAGGCGCTGCAGGATATTTTCAATGTGTATGCTGAATCGAAGACAATAAAGGAAAGTGGGGGAACACCCAACAACTTGCAGATTGCACGGAGAGTAGGGCTAACTTACAAAGAAAAGGAAAAGTCTGATGAAGTCAGTAAAAACAGCGCAGAGGTAAACAGGGCAATCTCAAATAAAGTTTCGCGTCATTTGCAGCTTGCGAGGGCAATGATTAAACATGCTGGCATTGGGACTTTCCCATAGAGAGTCTGCTTCATAGTAAAGGGTTTTAAAACCTTTTTCTTAGGTGTCAGCCCTTGGAAATGAGCCAGTTGATCAACATTATCAATTTCTACGCTTTATATCTGCTTAATCAGCAGAAACTATCTAAGTGCAGAGCGCTACCGTACGAATATCATGGTGGCGGATGTCGCTTAGGTAGACCATTTGAAATGGGCTCTGTTATTGAAAATTCGGCTTATTGGCAAAAAAAAATTTGGTGTCCTTGCAGATTTATACTGGTGATTTCACTTTGCATGGTTTAGTTATGCAGAAGTTTACATATTTCTTATTCTAACAGTGGTAAGGCAGGCGCTGGAGTCGTTACGACACAAAACTGAGTACCATCAGTATTAAGAAATAGTGGAACATGATGCGAAGCATTACTGAGTCAGTAGTCGCACATCCACTTAAGCAGGCAGAAACTGATGTGAGGTAGTTAAAACCAATTATTGGATTTCCAATTACTGAGAATCAGTTAATTGGACACTAATTTTAAGAATATTTTTTAAAAATGAACTTTTTGTATGAGAGAGGACTTATTTATGAGAAGAAAACTGATGATGGTAGCACTTGGCTCAGTTTACTTTGCACAATTTGGTTGTGCTACTTTATTTAGCAACAGCAATGAAACAATTATAATTAGAGGCTCCACAGATGAAGCAGCGGAAGTAAGAGTTGAAGCTCCCACATCAACTTATAAATCTAAACTACCTGTAACTTATACTGGAAAGCCAAGTGGAGCAAAAAGTGTTACTGTTGTGTTGACAGATGAATGCTATGAGCCTACTTCTGTTACTGTTGACACGTCTATCAATACAACAGCATGGTTAAATCTTTTAAATGGATGGGGATTTCTTGTTGATTGGATAACAGGAGCTATTTGGGATTATGAAGGGAATACACTTATGCAACTTCAAAAAAAGGAAGGGGTTGAAGGTTGTGATAGTGAGAATGCAAAAAATTTAGGATTTAATGATGAGAACTTAATTTCTCAGTTATAATTTCTCATTTTTATTTTTTGAATAGGTAAGATTAGACCAATTTTATGTATGAAAAATATGTATAGTTTGTAGGATTTTTTTGGATTAATATTTTTTATACTTCTGGTTATACTTGATCAAATTTAGATTCTTAACTAAAAATTTTTCCAAATATTTTGAGTAAATTCTCTCTAGTCATTCTTAAATATTTTTGTGTTTTGAAAGTGAACTAAAACCTTTAGCAGATTTATTTAGTTATAGATTCCAATTACAGATTTATTTAAGTCGCACTGTTACTTATCGTAATGGTGGGGCCTAGTAGACCGTAGTCTAAACTGTGTTTTGCATTGCTGAAAAAGTTGTGTTATGTTTTGCAACCCAATGTGCAGTAATTCACTTTGGTAGCAAGGTTCTTAAGTTTATGATTGGTTTGGATGCTGTTCATTGTTGCATACGTGGGCAGTCTTCATAATTTTGAAGAGAGATACGTCGCCAATTTTCTCTGCAAAAGGGTTTTAAAACACTTTTCTGCCTTCAAGTCCTTTAATACTGCCTTTCAATCTACCATTTTTCTCTTTCGCGTTAGTCTGTACTTCCATGTTTTAGCCGTTTTTTTGTTTTCCATCCCCTATTCAAATACCTGAATTAATTGAATAAACAGGTCGACTCTGTGGCAAGAAGACAGCAGACTATAGTTGAACACTTGCTAACAAAGGAGGCAAAGATGGAAATGTTGAAGAAACTGAAGTTTGTGCAGTACAAGCCCAACACAACCAACAATCCCCAACTTGACCGTAGACGCAAGCTGCTTGACAAACTTGACGAGCAGATCATGCTTGCACAGGATAGGGATTTTAAACCAACTAGGTTCAAACTCACAACTGACGCTGCAGGTAATAGAGTTCGTGTTGAAGTCGCCAAGCGTGTTAGACGTTGGTGGAGTATTGCTGCTGATGGAAAGGTACAACTTACTATACGCTACGGCAGTAGGACTATTGAGTTTCAAAAAGGAAAGTGTGCTATTGAACTGAATACTGAGGCTGAAGTGCTTGGCACATTGGAAACTGTGAAACGATCTGTAGAGGCTAGTGAATTTGATGCGCTACTGGAAGGAATGGCTGCAGCGAGGAAAACAGCACGTAGATCTGCAGCTAGCGATAAAAAGTAGTGAGAGGAATTTGATTTGAGCGTAGTGGATGTGCGCTCAAATTAGATTTTAATTGTTGTTTTTGATTAGTTTTTTTCTTAGTCATTTAATTTATTACTGTGTTCAAAAACTTACACAAAACTTACACATCGTTTTTTTTAATTTTTAAATTATTGATTTTATTATAATAAAAATTTATCAAACATGCCACGATCATGCTCATTCTCTAACAAGTTACTGATCTCATATTATTTTTTCTTTCACAAAACTTACACAAAAAGTATTTAATACTGAAACTGTTTAGGATTTTGGTAAGTGTTGCACAGAAACTTACACAAAAACAAGCATCCCAAATAACAGGAATGTTAAAGCTTAGGGTGAAAAACAATGACACTGAAGAAAAAGATTTTTAGCGAGGATGAGGAGACGAT
>AGAU01000394.1 GCA_000224765.2 SAR324 cluster bacterium JCVI-SC AAA005 | reverse complement strand
AGCTTTATCATTACCCGGCCGTTTGTAGCGAATGTAGAGCGTTTCAATACCTTGAATGGTTAACCAGAAGACTCCGGGATATTGAGTTGCTTCCCGCTGATACTTTGCCATGCTCTCTCTGTTGGTTCAGTTTTACTGTCCCCACTACTGTCCCCACCTACAAGGTAGTAAATGAGTGACCTTTTGACTTGATCTGACCACAGAGAATAGCTAATTATTATTTAATTACAATATA
>AGAU01000395.1 GCA_000224765.2 SAR324 cluster bacterium JCVI-SC AAA005 | reverse complement strand
CTATGAGTAACCGAAGCATATGCCTGTGTCCCACAATTTGGAAAACCCCTATTTAATTGTAGAATCAGAGGAGCTGTTTTTATCCAAATACTGCTCTAGCCCAGCTCGTGTTACGTACAACGTCGGTTGGGCAGGTTCATCGGATGGGTCTTCTTTAGATGTAATAGAAATGCTTGGTGGGTTAGGTTGTCGAAGCTCTATCTCCTCAGTTTCACCAGAGACACCTTGAT
>AGAU01000396.1 GCA_000224765.2 SAR324 cluster bacterium JCVI-SC AAA005 | reverse complement strand
AAATAGGGGTTTTCCAAATTGTGGGACACAGGCATATGCTTCGGTTACTCATAGTATTTTTGTTATCGTACAGCCACCTTTTCACTGCCAGTTACAATACAGAGACCTAACTTTCATCTAGGTAAAACGGCCTCAAAGGCTACCCTCACCCTGCTAATTCCTTCCCAATCACTAAACAATTTAGAAAGTGTCCATTAACTTTAGTGGATGCCAGTCCCTTGCTGTCAT
>AGAU01000397.1 GCA_000224765.2 SAR324 cluster bacterium JCVI-SC AAA005 | reverse complement strand
AGGAAATCGATTCCAAAATCTACATCAGGCTTCCAGACTTTCTTCAGTAGCAGAAGATACTTGGGAGCCGCCTGCAGATAGAGTTGAGTGAATCTTTCAAATACATCACCCTTCTCTTTTGTTTTTCCCAGAACAGATACCCTCTCGAAGAAATCATTCCAGTTAGAGCAGGTGAGGATCAGGTCATTGGATGTCATACTACTTCGTAAGAATCAAAATACTCGTAGGCTTTGTTGCTGTAATAATATGCGGCTATAAATGCCCTAGAATCGGTAGGATTGTCAAACAGAGTTCTGTATTTTCCTATTGCCGACAATTGGTTATGGAGCTAGGGAAGAGGAAAATACTGACAATGCGGGTTTTTGAGAGTTTTGTTTTTGTAACCTACAGATACCTACAGTAACAGTTGGGCAAGAATGAAGGCCTGACTAAAAGATTCCGACTTTTAGGTTATTTTAGCCGGCTATCCTTTTTCGAACACAGAGATTTCAAATGACGCGAAAAAATCTACCTGCTGAGCATCCGCCTAAAAGTTTTTGTTCATCTCAAGACAACCTGCTCGACATTCTGCATTATCCACAAACGTCAAAGTTCGCCTAAAGATTCGAAGATAAATTGAAAAATAAATACTCGATCGTCGGTCAAAAGTGGGGTCAAACTGGGGCAGAAAATCCCGCCAATTGGTTGGGTATATGGTTGGGTAAACTGAAATCTAGGTGAGAACCAGAAAAGTAGTAAGCTATGTTAAATACTGATTTTACTGAGGAAAAGTGTGGTGGCGGGGGCAGGATTTGAAC
>AGAU01000398.1 GCA_000224765.2 SAR324 cluster bacterium JCVI-SC AAA005 | reverse complement strand
CCATCACTCCAATATATACCATCCTTCACATCTACATCCATAGTGGTAAAAGTATTGTTATACATCGGCTCACTTGCAGCGACATCCTGAAGACGTTCGCCAGTTTCTTGGTCTCTTATCCAGAGTGTCTCCATATAAAAAGCATGTCTATGGGGAGTATGTGGACCATTTACCCAAAAGTTAAAATTGTCCATAACGTTGTATCGGAAAATTTGATCTACAACGAATACTTCATTTCTAGGAACGTCAACTGGTAAACCAAACACTATGCTTGGGATTGCTACCAGTGAAATCATTATACTCTTTAGAAATTTCATGGTTTTTTCCTTTATTAAAGGTAATTATTGAGCTTATGATAATTAAATTTTTACCTCCTTTCTGTTTCAGAGTTGTTCAGAAAATTTGTGAAATTTTATTCGGTATTTAATATCTTTTATATTTGTAGAATTCATTAAATTTTGTCAATTGTATTATTGATTTTCTTCGCTCTAAAATAATACATTATCTATCGCAAAATTTAATTATTTTATTGTAATCTATCCTATATTTTTCTAGTATGTAAAATAATCTATTAGTCTTCGAATAATTAAGATTTACTTGTTCGTAGAAATCATTCTTCGAACTGAATCTGATTCAGATTTTCAATGTAGATCTTTTTTCAAAGATCGTATTAATCATGACTAGATTTTCCTAGGATTTTAGATTACAAAAATCTATTTTGATGGAATTGATCGTTCGACATTAATTAACGTATATGACGCGTATCGTCAACAATAAATTTCATAATTTATCTGCAGAACTTTTTATTTGTAGATAAAATTCATCCATTAGGAAAAGATTGTTTCTCAACCTTCAATTCCTTTATTTGATGCCGCTTTGTAGCTGTTTGGATTTCTCAAGACTTAAGCGACAAGGAATCTTATGTGTTGGTGAAACAATGACAATCTCTGCCCTCACCTTGATGTTCTCCTCGGTTCTGGCAGGCGGCAACGGACTTCCAAAGGATGCTGCTTTACCATACCAGCAGATACTCCGTGTACCCTGTGACAGAACGCGGATTAAGGTAACTTTTGATTTTGCTGTCTCAGTCTTTTAGCGCTATGCATGTATCGCTGACCTCTTTCAGGGTACCCTGATTGATCCGGACAAGGACTTCAATGTTGTACATGCCACTTCAGGGAGCTGTTCTGTTGATGCCAGTGGGAAAGTCTGGACTTTTAAGCTCAGCAAAGGCCTTCAGTGGAGTGACGGCACTCCACTGACCGCTGCTGATTACGAAGCAACCTTC
>AGAU01000399.1 GCA_000224765.2 SAR324 cluster bacterium JCVI-SC AAA005 | reverse complement strand
CACCCTCTATTATAATTGTGGTCTACATTCATCAATGGGAGGGGTTATCAACATAATTGAATCTAATTCGGTTTCTACCTCGACATCTTCTTCATCCGAAATAACTGAATTTCCATCTGGGCTACAAAAATCCTATCTGCCTCAAACTGTTGAGGGGAGTACTCAACAACGTGAATACCTTGTACGATACCCTTCACAGCCAAACCAATCCAATTATCCCCTAGTATTTTACTTTCACGGAAATGGGGATACCGCTGAAGATTTTTATAAAGGTCTGCATGAAGTGCATGAACTAATTGATAATAATCAATTTATTGGAATATTCCCACAAGGATTGGAAAAAAGTTGGAATTTGGGTGCTGAAGCCTCTAAAGCAAATGATGTAGCATGGGTCCTAGGAATAATTGATGAAATTTCAGAAATAAGCTTCGTGGACTCATCGTCTGTATATGCTGTAGGCATTTCCAATGGAGCAGGAATGGTAAACAAACTCGCTAAAGAAACAGTCTCTTTGAAGGGAATTGCTCCAATTGTCAGCCAGCAGACGCTAGAATTGTCGATAATCGATCCATTCAGGGGTGTCTCGGTTTTTCAAATTAATGGTGATGATGATCCACTCATTCCATTACAAGGGGGCTTTTCTCAAGTGCAACATCAATTTGTTTCTGCAAGAGAAAGTGCAGAAAACTGGGCACTGCATTCAAAATGCGCGACTGTTCCTGTGACTTTTGAGGATGTATGGGGATTTTACCCAGTACAAGCTTTTGTCTATGGGAATTGCGAATCGAATCAGCAGGTTCGCTATCATATTGTTGAAGGATCTGGTCATAGTGGAAACTTTGGGAATTTTGCTCTTCACACAGCAATCTGGAACTTCTTTAGAAAATTTCCTGGCGGAGATTGATTCTTAATGCTGCCAGTCACCTGATCCAATTCGGAAGCTCAAGTTATGATTCTGGAAGCAGCATTGCTACGGACTCTTTTGGGAATGCCTATGTTACAGCCCAGACAGATAGTGGAATAGATGGACATACCAACGCTAGGTCTAACGACATCTTCATCATCAAGTTCACTAATGCTGGCATTAAACAGTGGACCAGGAAACTTGGGACTTCAAGCAATGAGTATGGGTATGGCATTGCTACAGATCCGTCTGGGAATGTCTACGTGACCAGATATACTGAAGGTAACCTTGACGGTAACAATAACGCTGGAGGAAATGATGTCTTTATCGTGAAATATGATGTTACTGGCGCCAAGCATTGGACCAAACTACTCGGAACTTCTTCTGGAGATATTGCCTATGACATTGCCGCCGATTCCAATAGCAACGCTTATGTGACCGGACCTACTTTGGGTGGGCTTGGTGGAAACGCCAATGCGGGAAGTTATGATGTCTTTGTGATCAAGTACGATAGTTATGGAAACTTACAATGATTGATTCTCAACTGACCATACCCATGCAGGCAAAAGACGGGAGTTACATGAAAATACTCATGGCTGCATTGGCCTACCTCCTTTTAGCCAAAGCAACCTATGCTCAAACCACCCGCGCCATCCGCCCAGTAGTTCTACTTTAAGTTCATGTATCACATTTTAAGTCTGGACTGATTTGTTAAACGCAACAGAAGCCAATCGTTTAGCCAGAATTTAATTATCCCAAATTACTCTGTGCAATTCTGATCATTAAATATCACACTTAAATGCTGTCGAGTCCTTTAGTGCTTTTGACTCCCATCAACTGAACCCAACAGGCATAACCTTTCCTATCAAGCCCAAAGAAATCAGATACCGGAAATTGGTTTGACTCAATCTATCCAATATTCTTAAGTGATAAAGGTGTCTTGTAATCTTTTAACAAGAAATTTGCTTTAAACCATGCACCAGCATGCTCAACAGCCAAACATAATTTAACTTATAAAATTGAACATGATCTCAAAGAAAATTAGCCCTCTGATCACTCTTATATTGCTCGCTAGCTTTCAATGGTCTTGTAGTGGAGGTGGTGGAGGTGAGAACACCGCAAATCTATCCCCACAAGTCACAATTTCCTACCCTAAAGATAACTCATCTGTGGTTGGAAATGCAGTTTACTCCCTGAAATTCAGTGAGGCTGTAACTGGGTTGACGGGCAACAATCTTAATGCTGCTTGTGAAGGTAGTATCCAATTGAGTCCTGATAATGGCGGCAATTGCTATCCAATCTCGATCAAAAGTACAGACAATATAAGTTGGACAGTTGATCCGGTGGGGGAACTCAGTGATGGTGCCTACAGCCTAACAGTGACCACTGGCATCCAAAATCTCTACGCTCTCTCCCCTGCCAGTCCAACTAGCGTGACCTTCAATGTTAAGGATGCTCTCTCAACTGTCGCCAACCAGCTGGAGTCAGATCTTATAAAAGCTGATCTCTCTAAAGATCTTGCTGAGGTAGCAAAATCCTTTGCAAGAACTGCCGCAGGTAGTGAAAAAAATGATCTACTCAATGTGATTCCAGCAGCCTTTGATGGTGCTTTCGATGCGATTGCTACTGCTGGACTGAACGAAAACCTCACTCAGGCTGCCCTCAGCACCATCATTGAGTCCCTGCTATCGAATGTGGCCGGCCAAGCATCACTGGTCAGTGACCACTCTGCTGCACGTGTTACCGTTCTGCCGCCAAACTTCTCAAGCTTGTTGAAGAGCTTAACAACTAGAGTTGCCATAAAATCTGCTAGCAGCAGCACGACTCTGCAAATATTGGCCACGGCACTGGTCAGTAGTCTTCCTGCAGCTGGAGCAACAGCAACTGAAATCGAGATCATCTATGTCAGAAGTATTGTGCAGACGACAACTACGGTAGTCATGACCACGAACACAGCTAAAACCGCAAGGGACAGTGTATTGGTGGGACTTGGGGCTGGTGTAATCGCTGGGGCCAAGAGGATTACAGAAATGACGGTTAACGTCGATACGATTCAAACGACAACAACTGAATCAATGACAGCAGCTGCGAACAGTAGTGATGAAGAATATGATGTCAGCACAGCTACCACTGCGATAGTGACAGCAGTCAATACCGAAACGCCAACTTCCATCGTTGATAAATCAGCTCCAGCCAGTTGCTCTTTGAACGGTCAAACAGTTGCTCATGGGAGCACGGTATCAGCCTATCAAGCATCTTCAGTGGCTTTTGGAAATACTTGTACCGGCGAAACCCGAAGTTGTTCCGATGGAAATTTGGCCGGGAGTTACGCCTACACTAGCTGTACGGTAAATCCTGCTAGTCAATCATCTTCAGACTATAGTGCTGACGGGACTACATTTAAAATCACTGTGAAGTCACCAGACTATTATTCAAATAAATATTATGTAGACGGCGTACAAACTAAGTCATTGAATTTGAAGAAAGGCTTTACCTATTATTTTAACGTCGATGAATTTTCAACAAACAGTCACCCTCTGTTTATTGGGACATCATCAGGAGGAGGAAATTATAGCAGTGAATATTCATCAGGAATCACAAATAGCCGTGCAACAAGTGGAATATTGACCTTCACTGTGCCAAACGATGCACCTTCGACCCTTTATTATAATTGTGGTCTACATTCATCAATGGGAGGAGTAATAAATACATCTCCTTCAACAGTTCCGGCAGAAACATCACCCGCACCCTCCCCACCATCTACACCGCCATCATATTAGTACTGATTAAAATCAATTGTTCCTTGGAAATAAAACTGACTTCTTCTTTCGGGTAAATGTCGCCTGAATAATAATATCCTAACTTTCTAACCTGAATTCCCTTTATCTGTACAAAATTCCGCAGCTCAATCTTGTTGGATCTTTTGCCATAATTAGGCAATCTCTGCGGCTTTAAGCTCGCTCTCAATGATCATAAAAATTTTACAGAAAGAATTGGAATTGAAATAAACTATCTGATACTTTTCAGCAGTAAAACGCAGCCAAAAAGCATTAAGAATCTATCACTCCATTAATTTATTAAGACAATGAAATCATTTACTTATTCAAATAAATTCAGCACATCAATAAGCACATTAATTCTTGCCAGCTTTCTCTGGTCCTGCGGAGGAAGTGGAGGAGGCAGTGCAAAAGATGAAAATCTCTCTGCGACCTACAGTGCTGACGGGACTACATTTAAAATCACTGTGAGTTCATCTGGCTATTCGAAAAAATATTATGTCGATGGCATAGAAACAAAGTCAATAAGACTCAAGGAAGGCTATACTTATTATTTCAACGTAGAAGATTCCTCCACAAACAATCACCCTCTATTCATTGGGACGACACTAGGGGGAGGAAATTATAACAATGAATACTCATTAGGAGTTACAGGTGCCCGAGCGACAAATGGTACCTTGACTTTCACGGTACCCACTGATGCACCTTCCACCCTCTATTATAATTGTGGTCTACATTCATCAATGG
>AGAU01000400.1 GCA_000224765.2 SAR324 cluster bacterium JCVI-SC AAA005 | reverse complement strand
CTAGCAATTCATCCAACTGCAGCATACGAGCCGCTTCAACCACACGCCGCTCAATCTCTGTCTTGGGCACCTTTCGATTTTGGAGTGCATAAGACATATTGCGACGAACAGTCATGTGCGGATAGAGCGCGTAGTTCTGAAAAACCATTGCGACATCTCGATGAGCAGGCTCCACATCATTGATCCGAGATCCGTCCAACATTAGATCTCCAGAAGTAATTTCTTCTAGACCCGCAATCATTCTCAGCAACGTAGACTTTCCGCACCCAGATGGTCCCACAAAAACAGTCAATTCTCCGTCAAGGATCTCTAGATTGATCCCCCGAACTGCATGGGTTCCATTAGCGTAGGTTTTTTGCAAACTATTGAGAGTAAGGGTCGTCATTTATCGCTCTCGAGAGTCTTGGTTCTGAACGAAAGCACTCTTTATCAGTTGCAAGCTTACGATCCCAACAACTTCCTCTAACCAGATCGTAACTCAGGAACTTTTAAAAGTGATCTCAAGAGGATGGATACCAACAAATGACAATCAATTTTGCAAATAATTTTTCCTAAAGAAAAATTTTTCTGAACTTCTATTTTTCAAAGCAAAGAGTTTTTTCGCGGAAGTTCTGCAGAAACATCAACAAATTGATTACCATCAACTAATATTCATATAACTTGGTTAGCATATGGTGAGGATCTTTATTTTTATTGAACCTGGCTTTCAAAACACAGATGGAAATTGACTATTTATTCGTTCTGTCAATGAATTAAATTCATTCTAGACACTAGAGGTGAATCAAGATGATCAACGTCGAAAACCAAATATAATTTTTTACGTGATATAAAATCAAATTTTAATTATTAATCCAAAACGGAAATAGACTAAGCACTTTTAAAAATTTGTTAGTTAAGTCCATGATTTTAATATTAGATAATATATATATATTAATGTATCATTCAAGAAATTGTATGAAAAATTTGATTTTACGTCATAAAAAAACAAAAAAATAATTTGGTATAAATATTTTTGGTATGCTAGTGAAGCATAAATTTGTAGAAATATACTCGTCAAAAATCCTAAAAATATATCGCCTAATGCAGCGTCATCAATACAGAAAATTAACCTCTACATTTGCTCTCATTTTTTTTCTCAGTTGGGTTTGGTCTTGCGCGCCTGATGGCTTGGACTCTGATCAAGAAGCACCCACTGCATCTTCTCCCTTAGGTGGAAGCACTGTCGTTGGCTCTAGCAACCTGACTGTAACTTTTAGTGAAGTAGTTCAAGGAGCATCTGGGAATGAAGCTGATGGACTCTGTGACATAAGTAAAACCATCAAGTTGACCAGTTCAGACGGTTTTTGCTATGGCATGGTCATTATTGCAGTAGGCAATACCTACACAATCAACCCTGCATCCGATCTAGTCAATGGTACATACAAACTCACTCTGGGCACTGGCATCACAGACGCAGCTGGTAATGCTCTAAGCGAAACTGAGATCTCTTTCACAGTCGATGACGCTTTGACTACGGCAATTGTAAATCTGACCAAAGATTTAGGGAGTTCAGCGGGAGCAGCTGATGTAATTGCTGCTGCAAAGACCGCGGCCAGTGCTGAAGGAGTGACTAATGACCTGAAAAATGTGCTGCCAACCGCCTACGAGGCAATTGTCACGCTTGCGGGATTCGACTTTGATTCTTCACTGAGCACAGTTATCACCTCGCTGCTTGGTAACATCTCAGGAAACGAATCTGTGACTACGGCCACTAGTCGGAGCAAAGCCGCCTCCGACTCCGACATCGGAGATGTCGCCAAAAAATTCTCAAAAGTTAATGGAAAATATGTACCAGCAAAAAATCTGAAGGATGCGCAGAAAGCTACCACGAGCGAAATTCTATCAAAAGTCTCCCCTGCAGCCAAAGCAGCGACTTTTAAGGATATGATTGCAGAAGGAAGTGCGGGCATTCAGGAGAGAGCACCAGAACAAATTAGTGCAGAAGTATACAATGCTTTCAACGAAGCTTCAGCAGAAGGCGCTGCTGGCCAAGCTGACGACACATTTACCGCTGACGAATTTGAGATTGCCTTCAAAGAAGCTACAACTTTACAGCAAGACACCGTACCTGAAGCACTGAAAGCCGCTATTAAAGCACAAGCAGACACAGCAGTAGCGTCAGCAAAAGCGACCGCAGTAGTCAAGCAACAAGAAGCAGAGGCCGCTGCCGTTATTACAGGAACAGGAACTAATGAGACCGATGGGGATACCGCCTCAGATGCAACGGATGACTCCACGACAGATGACTCCACGACAGATGACTCCACGACAGATGACTCC
>AGAU01000401.1 GCA_000224765.2 SAR324 cluster bacterium JCVI-SC AAA005 | reverse complement strand
GGGGGGGGAACTCCATCTGTTCTTTCATCAACTGAAATTATTTTCCTGATGCAAGGCATCCGCCAGTCCTGGACACTCTCAAAACAATGTCAAGTATCATTAGAATGCAACCCAGAGGATATCCAACCCAATTACTTGGGGACACTGCTTCATTCGGGTGTAAACCGTCTGAGCATAGGTGTGCAGAGCTTTCAACAAGAATTTCTAAAAAGCTTGGGGCGTAATCACACAGTAGAACACCTTCGTCAGAACTTGATTGCTCTCAGAGATGTTGGTTGGACAAACGTCAATGTTGATTTGATGTTTGGCCTGCCTAATCAAACCCTGGCACAATTTCAATTCGACGTAAATAAAGCACTCGAATGGGAGCCTACACACTTGTCATTCTATGCACTTGAATTGGTTGAACATACCCCTTATGGCAAAAGCCAGAGAATCCGAAAATCTTGGCAGGAAGCCCAGGAAATTACTACTGATATGTTTTTGTGGGCTACAAATTATTTGGAAGATAATGGGTGGGAGCATTATGAGGTTTCCAACTTTGCAAAGCCAAGCTATCAGGGCAGAATGAACCAACTGGTTTGGAATGGTTCAGGATATCTAGGAGTTGGAGTAGGTGCTCACTCTTATGATGGAAAAAGCCGGTGGGGAAATCTACGATCCCTTCACCGATATGTAGAATTGTTGAAAAAAAATTGCTGGCCCACATCTTTTTCAGAAACTCTAACACTCAATCAGAAAGCAAACGAATTCCTGATGCTTCAATTGAGGCAAACAAAGGGACTATCGTTGAAGAAATGGGAAGAAAATTTTGCTCCTAAAAATTGGCTGGGTACTCACTTTGATTTATTGAGAGTTTGGCAAAAAGAGGGATTGCTTAATTGGATGGACAATCGAATCGTGCTTACAAAAAAAGGTTTAATGGTTGCAGATGCTTTGACTGCCGAATTGAGTATATAGTTTCTCAATAGATGCAGGGTCGGCTTTTCTCTATGTATTCGATGTATTGCATTAAGTCTTTTGGTGCCAATCTCTTTTTTGGTCCTTCCGGAACAAATTGACTCAGAAAGCCACCTTTTAAAGGCCAACCAGACATGGCCAAAAAGAGCCCAAAGGTGTTCAGCGAAATCTGCCGTAAAGAGTTCCAGCCCACTTTGTCTGGCAATGGTTGTTCGGCAAAATCCGTATACGATTTTCTGTGTTCAGCCTTGAAAATAACGGCATTGAATGGTGTACCTAATTGAAAGGATGCCCAGTTGTTTTTCATTGAAAACCGATAGTTTGGTAACCCTTGTTGCTTAATGAAGGTCAGGTTTCCCCGCCATTTATCCAACCAGAAACTATTTTCTAGGTAAAATTGAACAGCATTTCGCCAACGCCAATCGGTTTCTAGTTCAATCCCCTGAAAACCGTTTCCGCGCGCAACTGCTTCTGCCAAAGCTAGAACTTTCTTTCCAAGGCCAAAACCTCGAAATTTTGGCAATAGGTACAGACTGCCTGCAAAAAGCCGATTGTCACCTATGTTTGGGCCACCTAAAGCTATAATCCCCGCTCGATCTTCAGATTCAATGATCCAAAAGTGTTGATATCTTCCCCAAGCCTTAGGCTCCAGGAAGGATTCTGTCGGTAGCAAACATCGATTGCGCCAATATTGTCTATCCTGATCACTCCACTCATTGGGATCTTCGTTAATCCCACAACGGTTTTCAACAAGAATTGCAAGATCATGATCAGCCCAGATTTGTGCTTCTTCTGGATCATCTATATCTAACTGTTCGAAGGCCCCACCTATCGAAAAATTATCAAATTTAAGAGCATGGTTCTTAGTCATTTCTGCAAAGAAGCCAATCAACAGGAAGTTGGCTTTGAATTTGATGTTGAACTTTTTCTATTGGTTGTGAGGCGTCGATGGGCTCACAACGTATTGGTTCTCGCTGCAACAATTCTCTGAAAGACAAATCTACTCTTTGGAAAAACTTTATTGATTCCAAATCCAGCCTTGAGAGGACCACCCCCCC
>AGAU01000402.1 GCA_000224765.2 SAR324 cluster bacterium JCVI-SC AAA005 | reverse complement strand
GGAATGTTTGTGACATTTGGATTCTCGGTTGCTCAAGGGATGAATGATCTCAAAAAAGAATTCATAGATAAACAACTGGAATTAAATAACGAGCTAGAATCGAAGGTAGAAGCTCGAACAGCAGATTTGAAAAAAACTTCTGAGGAACTCCTTGTTACGAATAAAGATTTGATGACGCAGGGGATGGTTTTACAAAAGACGTCTGAAGAACTCACTGCAGCTAACAATGACATCAATAAAAGCATTCAGGCAGCTAGTGTCATCCAAAACGCAATTCTGCCCCGGATTGACTTGTCACACTACGGATTCAGGGATCTAGAGTATATTTGGCAACCCAGAGATACCATTGGCGGTGACTTTTATTGGTTGGAGAAAAAGGATGGTTGGACCTGTCTGGTAGTAGCTGACTGCACTGGACATGGAATTCCTGGTGCTTTTATGACCTTGATCTCCAGTACACTGCTGGACAGGATCTCTTCAATTAAGGACCTCAGTCAGCCCGATACCATTTTAAATGACTTAGATGAATTCCTGCAAAAATCCTTGAGTTTGGATGAGACACATCAACAGACAGACTTCGGATTGGATGCAGGAGTATGTTGTTTTTCCCTGGATGAGAAAATCTTCCGATATTCGGGTGCGAAG
>AGAU01000403.1 GCA_000224765.2 SAR324 cluster bacterium JCVI-SC AAA005 | reverse complement strand
GGTATAACTGAGTTAAATATATCTTCACCTATATATCTGTTATATCTTTTTATTTTTAGAAAATTCTCATCCTCTTGGAGGACCTCTGGTGGAGTAGCTATTATCGAATCACCAAGAGTCAAAACAACTTCTTTGTCAGCATCAAGATTCACTTCAACTCCTGCGATAACATCTACAGCCTTATAGTCAGGATGATAAATTTCATCGACTAGAGAAAAATCCTTTTCTTT
>AGAU01000404.1 GCA_000224765.2 SAR324 cluster bacterium JCVI-SC AAA005 | reverse complement strand
GAAAACACTGGACAAAACGTCTTTTGGGAATTTGCAGTTCATAGACCTCCATTCAATGACAAACGAGCTCGTTTAGCAGTCGGATACGCAACAGATCCTGCTATTGCCATTGATCTAATCTATGGAGATCTTTCGATAACTGAAGCTTGTCCTGTGTCAAGGGGTGTTTTTGGAAATGATCAAGAATTTTGCAAAAAATATCGTCCCAACTATGACCCATCGAAGGCAATAGCTCTGTTGGCAGAAATGGGTTATGATGAAAGCAACCCACTGGAAACCGCCCTAATCGTTTGGACAGGGGGTAATAGACAAAAGCTTGCAGAGATATTTCAAGCACAGCTTGCTGAAGTGAACATCAAAGCAGAAATTGAAATTATGGATATTGGTTCAATGAATGCTAGGGTGCGACAAGAAAATGAGAGCAAGTCTGGTACTAAAGGGAGCATGGATATGATGACTTGGTCTTGGTATGATCCAGATATTTTATATGCACTTTGGCATACACCCGGAGCATATAGAGGTTACACAACTCCTGAACTGGACAAATTGCTTGAAGAAACTAGGGTGTTGAGTGACCCAGAAGAACGCAAAACCAAAGTACAAGAGGTATTCAAGCACTTATTGGCAAATGGTGTACACATCCCACTATATACACCAGGCTGGGAATGGGTATTCGCTGTAAGACCAGAGGTAAAGGGGTTCATGGTTGCACCATTTGTCTATCCAATTTTCAGCGACATAAAACTCCAGAATTGAGATATTATTGATAGCTTGAAGAACATTAATTATCTTAATTAGAAAAAGTGGGCTATTCACTTTGGCTGATGATAGCCCACATTAAAAATTTTAATTTATAATAATTTGATATGAGTACACTTACTGATTGACAAATCCAAAAAAATCTATATAAGACAGCAAATAAGCCCACCTTAACCCCTCCTTTTGAATTATTTTTCAACCTACCTACTTCAAATTTAAATCATTTTTCAAATTTAATAGTGTAGTTCTTTTATAATTTATTTTCTCCTAAAAACTTGGATGTTAAGATTTCTATTTTCGAAGTTTTTATTAGCATTTGTAACTATTTTTGTGACAACTATCCTTGTCACACTACTAATACATATTGTACCTGGTGATCCAGTCCAAATAATGTTTGCTCAAAGTCAGGGTAGTACCCCAGAACAAATTGAACAAGTTCGAAAAAATTTGGGATTGGATCAACCAATTTATATTCAATATTTCAATTATATTGGTCAATTATCTAAAGGAGATTTAGGAAAAACAATTAGGGGGGGG
>AGAU01000405.1 GCA_000224765.2 SAR324 cluster bacterium JCVI-SC AAA005 | reverse complement strand
ACGATGATCTCGATCTATGGGAAGAGCATATGGCTTGTGCTGGCGATCAGGAGGACTACGGCTGGTTACTCAGCGGTCCAATGGTGCGGACCGGAAATGACAACTCCCATCACTATATACTGAGTGACTTCCCTGAAAAATTTGTCTTTAAGGGCAAAGAGAGCACGGAGCACGGGGGCGAGATCCAAGGGGCAGGGACTCAACTGGTGGCCCCACCTTCGATCCACCCTGATACCGGCGAAGAATATCGCTGGATTCATGAGGACTGGGAGGACTTGGTGCTGGTTTCCCAGCAGCAACTGCAGGAGAACTATCACCCCAAGACCAGCAAATCAAAATTTACTGCGGCAATTCAGCCGGCCCAACGCAAGCGATCGCCCTTCAGCAGCAGTGACGCTGGAGACTTTAGTGCTCCCCCAACCCTCTACGACTACAGCAGTATTGACTGGATCGCACTCTTCGGTGAGCGCGGTTGGTTTGTCCGAGACAATGGGGACCATGTGACTGTCCTATGCCCAAACAAGGCTCAGCACACCAATGGCAGCGATGGAACCTCCTCCACCGTCATCCTGCGTACGCCTGGTGGGGGGCAAAGATTCAATTGCAAGCATGGACACTGCGAACACTTGAGTGATCGCGACCAGCTGATTGAGCTACTCGGTGGGCCCTCAGTTTTAGAAGGCTTTGCGAAGAAATTGTCAGCTAATTCCGAATCGACTTCAGCCGAGACGAAAGGGCTTTCGGTTACCCACTGGCTCCGCCTTGATCCACGCAACGGGCTCTATCACATTCGGCAACCGGAAGCTGCCAAGGCTTTCCGGGCTACAGGGGTCCAACTCGATGACCCTGAACTCGAGCAGAAACTACTGCACTTCCTGGAGAAACCACCCGGGGGAGAGCCTGTCGGTGATACCCTGAGTGCAAGAATACTGGCCGATGTCCTCAAGCTGGTGCGTACCGACGGTGGTTGGGGGACCAGGTTGAGGCTTCAGAGTGCCAGCAAACTCCCGTTGGAAGCCATTGACTGGCTCTGGCAGGGATGGCTGGCCAAGGGCAAGTTTCACCTGCTGGCTGGCTCCCCTGGGACAGGCAAGACCACCCTGGCAATGGAAATGGCTGCCATCATCAGCAGGGGTGGGACCTGGCCGGAAGGGGCCAACTGTGCCCCAGCTAACGTTTTGATTTGGTCTGGTGAAGATGACCCGCAAGATACCCTGGTCCCACGACTGGTGCTTGCCGAAGCCGACCTCGAAAGAATCTACTTCGTCAATGAGGTCCATGATGGCCAGGGAAGCCGCAGTTTTGATCCGGCAACAGACCTACGGCTCTTGGAGATAGAACTGAAGCAAATCGGAGGGGTCAGCCTGCTGATCGCTGATCCAGTTGTCTCGGCGGTCACCGGAGACTCCCACCGTAATACCGAGGTGCGAAGAGCCCTGCAGCCGCTGGTTGACTTGGCATCGGTCTATGGCTGTGCGGTGCTGGGAATCACCCACTTCTCCAAGGGGACACAGCTACGAGAACCACTGGAGCGGGTGACCGGGTCGATTGCCTTCGGCGCACTGGCTCGCATTGTCCTGGGGACCGTCGTGGTGCCTGGAGATCTGGCACAAGCCAGTCAGCGGATGTTGCTCAGACTCAAGAGCAATATTGGTGTCGATCAAGACGGCTTCAGCTATGACCTGCAGCAGGTGGAACTGCCTAATCATCCGGGTATCTCCAACACCAGGGTTGTTTGGGGAGCAGCTGTTGTGGGTTCTGCACAACAGATCCTCGGTGCAGCAGAGGAGCGGAGGAAGGAGTCCGGGGCCGGCCAGTCGGCTCTGAATGAGGCAAAAGACTTTCTCAGGGATTTGTTAGCTGCTGCCCCAATGACAGCACAGGAAGTCAAGCAGGCGGCCCAAGAGGCTGATATAGCACCAGCTACCCTGCGTAGAGCCCGTCAGGAACTTGAGATCAGTGTCGATAAAAAGGGTGGACCTTCCCAGACATCTTGGTGGGAATGGAGACTTCTGCCCCCGGGATCTTTCAGGGCTTGCTGAAGATGCTCAAAACTCTTAGAAGATGCTCATCGCTGAGAGTGAGCATCTTCGCTAAATTTGAGCACCTTCGTTGAGTAGTGGGCAACAAATAAGCAATTCAACAGGAGTAACGATGCAGAAAAATGAGATTAGGAAGAATGATTTACAGGCAGAAGTGTACCGGGAACCAAGAAAGCATTTGAGTTGTATGGTGCATGGTGATCTGATGCAGCTGCTGCGGCAAGTGGCGAGGCAACAACGATGGAGTTTGTCCCGGACCACTGATGAAATTCTGCTGCGTGGGTTCCGGGTGACCGGACACCTGCCAGAAGAGTCATAGCGCTGCTTGGGCAGCAATGCTGGCGGGAAAGATGTTGGGTTTTGAAGGCTAGGAAATACTTACTTTCCGGTATCTTCTGGAAAAGGTCTAAGAAGGGGGCTTGGGGAAAGATTTGGTAGCGGATTACGACTTTTTTGCTACTATTTCAATTTTTTGGTATGTTCTAAGTCTATTCATACCAGCTAAGTCACTGATATTACTGGTGGGCTGACAGGGACTCGAACCCTGGACCACCTGATTAAAAGTCAGATGCTCTACCAACTGAGCTATCAGCCCACACAAGCAAAACGGATATGTTAGTTTAGACTATTCTTTTTTGTCAAGGACTTACATCACCAACATTTCATCAACAGCTGGCGGTACATATACCAATTCTTCTACACTGATTGCTTTGTGCCCCTTGTAAGAACCCTGGTAGCCTGAGAACTTTTGCACACCGTTGACGAGCAGACCTATGGGGTGCTGGACTTCATGCTCAAGCGTGATCAGGTCTCCCACCTCTAGATTGAGGAAGTTGCGAACCGACATCTGGGTTTCCCCCAATTGTGCAACAAGTTCGACATGGGTTTGGTTAAGATTTTTCTTGAAACGATTGCTCCAAGTGTTGTCTTTTTCATCTTGTTCGCTTTGGAAACCTGCATTCAAACGGGTCCGAATGGGTTCAATCATAGAGTACGGCACACAGAGCGTAATGGCCATTGGAGCCCGCCCAATTTCCACGTCAAATGTGACAACGATCACGATTTCACTGTGAGGGACGATTGCCACGAACTGAGGATTGGTTTCCGCTCGTGTGTAATTAATCTGCACTGGAAAAACTGGACGCCATGAACTCTGCAGATCTTCCAGGGCACTAACCGTGACCCTTTTAATCATTCTGGCCTCTATCTCTGTAAAATCTCTTCCCTCGGACTTTATCTCCAATTCTCCGTTACCACCAAAAAACAAATCAATCAGGGTGAAGACCAGACGAGTCTCGAGTACCAGAATAGCGTTGCCCCGCAACGGCGTCATCCGAAATAGGTTCATGGACGAAGGTACCGGAAGTGTCTTCAGGAATTCACCAAACTTGATCAGTTCTGTCGAGCGCACGCTGATATCGACTACCTTGCGCAGTGCATTTGAGAGGGTCAGTCGGAATAGTCGTACAAAGCGGTCATGAATGATTTCCAGTGTTGGCATGCGACCACGGATTATCCTGTCCTGAGCGGTCAGGTCAAAGGGGACGACTTCCTCCGGGTCGTACTCATCCTCTTCATCATCCATGTCCATGTCATCACCGGATACCCCGCGCAGCAACGCATCTACCTCATTTTGTGAAAGAACGGCTCCCATAGCTTACTTTTATTTGACGTTGAGAGATCTGGGTTCTAAAGTTGCTGTAAAATGATGCAAGTAGCGTTCACACCCTGAGATTTCTTCATGAGTCATACATCACATAACAGTCCCCAATCCCCACAACTGCTGGCCTTGCGAAGTTATCTTCAATTCCAGAAACAAAGAAACTGGCAAGCGATCCGGCAGGCAGAAATCAGCCCAAGAGAAGATGACCGACTGCAAACACACTTGCTACAGGGAGTGTTACGCCACCATCGCTGGCTCAAGGTTGAGGTTCGGGATCGGTGCCGGCTTCCGTGGTCCAAGCTTCAGGATGTGTTAAAAGGAATCCTGCTGATTGGAGCGTACGAGCTGATTTTCCTACGGAATTCAAAGCAGCACCATGCAATCCACCATGCCGTTGAATTGGTTCGACTGCATCGTTTGGAAGCTAGAACCGGTCTTGTCAATGCAATCTTGCGCCAATTGCAGAGGGATTTACATTCTGGGCTATTGAAACCAGTTCAACGAACACTTGCCACCCGGACCTCCCATCCGGATTGGATGGTGGAGCGCTGGGTAAAAAACTATGGTTTAGAAGCCACAGAACAAATTTGTGAAGCAAACAACCTATTGCCAAATCTAACCTTGGCATCCAAAGGAGTTGAGTATGTTGCTTCGCTTCGTCAACAACTCGCAGCTATCAAAATTGATTGGAACGCACACCCTATCTTCCCAGAATTAACCGTACTACAGACAAACCAGGGAGTTTGGAATACATCGATGGCCAAGGATGGATTGATCTACGCTCAAGATGCATCCTCCTATGCTTTCTGCAATTCCATCAGGCCTTTTCTAGAAGGAAAAATTCTTGATGTTTGCTCTGCTCCGGGTGGGAAAGGGCTTCAGTTGTCTCCAAACTATCCGGGTCAATTTCTGCTAAATGATGTCTCTGCTTCTCGTTTGAAGAAAATCCACCAAAATTTTCAGAGACTCAATCTATCTGGCCACATGTTGCAGTCCGACGGGACGAAGCTGCCTTTCCCAAGCAGATCAATCGATGGTATCCTTCTAGACGTCCCTTGTTCTTCAACAGGAACAATCAGGAAGAGTCCAGACATCAAGTGGGTGGCAGATCTGAAGAGTTTGTTACGACAGACTGAGCTTCAGGGCAGGCTCCTCAAAGAAGCAGCACGAGTGGTAAGAAAGGGTGGCTGGATTGCGTACTCGACCTGCTCACTGGAACCAGAAGAAACACAGTTACCCTTGCAATTATCTGAGGAACTTGGACTGCAGACTATTCCATGGGAAGAGCTACCTGGGGGAATTGAAGCAACCCAAAAAGGATTTTGGCAATTGCTCCCTTCGGCGAATTGGATGGGTTTTTCTGCGGCAATTTTAACAAAATCTTGAATTTTGTGTTGCATCCCCTCAAAAAGATGGTAGAGATTTTAGCCCTTTTGCACGACTGGCCCAAAATCTGAAGGGCTTCGTGCTCCATCTCAATCAAACGCATTGAATTAGATTTTAAAGGAGAAACCTGAAATGAGAACGGAAGAGCAGGACTTGGATACCCCTGACGAAATAGATAGCGAAGAAGCAATGGCTGCTGAGGAGATGCAGGAAATCCAGACAATGCTTATGAGCCAAATGGAGGAAATTGAAGAACGACTTAACGCTACACAAGAAGAGACTGAGTTTGAAGTTGGAGATGAAGTAGATCACTCCGTAATCTCCCAGGAACAAACTCTCAACAGCTTGATTGAAAGTCGAGAAATCGAACGTCTACAACAAATCAAGGATGCTCTGCAGAGGATGGACAGCGGTGAATATGGCTGGTGCGAAGAAACTGGGCTGTGGATTGGCAAGAAACGACTGATGGCCCTTCCGTTTACCCGACTTAGCCTTGAAGCACAAATGGAGCAGGAACGACGTGCAAATAGAAATCGTGGAGTCGGCGGATTCAGTGAAGACACCAACTACGCTGGGAACTATCGAGACTAATTAGAATTCAGGCGCCAGCATGGCAAATCTGCTAAGCTATGATGCTTCGCAACTGCTAGTTTTCCTGCTTGTATTGATCAGGGTTGGCGGGGTTTTGACAACTGCACCAATTTTTGGCAGCTCCAATATCCCTGCTCAGATCAAAATTGTTGTCATTCTGGTTTTCTCCCTGATCTTGAATCCTTTTTTGCCCTCCCCCACTGTTCTTCCTGAGCAAATTCATCATTTTTTGATGCTAGTTTTTAGCGAGCTATTAATTGGGGTGACTCTTGGGCTAATTGGTAAGATTCTCTTTGCTGCCGTGGAGTTTGCAGGGGCAATGACCGGCTTCCAGATGGGGTTGAGCATTGCGAATGTCTTCGATCCTGCTTCAATGCAGCAAGTCTCATTGCTGTCTAAACTGGAGACCTTAATTGCTTCACTAGTATTCCTGAGCTTGGACGGCCCAATACTAGTCATTCAAGCAATGGTGAGAAGCTACCAATTGATCCCAGTGGGGCAGGCCACCATGGGGAATGACTTGGCAAGTATGGTGATTCAGCTGAGTTCCGGGATTTTCTCCATTGGTTTTCAGTTAGGTGCACCCCTCATTATAGCGCTCCTGATAACAAACTTGATATTGGGGCTACTTTCCCGATCTGTTCCTCAGATCCAGATCTTTGTTGTGGGGTTTCCACTAACCTTGATGATGGGATTTATCTTCCTGCTCTTGGGGATGCCTTTCATGGTTCAGGCGATCCGAATCATGTTTGGGCTCTATGATGATCAAATGTTAGATGCTATCCAGATGTTGAACTTGCCGTAGTTTTAATTGTCTATCACGCCTTGAGTTAGATTGACTTGAAGAACAGGTACCTCCTCACCCAAACAAAACCGGCACTCATCATTAGAAAGCTGCTCTGCCAATTCTAATAACAGGCCTTCTTTCAGACCGATACGGGAAAGGATCACTTGTTCTGGTCGCCACATCTCGATCAGTCTTGAGAAGATAGAAGCTGAACTGGTCTTCGCCTTTTTCAGAGGCAAGAACTGATATTCAAAAATACTTCGTCCCGGCTCATGAGCCCCAAATATCCCCTCGGAGACGAGTCGTTCTGCCCACTCTCGGGCACTTCCACCTGATACTACCAACTGACGTTGGTTCAGACTTACCTTTGCAAAGGTTTCTTCAAGAGCATCGAGGCTTGATAAATTAGGCCTTTTCCCAGCACGCAAGACACCTAGTGGCAAGCTGTCTTGCCATAGCAGTTGAGCATCTTGTTCCAAGGACAACTCCAAGCTTCCTCCACCCAAATCAGCATGCAGTGTTGTGCCAGACAACTCAGGCCACTGTTGTCGGAAGAGATGGTGAATCAATTTTGCTTCTTCCAACCCGGTCAAAACCCGAATCTGAAAACCATGTTTTGCTAATTCTTGATGGACTTCAACTCGGTTTTTGGCTTCTCGGAAAGCGCTTGTTGCAGAAATAGACCAAGGAGTATCTTGCGGAAGTGCAGTTTGGAAAGATTGTAGTACTTGTTGTAGGGCAATAATTTGAGCAGCTGGGATGGATTGCGCTCGGAAAACTGATGTACCAAGGCTTAGAAAAGATCGCCAGCGCTGCTGAATATGCAGATGTCTTTCACAATTTAAATTGCCAAGAACCATCCGTACAGCTTTGCTACCAATGTCGACGGCTGCCAATTGCTGAACTGGAGAAGATGGCCTCAACATTTATCGTTTTTCTCCAATAGCGTTGATCGCATTCGTTCAGCTATCCAGACAGGCTCGTACGAGGGCTCCTACCTCCGCGATTTGCCCATCAGCATATTTCCCTAGGTTGGGGACTCGCAGACCATCTGGACGGGGGATGATGTGAAAATGCACATGGGGCACTTCCTGGCCTGCACCTGGTCCATTGTTAAGCTGAATGTTGTAATCAGCTCCTCCATATGCCTTGCAGACTGCTTTGGACACCCTCTGCATGGTATGCATCAGACTGAGTGCTTCTGTTTCAGGAAGTTCTTCAAATCGAGCTACTTCACGCTTGGGGATCACCAGAGTGTGTCCCTCAGTAAAAGGAGAGATATCGAGTAAACAGATCTCATTGTCTGTTTCATCAATCTTTTCACAAGGCAACTCACCTTGAATGATACGACTGAATATAGATGCCATTGATTAGATCACTACAAGGGGGTCAAAAACACGCTGAAGATGCGTGGTATCAGCCAAACATTCAAGACTCCAGCTCAAATCTTTTGGTGAAAAAACGAGTTGGGTAAGGCTTGTATTCGGGATCTGAAAAAAATTAGGAGCATCCAGCTCAAGGCCTAAGATCTGTTTACAAATAAGCCGAATCAGTCCAGCGTGAGAGACAGCTGCCAGCTCAGCTCCAGGATGTTTTAAAGGCATTTCCTCCAAAAATTCCCAAACTCGATTAAGGGCATTTTGTAAGCTCTCGCCTCCATCAATTTGATGGTCTTTATCACCGGACCGAAATGCTTGAAATGCATCGGCATGCTCAGCCATGATTTGCTCTAAATTCAAGCCTTCAAGAATACCAACCCCACGCTCTCTTAGCCGTGGCTCTTCAATCCGCTTTTTTCCTACGAGCATTTGGGAGGTTTCCATTGTGCGCCCGAGATC
Source organism: SAR324 cluster bacterium JCVI-SC AAA005 (assembly GCA_000224765.2). Lineage (GTDB taxonomy): Bacteria > SAR324 > SAR324 > SAR324 > NAC60-12 > JCVI-SCAAA005. The sequence continues at coordinate 6,123 of AGAU01000405.1, read as the reverse complement.
ACTTGAATAAACAACATCAAATGCTATTCCAGCAAGTCTGGATTTTAAGCGTTGAAGCTGTTCCTGTCCCTCTTTAGTAATTGGACTATCCCCATAACCCTGAAATCGTCTCTGGACATTCCATTCCGTCTGGGCGTGCCTGATCAAAAGTAACCTGGTCGGTAAGGATTGATCTTCTTTTGTACTCATGGTGATTCACCGAGGCTCTTGCTAACAATCTCAAACACATCCTTTGATAGTTCAGAGGTGTTAAAGATTTGCTTAAGTGCTTGGTACATCTTGCTTTGAAATGGTTCAGCAAACTGTTGCCAGCGTACCAATGGTGTGAGCAACCTTGCGGCTACTTGGGGATTGCTATTATCCAGCTCTTGGATTTGGGTTGCCAACCATTGATAGCCTCTGCCATCTTCATGGTGAAAACGCAAAAAATTACCCTGACTGAATCCACCAACCAAGGCTCTCACACGGTTTGGGGTGCGATAACTAAATTTTTCATGTTTCATTAAATTCTCAACGTCATCAAGCACGTTTTCTCTGCGGGAAGCAGCTTGAATCCTGAACCACTTGTCCAACACCAACGCGTCTTCCTGCCATCTTTGATAAAAAGATCCTAGTGCCTGACTACGAAGTGGGCCTGATTGATGAGTCAGCACATTTAGAGCCCCAACAGCTTCAGTCATATTCTGGCTTTGCTCAAATTGTTGGAATGCTAATTCTTCTCCAAGGGTTTCTTCATTTCTTCCGAGATAACTCAAGCAAAGATTGCGGAAGCGTCGCTTCCCAATAGCCTCAGCAGTTAAACTTTCAGCAGGTGGTTGCACTATTTCTTGGTATTTCTGCTTCCAAATCACACGTAATTGATCGCTTAATGCATCATACAACCCCCAGAGAACCTCCCTAAGTTGATTAGGTGAAATGGGTTTGAAATGTGCGCTCAGGTAACCTTCAGAGGGTAAGGTCAGTAATTGACTCAAGAAGGAGAGATCAGAATGCCCCAGGCGCAAAATCGAAGCAAAGCTTTCCAAAAGCAGGGTCGGTTCGGTAGGAGATTGACCCTGTTGCAGACTTTCAAGTCCCTGCTGAATGACCATCGTAGCAAGTCGCTGACCTGCATCCCAGCGATTGAACTCATCAGAATCCCTTTGGTATAGCAAAGCCAACTCTTCAGGTGAGTATTCATATTCCAAGCACACTGGGGCAGAGAATTGCCGAAGCAACGACGGAATGGGCCTCTCTGAGATTCCATAGAGAATTAGACTATCTTTTGGCTTTTGGAGTAAAAACAATTCAGTTTCTGTTGATGAGATGCTCTCACCTCCTTCGTTCAGCAAACCAATCTGAATTGGGATTGGGACAGCGCACCGCTCCCCTGCAACACTCAATTGGGGATAGGATTGCTCGAAATGAAGCTCGTATTCTTGATTTTTCGCGGAGTATTCACTTCGAACACAAACTCTTGGAGTGCCTGCCTGACTGTACCAGGCCCGGAAGGGTTTAAGATCCGTTTTTGAACTCTCTGCAATAGCTTCCAGAAAATTCTCCACTGTGGCTGCTTGTCCATCATGCTTTTTTAAATAGTGCTGCACACCCAGGGTGAATGCCTCACGTCCGATCAGGGTTTGCAACATGCGAATTAATTCGCTGCCCTTCTCATAAACTGTGACAGTGTAAAAATTATTGATTTCGAGAAAACTCTCAGGACGGACAGGATGAGCAGTTGGTCCTGCATCTTCTGGAAATTGGTAATCTCGTAAAAATCTAATATCTTGGATCCGTTTGACAGGTCGAGAGTTTAAGTCAGAGGTAAATTCCTGATCACGAAAGACGGTTAATCCCTCTTTTAGGCTCAATTGAAACCAATCACGACAAGTGACTCGATTCCCTGTGTAATTGTGGAAGTACTCATGAGCAACCACACTCTCAATGTTTTCAAAATCTTCATCGGTTGCGGTGTCAAATCGCGAGAGGATGTAACGAGCATTGAAGATGTTCAGCCCCTTGTTTTCCATTGCTCCGAAGTTAAAATCTTGAACAGCAACAATCATGTAATTATCAAGATCATACTCTAGACCAAATCGCTCCTCATCCCAACGCATCGCCTTCTTCAATGAATCCATCGCATGATGACACTGCTCTTTGTAACCATGCTCGGTATATATCCTCAGGGCTACTCGCTTGCCCGAAACTGTCTGGTAAGAGTCTTCAAGACAATCCAAAGTTCCTGCTACTAGTGCAAACAAGTAACTTGGTTTCGGAAATGGATCTTCCCAGGTGACATAGTGGCGCCCATCAGACATGGTTCCTGAGTCGATAGGATTACCATTAGAAAGCAAGGTAGGGTAATTCTGCTGATCCGCCACAATTGTAGTCGTGTATCGGGAAAGTACGTCAGGACGGTCAAGGAAGTAGGTAATGTGGCGGAAGCCCTCCGCTTCACATTGTGTGCAGAAAAGTTGATTAGACTTGTAAAGACCCTCCAGAGTCGTGTTGTCTTGAGGTTGAATTCGAGTCCGAATTGACAATTCTCCCTCATCTGGAAAGTTTGTGATTGTAAGGAATTCCTTGTCTTTTTGGTAATCGGCCTCACTCAAAGCAGAACCATTGAGTTTCAACTCTAAGAGTTCAACACCTTCTCCGTGAAGGCGCAAAAGTCCATCTTCAGCATGAGGGTTTTTTTGTAAACTCAAAATCGATTGAACTTCGGTGCTTCTTTCTCCAAGTTCAAACCTGAGTTTTGTTTTTGGAATCAAGTATGGGGAGACCTTATATTTTTTCAATAGAACAGGCTGTCGGGTTTCGGCACTCATCCAGATTTATTATTAGGGTTCTTGGGAAAGAGATGAACTTCGTCTTGTATTGAGCAAATTTGGTACTCTTGAAAGAACAAGATAGCAAGAAAAATTGGCAGGAAGTGGAACTGTTGTCTTTATCTCATCACCTCCGATAAATTTGCTGACAAATTACTACGTTTTGACCATTTAACAATGTGCGCTTCCAATTGTCCAAGTGCACTCTCAAGATCATTGTTGATTAGGAATTCAGTAATCTTTTTGTGATCCTCATAAGAGTTTTCTGTTGCTTCATCGGTCCTAGAAATATAGTGGCGAAGGGTCTCGATGATGGCTTTGATATTTGCGTAATGATGGTAGAGGAATCTACTTTGAGCACAACAAAAAAAGCTCTGGTGAAAGCTTGTGTCTAACTCCAAGTACTTTTCTCGATTCTCTGGGCTACAGTTTTCCTTCATATCAATGAGGATTTGATAGAGCTGTTGAGTCAATTTTAGTTTTTGGCGCTGGACCGCATAACGTAATGCCTGAGATTCCAATGCAAAGCGCAATTCACAAAAATCGACCAACTCCTCTTGAGTCATATTGAAAACTCGGTAGCCACGATGAGGTTCGGCAACCACAAGGCCTTCTGAACGCAAAAGAGACAGGCCTTCTCTCACTGGTGTCTTACTAATCCCAAGCTTTTTTGCCAAACCGGCTTCAGTGAGGGGCTGCCCCAAGATCAACTCCCGACAGATAATTCCCCTCCGGATCGCATCTGCGGCAATCTCAACTAGTGATTTTGGCCTCTCTATGATTGATTCCTGCCAAACAATCATAATTGCATCTCCAAAGTTTTTTTGAAAAAATCAAAGCAGTCTATTAGGAATTTCCAGCTATATCGTATATGGTTCATCCCAATGCAAGATTTTTGAGTGAACAACTGAAAAATGATATCTGATAAGTAAGTTGAAATGTTTCTTTGTGCATTTAAATTCCAATCGATTGCACTACGTTGAGGACTAAAATTCAAAATGGTTCGTTGTTTGAGCGTTCAATCTCCCATTGAAAAATCAAAATCATTTTGACAGAAGCTGGAGCGTGGGTCTCTGAGTTTCAAATTTCTCATATTCTAGCAAATATTGAATAAAACGAGGGCTTCAGATCATATTCCATCCAAGAATTTATTAATCGATTCGTCGATATCTCAAGTGTAAACAATACAAAATATTGCGCGAACCATGAGGTTGGCTTAAAAACCTTTCAGGTTCTGGAAGCCCCATCATAGATCTGCGAAATCAAACGAAACAACCCCATGCAATTGAGCAAATCATGAGTATGATCGAAGAGTATAAGCAACTAGGTTTCACCTGCATAGAAGCTGTATTCAACAAAAAAGAAGTGCTTGATCTTCAACACGCAACTGATGAGTTAATTGAACAATCAAGACGTCACAATGTTTCTAATGAAAAATTTGATCTGGAACCCAATCACTCTACCAAGAATCCAAGAGTTCAAAGAATCAAGGTGCCTCATAAACAACACCCTGTTTTTGCGGAAGCGGTCAGAAACCGCAAGATTCTAGAGATCTTGAGTAAATTGATTGGCAAGAACATCCGCTTCCGAAACAGCAAACTAAACATCAAAGCGGCTAATGAGGGAGCAGCCGTGGACTGGCACCAAGATTGGGCTTTTTACCCACATACCAATGCTGATCTGCTAGCAGTCGGCATTATGATTGATGATGTTGACGAAAATAACGCTCCGCTGATGATCGTCCCTACCAGCCATGAGGGGAAAACCCTAAACCATCACTTCCAAGGAGTGTTTAGTGGATCAGTTAATCCTGATTCAGAGAAAATTGACCTTTCTACTGCAGTCAAATTGACAGGACCAGCTGGTTCAGCAAGTTTCCATCATGTCAAAGCATTGCATGGGTCTAGTCCAAATTTCTCTTCTCGTCCGCGTCGGCTACTTCTTTTTGAATACGCCTCGGCAGACGCTTGGCCTCTTGTAGATTTTGAGGTTTACGGAGACTTTCATGAATTTCAAGAAAAGATTGTACTAGGTAAGAGTACACTGCATCCTAGGAACGAGCCCGAACACATTATCATGCCGTTTCCACGTCCTCCGAATCCTGATTCAATCTATCGTATTCAGGAGTTTAGAAGGCAGTCATCATCACCAACAACTGAACTTCAATCGGCAGTAACATGAATCAGCAATTTGCATGGATTTTAGAAGTACGTCCCGGCTATGAGGACGAATACAAAAAGCGTCATGAAGAAATCTGGCCAGAAATGATCGATATGCTTCGTGCTTCCGGAGTACGGAACTATTCTATTTTTCGCAACGGTCTAACTCTTTTTGGATATTTCGAAACTGAAAACTTAGATCAAACAATCGCAGCAATAAACGCTAGTGATGTGAATAGGCGTTGGGGTGAATACATGACTCCAATCATGAAGATTGAGGTAGATTCTCAGAGAAATTTCCCGTTCTTGCTGCCACTACAGTGGCATATGGACTGACCTTCAATCTTACAAATTATCAATGAATACTGCCTCAACTCCTATCCTAAGTGTAAGAAATCTCTCTAAACGGTTTGATATGACACAAGCCCTCAAAGAGGTTTCTTTGGAACTCTTCCCGGGTGAAATTCATGCGCTTGTAGGAGAGAATGGAGCTGGAAAATCTACTCTGATCAAGATACTGACCGGCATTCAGCAACCAGATGAGGGTGAGATAACGTTTTCTGGGAATCGCATTAAACTGAACAACTCCCAAGAGGCACAGGCCCTCGGCATTGCTGCTATTTACCAAGAGCCGATGGTCTTTCCAGATTTAGATGTTGCTGAAAACATTTTCATCAGCCACCGCAATCGTGGTGTATGGGTTCAGTGGAAAAAAATGTATGACAACGCTCAGAAAATCCTTTCAGATCTCGGTATGACATTGGATGTACGGGCGCCAGCCAGTGGACTCACCTTGGCATCTCAGCAGGCCGTAGAAATTGCCAAAGCAATCTCGTTGAACGTCAAAGTTTTGATCATGGACGAACCTACAGCCTCTCTGTCTAACCACGAGGTAGAACAACTTTTCAAGGTTGCTAGAAAGCTCAAACAAGAGAATGTAGCTGTTCTATTTATTAGCCACAGATTGGATGAAGTCTTTGAGATTGCCGATCGGATCACCGTATTGCGAGATGGCCAACACATTTCTACAAGATCAGTTAAAGAGTTTAGTCGTGAACATTTGATTAAGGAGATGGTTGGCCGGGAAGTGGATCAATTCTATGCGTCCAGGCAAAAGAAAAAAATTGGCAAGCTCGTGTTGTCAGTCAAAAACCTTT
>AGAU01000406.1 GCA_000224765.2 SAR324 cluster bacterium JCVI-SC AAA005 | reverse complement strand
CTTTGGAGATGTGGCATCCCACATTTTCGATGCAGATACACCCGGAATTCATCGACCTGATTTCAATGCTTACGAATACAAGCAACTACGCCGACCAATTTACCCTCTTGACCAAGATGTTAACTGGTCATTAGCAACAAAAAACTAGGAAAAATATCTATTCTAGCAAAAAGCATTTGAATCCGGGCATCAGCTGAATTCTAATTTTTACAGATTATTTCGTCATTTTTGCTTGTAATCCTCACGCCGGAGTATGCCAGCTTTGGCAGTAACCTCATATCTAAGGTTCATGTTTTTTGCTGCAGACATTATCTAATCAGATTCAGAAATACTTGGTGCTATGGATACTAAATTCCCAGTAAGCGTGATAAAACTTTCTTGTGGATACTCAGCAGCATCCCGATATTTTTAAAGATTTAGCATACCAACAGGGTCCTCTCGATAACCGCTTGCAATGAATTTGGTCTTTTCAATTTCAGTCAAATTGCCATTTAGTATTTCAACCATTTGTGCATCTCATAGTTCCCCATTTGAACATGATGCAGGAGCTTGTGAACCAGAGAGCGATTCTCAACTGGAAAGAGGGATAAAAACGGATTGTGTGCAAGATGGTTAATTTATTAAGAAATCTTTTCCAGAGAATAGACATCAGCTACAGCATTGTTTTCCACATTCCATTCCTGAACCTTTGGCGATGACATGACACTTTGAAGGCCTTCCATATCAGTCACATTTAAAAGCCCAACCGCCATCTTGTCGTTCAGTTTTGTTACCTCCCACGCAGATGTGCACCGGCGAACATCATCCCCTACCTCAGCCAGCATTGCCGTAAATTCTTCGTAAGTACAATCAAACTTTGTCACGATACAAATATTCATGGGATTTTCCATCAGAAGTTTTGGGATTCAATTTAGTTGAATCCCTTTGAAGCAAGCAACCAAGTTCATTTGAGAAGGATAGGAGCCAGATAGTCTTAGTTCAAAAGTTGCTCTGTTCAATTAATTTAGTTAAGGCGATTTACAACCCTGCTCAGTCTACTTTGCAAGATAGGACAGATCTTTTGAGATTTAACCATGAAACGTACAAAAGTCTATTCCTCAAGGTCTTTTGAAAGAGTGTTTCCTAGTACTTCGGGAGGTGTGTAGAGGTTAATGCTTATTTCTTCTCCCTCATTAGACTCCTCTAACAGTTCTAGTGAATAGATCTTAGTTGTAGTTGAATCAAAACTAACTTCAGTATCCTCAAGTAGATCCTCATGAATTTCTTCAGCAAAGTAGCCAACTAACTCCTGATCTAAACGGCTATAAAGCTCTTTCAATACATCATTATGACTACCAAATTCATTCTCTAATTCCTTGATCACTTCGGGTGATACTTCATAAATCGCATCTAAAGAAAGTTTTAGTTTCATTAAGTTTTTATTCGCTTTTAGTAGTTGTATATTATTATTAGCAACGCTCTTTATATTGTAGACTCTAAGAGAAATTTTTTAATTCATATGAGAGTTTTTTAGAAAGCTTAAATAATTTAAATTTGAACCAATTCTGATCTCAGAGACGTACAAGAAATCACATAAGTTACTAACACCTGCCTGCTAAAATTTCATAGATTTAAAATTAATTTACTTTCTCATCTGAAATCCTTTACGGTACAGCTGTACTCTGATACAACACATAGATTCATAGGTAATCTCGAATAAAAAGAACCAAAAATGATGGACATCATTTATACATAAATAAGAAATTCCAAATTAAAACTTGGGATTCCAATTGGTTTGCCACATAGCTAATATCAGGGCCTATTGGTTTGGTGCCTGATACGCAGAAACTACTTTATTTGCAGTTTCCATTGCCGAGATCATTGACTTGGAATCAATGATCTCGATTGTTTCAAAAGAGCTAAACGTTCCTGTTGATGAAGTAACCATCTCAACGGCAGCCATGTTTTCTGCACTACCTTCCATAATCGCCACGATCTCAGCACTGCTGACGCTGAAGTAGAGGTTA
>AGAU01000407.1 GCA_000224765.2 SAR324 cluster bacterium JCVI-SC AAA005 | reverse complement strand
ACAAAAGCACGTCTAAAAATGCTGATGTCGGGCACCTCCTGCTCAGCACTGCCTGAGGTAATGAACTGTCGTACTGGTTCTTCGGTAAACACTTCAATGTAGGAGGGAGCCGCTCTGGTCGCCAGAAAGACTGAACCAGCAAAACAGGAATCGAACATGAACAAGACATGCTTGGCAGAAGTATTCTTTGCATAAACTTCAATCTCCTGCATGCTCATCACACTTCGTTGGAAGGCGATATCTCGGCCTTTTTTTGGCAAAGGAGCATCAGCTGGCACTAGAAAACCCATTTCGCCACCATAGCCTAACTTCATTGTGTGACCATGTCCGGCATAGTAAATCAGGAGTCGATTCTCCGGATCGGCTCCCTTGTCAAAGATGAAATCCTCAATCGATATCTCTAGTTCATCAAGTGTTGGATCCTCAACTACCTCTACCTCAAAGCCATTTTCCTCCAGTGCCCTGCTAACTTCCCCAACATCCGTCTTGACTCCAGGTAATTTAGCCCAGCCGTTGGTGTAGTCACTGATGCCAATGATCAGGGCGTGCGATTCTTCGTAGATGTAGAAGATTGATTCATCCTGAGCGGTTTTGGCTTCAATACGAACAGGCTTGATTGCCCTGGTTTGAGACCAGGCCAGTGGGACCAACAGGAGACTAACAAGTAGAGAGCAGATCAAATATTTCATGATCGCCTGCGGTTAGCAGTGAGGGAGATAAGGAGAGTTAGTCGATGAATTACCAGCAGTGGTGATAAATATCAAATAATGAAAT
>AGAU01000408.1 GCA_000224765.2 SAR324 cluster bacterium JCVI-SC AAA005 | reverse complement strand
GTGGTTGCCCTCCAACTTTCCGACAGCACCTTGAATGAGGTCATGTTGCAACGCACAGGTCTCGGAGAGACTGGAGAGTCTTACCTGGTCGGCCCTGATCTCAAACTACGAACCAGCACCCGAGATCCCAACCGCAACCTTGCTTCCTCTCTCAGCGGAGAAGTCTCTCTCAATGGGGCTGATACCGAACCCGTCCGTCTGGCTCTGGCAGGCCAGAGTGACACCGGTCTCTATCAGAACTACAACGGTGACTGGGTGCTGGCTTCCTTCTCTCCGGTCAATGTTCATGACCAGACCTGGGCTCTGATCACCGAGATTCAGGCTTCTGAAGTCCTACGCCCCGTCTGGATCCTGGGACTGGTGGTGCTGGTTCTGCTGCTGGCTGTAGTGGCCCTGGTGATCCAACTAGCCCTTTTCTTCTCCCGCAACATTACTCAGCCCGTCTCTCAGACTGCGCTGGCCCTGCAAACCATCGCCGAAGAGCAAGACCTGACCATACAAGTCGAGGTTGAACAGCAAGATGAGATCGGCCAGATGGCTGAAGCGATGCGCCAGATGGTCTCTCAACTCAATAGCGCTCTGCAGCACGTGGAGTTGTCCTCTCGTCAGGTCCAGCAGGAGTCAAGCGTGTTGGAGAGTACCGGTCGGCAGTTAGCCGAGCAGTCCTCAGCCCAGGCAGCTTCACTGGAGGAGATCAGTTCTTCGATGGTAGAGTTGAACGCCCAGACCAAGCACAACCATGAACTCTCGACCCAGGCTAGTAGTAAGAGTCAGCAGATGAGCCGTCAGGCGCAGACCAGCAGTGAGCAGATGCAGCGTTTCACGAAGACGATGGCTGAGATTGAGTCCTCGACGGAGAATGTGACAAAGATTACTTCGTTGATCAGTGAGATTGCAGCTCAGACCCGGATGCTGGCGATCAATGCCTCGATTGAAGCAGCACGAGCGGGAGTGCATGGAGCCGGATTTGCGGTAGTGGCCCAGGAGGTTCAGGAGTTGGCAGCCCAGACGGCGGAGTCAGCTGAAGAGATTGCCAGAGTGGTGGGAGCTTCAGTAGAGAAGGCTCAATCTGGTAGGAAGACCTTGAGTGAGGCCCGGAGTTCATTGGAAGAGATTTTTGGGACAACGGAGTCGGTAGCGGAGATGACGCAGATGATCCGTCAGGCTGCTGAGGAGCAGTCACAAGGCATCCGTCAGGTAAACCAGGCGTTGGAGGAGTTGAATCAGATGACGATGGAGAATGCACAGTTTTCGGAGGTAAATGCCAAGTCGAGTTCACAGTTGTCCCAGCAGGCTGCAGAGTTGTTGGAGGTGGTACACCAGTTTCATTTGTGGGAGGGGGCAGAAGAAGAGGAAGAAGAGAGGGAAAGTCCAACTGCCTTGCCTGATCCTGAAGAAAATGAGTACTGAGAAAATCATTCTACTAGAGAGACAACAAACTCAGTATAGCTTTGTAAGATCTGACCTCCGGTGTCTCTATGATATTGTTGTCTAAAATTGTGATCGAAACTCCTGGAGTGAAACGCTGCCCCAACAAATTCCTAGGAACTGCTTAGTGACAATTATAAATACAGGTGACATGAATTCTCATCGTCAAGATTGCCGGCTAATGCTTTTGCTTCTACTCTTTGCCGCCTTATGGATTCCATAGACTATTCAAGCAAACACGGTCATCCTCGAAGACATGGTGGTTTCCAAGTGTTTCAGGCAGGGGCTCTGTGAGATGCGTCATGCTGCAGGAGTCCCTAGCAAGGAAGTACAGCGTTTTGGGTTCTATTTGCCCAAACTAATGGTTCAATTGAGAGAGCTTGAGGAAAAATCACTATTGCGGCTGGATTCCAATTGCTTCAAAGATGCCAAGTGGCAGTCTCAACTTTGGAAAGAAACAGTTGCAGAGATGCAGGAAAAAAACATCAAGCTGGTTGGTGAGAAATTTCGGTGCTCCCTGATCACTTATGCCTACGTTAACAGCAAACCATTAGGTGAAATCCTGCGTGAACTCAGAAATCAGGTTAGCTGCTAAAATATCAAAGACCTTCTTCTCATGATCCCTTTTGTTTCAAGACCATAGGCAAAAGTCTTATGAAAATTCGGGCCTGTTAAACCTTCCCACTAGCATCTGAAGTCATAATCGGTTATTCAAAGGAGCACCTGTTTCTCAAACTATCGAGCTATGACCATCGATACAGTATTCCATTGCGACCGTTTGCCTGTCAGGGACCCTCTGACAAAAAAGTGACCGGTCACTATTATGATGATCTGGCTCCACGCTTCGGCTTATCTACAGAGCTGATCGAACAGCTACGGACTCACCACATTCTTTATGATGAAGACGAGCACGGGTCCTTCTATCAACTCTATACCCACCTATTTGAGAAACGCTGCTGCTTTGAATTTGTCTAGCGAACAGGCTATCGGGGGTATGGAGCACCAAACGCCCAAATCAGATTAACAATGCAGGCCCGTGAATTGGTGGCAGATTTAATTGTTTGAGGGAATTTTCAGACAGATGAGAATACAAAAGTTAGGTATGAGAAAGGATCGATGGCCCAGTTAATTTCTGGATATACTACATTGATTGCACACATTGGTTGGCCCACAGGAAGCTTCAAGGCTCCAATGATCTTTAACCCCTACTTTGAAAAAAAGGGGGTTGACGCCTTGGTTGTGCCAATGGGGTGTAAGGGAAAGGACTATCCGAGGTTTTTCAAATCCTTGTTTCAGTTGCAGAATATTATTGGAGCACTGATCACAATGCCGCATAAGGTGAGCACTGTGGCGATGCTCGATGAGGTGAGTACCGCAGTTCAAGTCTGTGGAGCCTGCAACGCTGTCCGTAAAGAAGCAGATGGTCGGCTGGTGGGTGATATGTTTGATGGACAGGGTTTTGTACGAGGGCTTGCACGCAAAGGGCGACCTGTCCAAGGTGCTTCTGCATTGATTATTGGCTCAGGTGGTGTGGGCTCTGCGATTGCGGTTGCCATGGCAGATGCTGGAGTAGGACGCTTGGCACTGTACGATACCCGCCCAGATGCAACAGAACAGCTATCAAGTCGGCTCCAGCAGTTCTTTCCAACGTTGCCGATCAATCTGGGTTGTAACGATCCCAGTGGGTTTGAAATTGTAGTGAATGCAACTCCGATGGGAATGGAGCCTGGCGATCCATTACCAATTGATGTCGGACGGATATCGCCAGATACAATGGTTGGTGAAGTCGTGATGAAACAGGAAGTAACTCCTTTTGTTTTAGCTGCCCGAGAAAGAGGGTGTATAACCCAGATTGGTACGGATATGTTGTTTGAACAGATCCCTGCCTACCTAGAGTTTTTAAGACTGCCGACCACCAGTGCTGAAAATTTACGTTCTCTCTCTCATATTCGTTACCCGTGAAAGGTCCACATGAAACTTCCCTCCAACCCGTTCAAAGCCAATATTCTCAATAGACAACGGCAAATCGGCCTTTGGTGCTCAATCAATGATTCCAATATTGCAGAGATGTTGGCGGCTTGTGGCTTTGACTGGCTCTTGTTTGATACAGAACACACGCCGATGAATCCATTAGAGGTGCTGTCTCTCCTGCAGGCGGTGGCACCCTATCCTGTTCACCCGATTGTCCGGCCAAGCTCACTGGATCCAGCAGAGATCAAGCGCTTTCTGGATTGTGGAGTCCAGTCACTGCTGATTCCTTATGTCCAGAATGTTGAGGAAGCCCAACTGGCAGCTGCTTCTGTGGCCTATGCCCCTAGAGGAATTCGGGGCTTTGCCGGCATCACTCGGGCGAGTCGATATGGAACAATTCCAGACTATGCGAAGCGAGCCCGTGAAGAAATTTGCTTGATGGTTCAGATTGAAACGCAGGAAGCCTTGGAGCAGTTGGAAGCAATCACTCAGGTACCGGGAGTGGATGCTGTCTTTATTGGTCCAGCAGATCTGGCAGCCAGCATGGGCTTTCCTGGAGAGCCAAGTCATCCCGAGGTCAAAAAAGCATGTTTGGAAGGAATTCAGCGAATTCGAGCAGTTGGCAAACCAGCAGGATTTTTAACGTTGGATCAGGAGTTTCTGCAAGAGACCATCGAAGTGGGCTGTCTGTTCCCAGCAGTGGACACAGACTACGCGATCCTGCGCCGAGGAGCGGTCGTCCAGTCAGCAAAGTGGACATCCATCAGTTGATGTATTTCAGTTACTGAGCAAAAGAGACGAGGGGAAGATTCAGCTAGCTCTACCAAAGTCGTCATCGAAGCGTTCAATGTCATCTTCTCCAAAGTAGCTGCCGGTTTGGACTTCAATAAAGACTAACTCATCAGAGCCGGTGTTTTCGATCCGATGTTTCGTACGGACCGGAATATCCACTGCATTGCCAGCACTGAGGATGTTTTCGGACTCATCCAGTGTCACGCGGGCTTCTCCCTTGACCACATACCAGTGCTCCGCACGATACTGATGCCGCTGTAGGCTCAGACGCTTGCCAGGTTGAACAACAATGCGTTTGACCTTGTGGTCTTCTTCGTCAGCCAAAACGGTGTAGTGGCCCCAGGGGCGTTGGTCAGTTAGTACAGACATGTTTGGTTGATTCTTATTGCGTTCGAGTTGTCGGTAAATCCAGAGAATGGTTGTTTTGAGCAGTGATGGGTAGAAGTGGGCGCTCATCTACAGGCACAGAGATCGTTTCCTTGGATTGATCTGCATAGACTAGCTCTAACTCAATCGCCCCACCCACGTTCAGTGGACTACGCAGCCCAATCAGCATAATGTGAATGCCTCCCGGATGAAAACTCTGGGTCTCTAATGCAGGGATCAGCACTTCCTCCAGGCCTTCCTTTCTAAGCATCCCATCTTCATCCTTGGTCATGTGCAACTCCACCTGCTCTGCTACCTCTGAGTGAACCTCCACCAATTTGCGCAGCTGCTCGCTCTCATTCCGGAGATCCAGAAAGATCGCTGAGTTATTCGCATTGGGAGGTACGGCACGAACCCATGGGTCTTCAATCTGAATGACAGAAGCTGTCGGCTGTTGAAGTTGCTTGGGTTGCCAGTTTGGGCTGTCTATTTCAGTGTTTGGAACAGCCTCAATTTTTGAAGATTTGGCTTTAATTTCTTGTTCTTTTAGATCTGTCTCTACTGCACTCAGAGCCATCTTTGCTTTTGGTAGGGGATTCTTAGATTTTTCTGCGACCTGGCTGGTATTTTCTGTTTTTTCAATTAGCTGGTTTCTTTGTTCAGATAATTTTGGTGTTTTTGCGCGCTCTGCTAGCTCTGTTTGTTTGAGCGTAAGATCTCTTAGGGCCTGCGAATCTTTCTGGATCTCACTGGCTAAGTGTCCTTTTGTAGTTTCGGGCAACTCAGGCGCCTGCTCTTTAATTTTTGACTCCACAGAAGAAGGCTGCGTTACTTTGGAGGAGGAGCAGCAGCCCTGCAACAGCAGAATTCCACCAAAGATCAAGAGCTTCGAGATTCTCAACATTTTCAGGTGAAATTTCATGCTGGTTGGAAGAGACGCTTCGAGAACACCGAGGAATTGCGGAGACTTGGTAATATTTTGACTCCTGCTAACAGGCTCAGATTAATTAGTGGTTCCAGGACAATCACACCAAGATAGGCACTACCAAAACTGAGCACCTGAAACATGCTGTCTGCACCAAATCCCTGACCGTAGAAGACCCAGAATGCGACCCAACTGACAATTCCTCCTTGGTAAACAAGTGACAACTGTAGAACCTGTCCATAGCTCAGATCTTGGTAGGCAGTCTGCCTGTGGATAATCCGCTCTGCGATGGCATAAACCACAAGGAGTGGAAGCAGCAATGTCGTAACGTTCATTCCATACTGAGGTAGATCCCACGGCGCTAGCAGGATCCCTTGGGCCAAGAGGCCAATAACCAGACCAAGGGCCGAGGGAACCAGAC
>AGAU01000409.1 GCA_000224765.2 SAR324 cluster bacterium JCVI-SC AAA005 | reverse complement strand
TGCTTGTCCATTGATGCGTTTTGCCCGCTCTGCATTGCCTCTGGGGGCCGTCCATCCTTGCGCCTTTGATCCGAGTTTTTCTTCAACAGCTTTAGCAGTACCCGGCCGCTTGTAGCGAATGTAGAGCGTTTCAATACCTTGAATGGTCAACCAGAAGACTCCGGGGTATTGAGTTGCTTCCCGCTGATATTTTGCCATGCTCTCTCTGTTAGTTCAGTTTTACTGTCCCCACCACTATCCCCACCTACAAGGTAGTAAATGTGGAGCTTTTTGACTTGATCTGACCACAGAGAATAGCTAATTATTATTTAATTACAATATA
>AGAU01000410.1 GCA_000224765.2 SAR324 cluster bacterium JCVI-SC AAA005 | reverse complement strand
CTCAGAGTCCGGATCTGGTTTAGGAAGTTTGATCGTCCAGTTGAGGGAAGGACAGAGTTGTTGACTGACTCCAAAATTGATGATTCGACGCAGTAGTTCCAGTACATTGCGCACCGTCCCATTACTGTGGTCCTTCAATAATTCTAGACGCAGTCTATCTACATCGGGGGGAGCTAGTTCATCTGGAGTTTTGGTCCCGAATTCTGGCTTGAGATGCAATTCATAGCGGTTCTTGTCTGTGATTATACCTTTGAGCGAAGAGCCCTTGGACTCAAGATAAGCTTCCCATAGTCGATCAAGTGTCTGCCGAGATTCCTCTGCCAGCCTTTCAGCGATTCTAGACTCTCGTTGCTCTGCATTGGACTTTGCTTGTCCATTGATGCGTTTTGCCCGCTCTGCATTGCCTCTG
>AGAU01000411.1 GCA_000224765.2 SAR324 cluster bacterium JCVI-SC AAA005 | reverse complement strand
GAAATTAATTTTGAGGAATTCAAGAGAAAAGTTTCTAAGTTAAAGGATAATGATTTCCCATTGTATAAAGAGTTAAAAGATTCACTTTCCTGAATAGATACAGTCTCATACATGTACTCTTGCCTTCACTTCACTGACTACAAATCCTACTAGTGCCGGTCATAACAGCTTCTGTTTTTTTGATTCTATTAATAACCTTTAAAAGTACCACTCCTGATGAAGAAATGTAGTT
This sequence comes from SAR324 cluster bacterium JCVI-SC AAA005, assembly GCA_000224765.2. GTDB lineage: Bacteria > SAR324 > SAR324 > SAR324 > NAC60-12 > JCVI-SCAAA005. The sequence continues at coordinate 899 of AGAU01000411.1, read as the reverse complement.
ACAGCGCTCATCGAAATTAATATAAACAAGCTAGTATTGCTTATATTTACTGGCTCTGATTTTTTATTTCTCTCTCGATCTCGGTTAATCGAGACTCAAAAGATTTTAGACCTTTTTCATATCGGCTTTGCTTGTCTCCCAACTTAGATGCAAACATCTCCAGATTAGCGATTTGAGTCCAAAAACTCATTACGTCCTCATATAAGCTACCTTCCAACTTCTTTCGAACTATTTCCCAGAACTTCTTTCTCTTCTTCATTGATTCAAAAAATTGTTCTGTACTCGTGTCTTCAAACTGCTTTAGCCGTTCAGAGAGATCCTTTACAATTTTATGAAGTTCCAGATTCTCTTCCTTCACCTTATTGAGCTCATGGTGTAACTGATTAATCTTTTTTGTGATTGATCTTTCAAATTCATCTTTCTGTTGGGACATATATTTCCAAATCTTTATTCATAGTCTTCCCAACTCCAGTCTTGGCCTTCACTGGGATCATAGTCTAGCTCTTCCCCAATACTCTCTTGGGTAATTATTTTTCCATCTTTATAAGTTATAGAAGTTGTTCCTGACATAAAAATATCTGCTTCTCTGTACTTGCTGTATCTTTCAATACGTAAAAAATCTTTACCTTCATAAACAGTCTTAGCAGGCGTAACTATAAGATGTTCAACCAGTGCTAAATACGCTTCTTTGTCTGCTGCAAGATTAACTTCAATACCTGTGATACTACCGACTGCCTTGTAATCTGGATGATAAATTTCATCTACCAATGAATAATCTTTCTCTTTCGCTACAAGTCTCCACGCCTTTTCAAATGCTTCTGTTCTAGTCATCCTTTTTCTTCTTATGCTGCTATTCTTGTTTTAATTTCACTTACTACATATCCCACAAGTTGAGAATC
>AGAU01000412.1 GCA_000224765.2 SAR324 cluster bacterium JCVI-SC AAA005 | reverse complement strand
GCAGCATTTGGCAGGCTGAGTAAGATCAGTTCTGTAAGACGAGATAGCACGCTTCGCCAAACAGGAAGGGCGAGTACTAGCAATCCCGGAAAAGCCAGTACCATCAGTGGGTAATAATTAGCCAGACTGAACCCAAAGAAAATTGAGGCTCCCCACCACCATGTTCGTGAATCTGGTGCTCGCAACGCTTTCAGTATCAGTAGATAGACGGCGAAGAAGAGCAAAGCATTGAGTGTGTAGACTTCAGCAATGATCGACTGCGACGAAGTGCTCAGATGCTCCAAATGCCCAGGCTCCTGCCAACGCTGCCCACACAGAAGCCCCAAGTAATCTGGCACAGCCAAACAGCACTCCGCAGGCAAGAGCACCTAGAAACGCGCTGGTGATATGTCCTCGAAAAGCGTCCGTACCAAGGGGAAACTGTAAAAACAGGTGAGCGATGCCAGTGAAGAGTGGGTAACCTGATGGAGAGGAAGAGAGGAAGAAGCTGGCGCCAGACAGGGAAAGTAAAAGGATTAGCTTGAAGAGAAGTGTTCATGTCATGTTTGCGATTTCAGCTGCCTTTCGAGTTCATCTGGTAATCACAAATACTGAACCTACCGAGGAAATGCTACATTCACTTTGAATGAAACTGGCAAAAACTATTCTACCTGGCGTTCCATGTGATCCAGTCCAAAGATCATTTCTTCTTGAACAGCCGGCATCACGTCAGCCATGTAGGCTCCAAATTTTCGCATGGCACTGGCTCCATGAGGAGAACTGTAGAATTCAGTCATTGCGTTTAATTCATCAACGGTGAAATGCCTGATCAGTGATGCTCGAGTAGCTGCCTCCAGAATATCTGCTCTTACAACAATCCGCATTTGTGCTATAAATCCTTCGCGGATAGCTTCGGGTAAGGATTTGCTCATCTCTCTAAAAGTGTCTTCAAGAAGCTGGGAAATCGGTACTGCTGCTAGATATCTCTCTGCTGCCTGAATACGTGCCTCTTTCGTATCGTCTGCGAAAATGTTTTGTACGGAAAAGAGAAAAAATCCCAGCACTAGGGACTGAAATAAAGCTCGGTGAACCATGATGTTTTTCAAGGGCATAAAGTTAAAAAGCAAAGTGACTAGTTGCCTAAACTTAATAGGAATCCCAGATGAAACATCCTTTGCTGATCCATGAAGTCAAGCTAATTGGAAGAAAACAGAGAAATAAGAGCTTGCGCTGATCACGTCCGCTCACAATCCCGGTTATACATTGTGTGGTCGGGTAGGTTCGTGAGGCACAGTTGAGCTTTAATCAGTACGGATTTACTGACAGAAGCTTTGAACAGAATAGTCTTGTTCAGATCCGCGTCTTGCAGATCCACACCTTGCAGGTTGGCTTTGATTAGTGATGCTTCCACCAAGTTTGCTGCGCTTAGATCCGCATCTCGTAGGTTCGCACCATGCAGAGTGCTTCTGAATAGATTTGCTTCAGAGAGATTTGCATCCTGTAGATTTGCACCAGCTAGCCAGGCACTTGTAAGGTTGGCCTTGTAGAGATTAGTATTTGTCAGTTGAGCTTTCTGTAGATCTGCTCCAGAGAGATTAGCTGCACTGAGATTGGCTCCCATCAACTGTGTGTTGTAGAGTTCAGCTTTGAAAAGATTAGCTCCGCTAAGCTCTGACTGAGAGAGATCTGCATTGGAGAGACGGGCCCCACTCAAATTGGCCCCACTTAGATTGGTGCGATATAGTTTGGTCCCCCATAGGCTGGCCCCACTCAGGTTGACACCCCTTAGATCTGCCCTGCTTAAATCCATTCCAGAGAAATCCATTCCAGATAGATCCGTGTCTCGCAAGGTTACTTTTCTCAGCTTTGCCTGCCAAAGGTGTGCTCCAGTTAGGTTGGCTCCTGTGAGGTCAGCGTGGCTCAGATCTGAACCTCGCAGGTCTGCGCCAGAAAGGTCTTTGCCAGAGAGATCAACCCTGGAAAGATCAACATCCATCAAGTTTGCCTTCACCAGATTTTTTTTAGCTAGGAAGAATTCATTTTTGTTGCCTTGTAATTCTTTAACTTCTTCAGTCTCCATCGTGTGCAAGATCGACACAATCAGGCTTGTATCAGGAAGGCTGACTTCTGTGAGACTAATCGTTGGAAGGGCTAGATTTGGAAGGCTAAGCTCTGGAATATCCACATCAGGAATTTCGAAGTCGAACAAATCTATCACAGTAGTTTGCGTCCATTGCACCCCTTCTTCAGCCCACTGGAAATCGAGTTGCTCGATGAATTCGATTTGTGGCTGAAATGATTTAGAAAGATTGAATTCAAAAGAATCACTCTCAAGAAAATTACCTTCCAAAACGTTAGAACCTTGAAGATAAGCACCCAGTAGAGGTGAGGTTTGTTCAATTGGAGGCATGTCCTTACAGGCTGATAGAGCCGGAACAACAAGAAGGATCATTAGTAATGATTTTGTTATTTTTGAGATGAAATTTTTCATGGGTTTTCCCTGAGTAGTGTTGATTGGTTTGCAAAGCTTAGGGCAAGGAAAAAATTTTGGGGAGGATGACGGGGGGAGATCGCTCTATGGGTGGGTGAGCCACATCCAAAAGATGTGGGACTGGAAGATGCAGTTGCTTTCCTAGATCGAGTGCGCGAACTGCCTTACTAAAGAGATTTTAACCCAAAGAGGAACGGCGCAATGATCTCAAAACAATGGTATGGAGAGCTTATGAACTGGGTGATAGTCAAGGGAAGTACTTAGGATCAACGCATTCAGATTCTGTAAACCGCGAGAAGAACTGCATTGGAGGAGTAAAATGGGGATTCGCTTACGATTTCTTGGAATTCTGATGATCGTGTTTGTCGCAACACACTTTGACTTTCAATCGTCCACATTTCGGTTTGAAAGTCCTACTGGTGTCTGTGAAGAGGCCTACTCTCCAGAGCGAGGATTTTACTGTACAGAGGACTCTGTGATTTTGCAGCGTCCGATCTTTGAGCGTTTTATTGACCTACCCACGATCATCGTTGTGTGGAGCCTCACTTTTTTTGTCGTCTACACACGCCGTCCTCAAAATTCAGTGGATTTTTGGGAGGAAACTTCTCATGTGGCAAAGGATGCAGGAGAATTAGCAGCCGCACTTGGATCTATCCTAGCCTTCACTGGAGTGTTTAATGAACGAACTATGTCGATAGCGTTCTCGATTGCTTTTCTTGGATACTTTACAGGACATCTCACGGGGATGTGCTGTAAAGCCTATGCGATGCACCTACGGCGAAAGCAGGAAGAGTCTGGCTGAAGTGATAGTGAACGTTCGGGTATCAAGTTTGGATGGCCTGCAGAAATCAAATTAATCTCAAAACTTGATGGTCTTGCAATACAGCGAATGAAACCCTTCAAAATTTTTATCAATATTGGTGCTGTGTGGTTCTTCTGCAGCTGCCAAGGGAGTCCCAAGCAAACAGGGCTAAGTGGTGGGGAAATCCATACGCTGGAGTGTGTAGGTTTGGGTCGGACGTTAACCTTGGCTTCAGATCAACTGGAACACCATGAATGCTATAAAGAGGCGGGGATAGTATGTCCAGGAGGATACGATATTCTGGACCGAGTCACTGCTTTTACAATTCCACATGGAGACTCCTTCGTGACGCAAGCAACAAATCATCTTGTGGTAGAGTGCAGGTGAGTCTGTGCTAGCCTTCTGGCTAAAAATTTAGTTCTCTGTTGCTTGATGAATCTGCATAGTTCGGTTGAGGAGCCAGTTCAATAATTTTTGATTTCCCACCAAAGCATTTTCATGGATTTCTTCTAGTCCACAGCGTAGTTGATAGCACTGCAGGCACAAAGCGAAGTCGGCTTCGTTCCCTAGCGTTTTATGAAAGAACTCTGACTGAATTCGCATGCAGTCAAGCCATGGTGACCAGAAAAAACTCCCAGCCACATCAAAAAGTGGATCCCCATAGAGCGCACAGTCCCAGTCCAATACTCCAGTAATCTTTTGACCATCGGTCAGCACATTATTAGAACCGAAGTCTCCGTGCACCAGTTTGTGTTCTTCAGGACAATACTCAATCAGTTTAAGATAGTTCTGCATCACAGGTTGAAGTGCTGTGGCATCTAGCAAATTACTGGCAAACAGACGATCCCACTGTCGACTTTTCCCACGTATTGTTGACTGTAAAAAGGACTGCCAGGATGAGAAGGAAGCGTGTCCGTACTCGTTAAAAGGACCAAAGCCTTCAGAACTTGGCAGTGGCGCTTGGCTAATTACCCTCCAAACCTGACTAACGTAGGGAGTGAGTTGTTGGAGAATTGGAATTGCGCTGTCCTCGAGTGTGATACCAGAAAGTCGATGGGAAATACTGTAGGCATAGTGAGGTGAGAAGGAGCCGATCTCAAGAATTTCAGGAATTGGCAACTCTTCAGAATGAAACTGTTGAAAGCACCAGCGATCTTTCTGAAATCCAGACTGGTTGGGGTTCACTCGCAGAATATATTCCTGGTCATCCCAAATAAATGTGAATACCCGAGATTCCATTCCCTCGGCGATGGGAGTCCATTGCGGTTCAGATCCATATTTCTCAGTTAGAAATTGTAAGAGTTGCTGGTTGGAAAGTTCGGGTTTCATCTTTTGGTTAGACTTTGTAGATGAGGAATATCTCTAAAGGTTTGAGTACTCTGTTGGTTTACGGGTTTTTGAAGTCGAATGCTGTTGCGTATCTTGTGAGCCACCTAGCGTTAGACTGAAACCTTTGATTTACCTTTGAGCTTTAAACTTTTTAAAGGCAGAGAAACAACAAATTACTGGACAGTCTGTACTAGCTGGTTTAAGGATTCCAAGTTATTGATCTACTTGGGATAGTCAGAATTCACAACAAATTCAATTTTTGAGAGGTTCAGGATGAAAGATATGTTCTCTTTGCAGAACAAGGTGGCTGTGGTCACCGGCGGCTCAATGGGAATTGGGGCTATGATTGCCGAGGGATTCCTGAACTTTGGGGCTAAGGCGTACCTGGTGGCCCGCAATGTAGAGCAACTAAAGGCGAAGCAAGCGGAATTTTCTAAGTTAGGGGAGTGTGAGGTCATTTCTGCAGATTTGAAAGACCTAGCCGGGATCAAACAATTTGTATCCCAGTTTGCCGAGCGAGAATCTAGACTCGATATTCTTGTCAATAATGCTGGCATCTCCGATGGTGGCAAGGCATTGGATGATGTGACTGAATCGGATTGGGATTGGGTCATGGATCTCAACATCAAATCTATCTATTTTCTGATCCAGGCTTTTCTTCCTTATTTGCGAGTGGATTGCTCTCCAGAAACTCCGAAAAAAGTAATCAACATTGCTTCGATTGATGGCTGTGGGAAGATCAATCCTGACTATAATTTTGCCTATGGTGTCAGTAAGGCAGGGTTGATTCAACTGGGCAAACATCTTGGGGACAGCTTGGCCTGGGAAGACATATATATCAACACGATTTCTCCGGGAGATTTCCCTACAGATTTGAACCGAATTGCTCGAGACTATACCGAAGAGATGCGAAATTACATACCAGGCAAACGAGTTGGTGAGAAAGGGAACATTGCAGGAGCAGCCATTTTTCTAGCTTCTGATGCTGGCAATTACAGTGTGGGTTCGAATATTGTTGTGGATGGAGGCGAGAGCGTTCGCGGTATCCAACGGACATTCTTTGCTGACAAAATGACTACGGTTGATCTAAATAAATAGTGATAAAAATGGTTGGTTGCATTCGTTTCCTCTCAGAAGATCACTTCTTAATAATCATTAAATGAGCACTAGAAAAATGGCACAATCAAATGAGCAATCGCTTCAAGCCTTGAAAACATTGGATACCCCCACGGTTTGTAATGCGATTGAGGCCGTGTATCCAAATCGAAGAAACCGGGGCTTCACGATTCGCCCATTTACCTGCTCGCGTCCCTCTTTGCCTTCTATCGTGGGGTATGCACGAACTGCCAGATTACGAGCAATGCATCAACCCACAGATGCCTGGAACCGAGATAGTTACTACAGCTATGTGGCTGAAGGAGGCCCTGTGCCGAGTATTTCTGTGATCCAGGATCTAGACGAGATGCCGGGCTACGGTTCGTTTTGGGGGGAGGTGAATAGTAATCTGCACTATGGCCTTGGCTGCTTGGGAGTCATTACCAATGGTTGTGTTCGAGACATTCCAGATGCTCAGGACAAGTTTCAAATGCTGGCCGGAATGGTTAATCCATCACATGCTTGGGTGCACCTTGTGGACTGGGGGCAGTCTGTGACCGTCCATGGTATGGATGTCGAGGACAGAGATTTGATTCATGCAGATATGCATGGTGCGGTGGTTGTTCCCCAAGACGGAATTCAGGAAATTGTTGAGATGGCCCAGAAGATTTTTGACAAGGAGCGGATCCTGATCAACGCCAGCCAACAACCGGGCTTTAACATGGAAAAATTGCGGGAAGCCTGGAAAAACATGGCCGAATTCCATTGAGCCCAATGCTTCATCCAACCATCAAAAAATACCTGCCGATTCTACTGGTCCTGGCCGCAGTGGACTTGGTTTGTTTAATTTTTCTGTTCGTGATCTGAGTTGTTCCAACTGAAAGATGTAAACACAAAATGAAACACCACGATCCGGAGCACTTGTGTCAACTTCTGGAGACCAAGGTTTGTCCTAAAGGCGAGTTGTTTGGTGTAGATCTTTCGGAAGCCGATTTGCCCAAGGCCGTCCTGTATTCTTCAGATCTGCGAGAAGCCAAGCTGTCCAAAGCCAATTTAGCAAAAGCCGATTTGCAGGAGGCCAATTTGGTAGGAGCGGGTCTCCATAGAGTTGACTTGAATGGGGCCAATCTTCATCAAGCCAATTTGGCACAGGCGGATTTATCGGGAGCCTTACTATTCTTCGCTGATTTGCATGAAGCGAATGCGCCAGAAGCCAACTTGAAGAATGCAGATTTGACGGAAGTCGATTTGTTGCACGCAAACCTCGGAGGAACAGACCTCTCAGGTGCCAAATTATCTGGAGCTAAATTGCGGGGTGCTAATTTGGTTGGTGCTGACTTGACGGATGCAGATCTAAGCGAGGCGAATTTGAGTGAAGCGAATTTGAGTGAGGCAGACTTGTCGGGAGCGGATCTGCGAGAAGCAGATCTAGGCAAAGCTGTACTGAGTCAAGCCAAGCTAGTTGGAGCGAACTTACATCGAATCCGACTTCAAGGCGCTGATTTGACGGATGCCGATTTGACCGATGCAAACTTGTACGGTATTGACCTACGAGAAGCGATTACAGAGAACACGCTGTTCGAAAAGGCTAAGCTTTGTAATACGATCTTGCCTGATGGCAAGGTGGAATACCGTAATTGTGAGGGAGATACAGAAGCTGAATGAGCTCGTTGGCTTCTCTAAATGAGAGAGACACTGCAAGTGATTAACTTTTAGAGAAGCCCTGAACTTGAAAAGTTTAGTCTCCTAGCTTCTCAATGGCTGCGATCTGGGTCTGAACACGCCGGATACGCTGCATGTCAAATTTGATATCTCGCCGATAGGTGTAGATCCCGTTTTGCTCCTGATCAATATCGGTGAGCTGGGTATAGCAATAGCCGAACATCAGCGGATTCTGCAGCAGGATCGTACAGAGTTTTTCAAAGCGGTCATAAAACTCTTCAATATTTTTCGGTCGCTCGCCATATCCCCAGGAATCACGATGCTCATCTTCCGGGTTCCACCAAATTCCCCCAAATTCGCTGACAAAGTAGGGTTGACCTCGGTAAGGGGTTGACCAACGTTGTTTGAGAGGCCGCCCACGATAATCTCGCAGATGAGGTCCCTTTACCCTCCACTCATTCTGGTATGGATTCCCCTCACCAACATGTGAGTGATGTTCTGCAAACTTTTCTGGATCCTGAGTGTAGTCGTGGCAGTCATAAACATCGGTTTCATGAATCCGATGGGAATAGCCTGATGTGTCCAGTACAGGTCGAGTTGAATCCATGGCCTTGGTTGCTAGGAACATCCCTCTTGTGATGTCATCGAGCTGGGACATCTCCTCCATGATGGGTTCCCAAGTTTCGTTGAGGGGACACCAACCAACAATACTTGGATGTGAATAGTCCCGCTCGATAGCTTCAAGCCACTCTGTGATGTAGGAAGCAGAAAAGCTTTGATGGTGAGGAAAGCGTCCCAGGTTCGCCGCACCCCAATCCCCAAATTCTCCCCAGACCAGATAACCCATGCGGTCAGCATGGTATAGGAAACGTTCTTCGAACACTTTCTGGTGAAGTCGCGCCCCATTGAAACCAGCCTCTAAGCTGAGCCGAATATCTTCAACTAGATCTTCATCACGAGGAGCCGTCATCAATCCGTCTGGGTAGTAACCTTGGTCGAGTACAAGCCGCTGGAAGATCGTTTTGCCGTTGAGTTTAAACTTCTTGCCATCCAACGATACCGTTCGAAAGCCGAAGTAACTTTGGTAAGAATCCATGACTTCATCGCTAGTATTCAGCAACTCTACATTCACTTCGTAGAGGAAAGGATCCTCTACAGTCCAAAGTCGCACTGTGGTTAAGGGAATATCTGCTTGAAGAGTGAAATCAGCATTTGTTTTTAAGGTCTTGGAGGCAACCTCTTTCCCATCGGCAAGGATTTGGAAGTGAACCTGATGTCCCTCGGTCGGAATGCTCAAGGGCTGTACAACCTGCAAAGATTCTGTGGATCTAACAGGAGTCAGACGAGGGCGTTGTAGGTGAATCTGGGGAACTGGCTCCATCCAGACAGTTTGCCAGATGCCAGTAGTTCTGCCATATAAAGCACCATGGCCAGCAAAGCCTCGTGCTTGCTTCCCTCGAGGCTGTGGACGGTCATCATAATCCCGGGCCCTCAAAACAATTTCGATCTCTCGATCAGCAGCCAAATTGATCAGATCCACTTTGCATGAAAACGGTGTGAATCCCCCACGATGTCGAGCCACTTCCTCACCATTGGCCCAAACAGTAGACTCATAATCCACGGCTTGAAAGTGAACTAAAACTTGGTCTGCCTTCCATTCTGTTGGAACCTTGATACGCTTTCGATACCAGACACAAATCAAGTGATCTTTGTTCTCGATCCCAGACAGTTTTGATTCAGGGCAAAAGGGGACCTGAATTGTTTGGACTAATGATTTGGTCAGTAGTCCACGTTGGAGTCCACTGTCTCCTTGGTCCACTTCAAATTCCCATAGACCATTCAGGCAGAGCCAGTCTTCACGTTGCATTTGTGGGCGTGGATACTCATTGCGGGGGATGTTGCTCATGTTCAATTTTGATAGCGATAGCGAAGGACATTGAAAGACAAAGCTGGGAGTGAAACGATTGATTGGATTTGTCTTACTTTTGGTGGTTCCAGTGACTGGGGAACCACACGATCGGGTTGCTGCACGGTATTTGTCATGTAGCGATCTGAGCATGTCAAACAGATGTGTTCCAATCCACTGAGTTCAGATAAATTTTCCAGTGAGATTTCTGCATGCAGTGCCTGATCTGGGTGCTTATTAACACAGAAGACGGAGATTTCCTGCCGCTCTCCATTGAGAACTACCGAAGTGTCCAGATAGGAGGCCTGATCACGAATCTTACAATCATATGTTGGTGAATTGACCTGAGTTTGAAGAGCAGTGCCCCGACCATATTTGGAAGCTAAGTAGTATGGATAGAAGATTGTCTGTTTCCAGACGGTACCACTCTTTTCAGTAGAAATTGGAGCAATGACATTGATGAGTTGGGCCATGCAAGCAATTTTGACAATGTCTGCATTACGGATAAAGGAGTTGATCACTGTGCCAACAAGTAGGGCATCTTCCAGATTATAGGGGTCTTCAAACAGGTGGGGGGCTTCGGGCCAATCCCAGGTCTTCAGGAGTTCGTGGTCTCTCCTGTTGGTGTGGTACCATGGGTTCCATTCGTCAAAGCAGATGTAGACATCATTCCTGGCTCTTTTCTTAGCCTTGATGTACTGGATGACGCTGCGGACGGTACCAATGTATGCATCCAGTTCATAGTGGCTGGCAAGATAATTGAGGGTGTCCCTAGAGTAGTTATTCCAGTATTTGTGCAGTGAGATGTAGTCGATTGATTCATAGCTTTGATCAAGCACCTCTGCTTCCCATTCAGGGTAGGTTGCCATCTTATCATTGGAACTGCCACAGACGATGAGTTCCAAGTCTTCATCAAATTTCCGATAGGTCTTGGCAGTCTCGTTTGCCAAGCGCCCATATTCATAGGCTGTTTTGTGCCCAACCTGCCAGGGTCCATCCATCTCGTTGCCTAGGCACCACATCCGAATATTGAATGGTTCTTGGTAGCCGTGCTGTTTGCGTAAGTCTCCCCAGGCAGCCCCAGAGTTGTCATTGCAGTATTCTAGCAGATTGCGAGCGTCTTCAATTCCTCTTGATCCAAGGTTGATCGCCATCATGTAGGCAGCGTTGGCCTGTTGACACCAGTCATGAAATTCAGCGATGCCAAATTGGTTGGTCTCGATTGTTCTCCAGGCTAGATCCAGGCGCTTGGGCCTCAATTCACGGGGACCAACACTATCTTCCCATTTGAAGGCAGAAACGTAGTTCCCTCCAGGATAGCGAATTACAGGAACCTGCAGGTCTCGAATAATGTCCAGAACATCGGTTCGAAAACCTTGCTCATTACTGGAAGGGTGATCTGGTTCGTAAATTCCTTCGTAAATTGCCCTGCCAAGGTGTTCTAGAAATGAGCCATAAATACGGTCATCAATCGGAGCAATTTGAAATTTTGCGTTTGTGGTAATGGATGCTTTCATAGTTAGTGATTATAGTTGGGAAATGAGGCAAATAGAGTCAAAGCTTGAAAAAAAGAAACCTGGTTTGCAGAGCAATGAATCTGACAGCAGACAAATCAATCGGTTGTATTGCGATCAAACTTTACAGGAGATTGGAACCAGAAAACTTCTTCTGGTAGAGCCATCACCTCAGACTGCATGATTCTCAAGAGAACTTATCCCTTGATTCGAAAGGTCATCATCATGGCGTTGGTCACTTTCTTTTAGTATTGGTTTGTAATTGTTACTTCGAAAATAATGTCGTGAAAGTAGTGATCGTGAACGAAGTGAAAACTTCACCAAATATCAAATAGTGGTGGTTCAGTTTGTTCCAACTCTTGCCAATCTAGGTCTAAGCCCAGACCAGTTTTGGAGCTACCAGACAATTTGCCACTAGGATGAACGTGGAGAGGTTGGCTTGAAGGAGTCAGGAAGTCCTGCTGGGGTACCGCAATTTCAAAGTACTCACCACAACCGGTACCCAGGCTAACTTGTAGAGTTGCAGCTGTAGAAATTGGACTTCCCCAAGCTACTAATTCCAAGCCTAATCCTAGAGCAGTTATGATGTTTGCGATCTTCAATATCGGAGTAATTCCTCCACTCATCGCAAGGTCGGTGCGCGCTGTGCTCCAACAGCCTGAAGAGAGCATCATGGCAAGTTCCTCTGGTTCGACTACACTCAAGCCAGCTGGAAGAATCTGCAGTTCAGTTGACTGACATAGCCTTCGATAATCTGAGTAGTTTCGATCTGGAAATGGAGCCTCCAGCCAAACAAAGCCAGATCTCTGCACATGTTTAGCAACCTGAAGAGCCCCCGGCAGATCGTAGCCACACTCTGCATCAAACATGAATCCGAATTGCTGCTCCTGGAATTCCTGAGAGATTGTTTTGATCAACTTTATGTCTGGATCAGGAATACACACATTATGAAACTTGAAAGTAGTAAAGCCTGCCTGAGCGAGTTGATAGATTAACTCTACGGTTGCAGTTGGATTTTCAAGAACAGGAATACTCGCATATGCTTGCAGAGCATCATATTTTCCCCCAAGAAGGCTGGATAAAGGAAGATCATTTTGCTTTGCCAGCAGATCCCACATCGCGATATCCAAGGCTGCAATTGCAGTGTTGCAGACATATGGCCGACGCTGGGCCATCCACAGCCAGTTTTTCTCAACTTGAAGTCCATCTTTTCCAAGCAAACCCCTGAGCAATGATTTCATGCTATACGCAATGCTCAGGTCCATATCTCTTTCACTACAACTGCAGACAGCGCCGATCCCGGTTTGTCCATCTTTTGTGTCGAGGCGAACGAGTGTATCTGTGTTGGTCATCTCTGGCATCCAGGCAGACCAAGAATATTCTTTGGGGCCATACTGGATGGAATAGACTCGAATACGCTCAATCACAGAAGCAGGTAGTTCCTGTTTATTCTGAAGTATCTCGTTCACTTGTAGCTACCAAAATGGTTGAAAAGTTATGTTGGTGTTGCGCTCTCTAGAGGCTTGCCTGAAAGAAAACTAGTATTTTCTCCCCCCAACTCTCCTCTGAGTTTAGCAAGAACTCTAGTAAATAGTTGGTTAGATCCAAAACATGATCCAATTCCCTAGAGGAAAGCTGCCATGAGAAATCCAATCATCAGAAATACCGCACTGTTCCTAATGACTGGTGCGATGGAAGATCATCAGCGTAAATTAGCCAAGGAGTTAGAAATCAAAAGGTTAGAGGAGGAGAAGGCAAAGAATGAGGAGAGCTACAGGTGGCAGTTGGGTGGGTCTACTTCAACCAGAGAGTCAGATCTAGTGAGCCAGATCCTGAAAGAATTTTCAGTTGGCGTGAAACCTGCCCACTGATTCAAAATAAGAATGCCAATGCCAGTGAATGATTTTCTTCGGTGGCGTCAGTAACGAAAAATTGGGTATCTAGAAATCAATTATTTTTCGAAAAACAAAGTCAGTAATCAATATTTGCAAAATCTAGTGTGAACAGCCCAACCTTCCACTCCTATCTCTACAGATCAAATCGCCAGTGAAAATCTGTCCATCACCTTAAGAACTTGCAAGCACTCCACCCTGCATTGAGGATTCTATTTGCATGGGCATTTCCGTGGCATCTTTCCAGATCTCAGCGATGCGCTGTTGGACTGCTGTTGCGATCTCTTCACTATCGTAAGTAGTAATTACTACAAAGCTTAATTCTCCCATCTGTACCTCTTGGCAGAAGATACCCTCACGGACATTACTAGTGGGACACTATTTTTCTTGTTGATCAGAAAAGTTTTTTCAAACTTACTATCCAAAAGAGTCTTTTTCCTACCATTGATCCAATAAACATCAGGCCCCTTCAGCGAATGCGCTGTGACTTTTTGGTAAAGAAGTACTTTGGAAACAGTTCTAGTGGATGCATTCTTACAAGGCTAAAAAAATCTCCAGAAAATTCATGCCTGATTCGTTAAACTTTTCTCTAGATTTGACACTCACCAATTAAATCCATTCTTCCTGCCCATATATCCATCTCAAAGCAAGACTTCAGAGCCTGCGTTTCATGTAACGGAATCCGAGGAGTTTCAAATGATGCGCTTTAACCAGCTAGGCAAATTGGTAGTTTTGCTGGAAATTCTGTTTGTCTTAGGAGCTAGCTTTGCACTCTACAAGATTCGGGATGGATACGATTCGCTACAAACCTTCAGGGCAGCTCAGAATGTTTTCTTGAAGTACAACAAACAGGGGCAATTGCTGAATCTTGGAAAGCTTGAAGCAGCTCAGAAGATCGTGCGTCTTTTTACTGAGGATTGGGGTTGTCCAGTTGTCGAATTGGAACTGCATCCAAATGATCTGCTATGGAAGTTCTGCCTTAGCTGCCTGAAAGTTCGCGGGTTTAAACCAGCATCGTAAAGATACTTTAGATGTTTTGATCAGAACAGAGTTTACAGGCAAAGGAAGTGAGAGGGGATCAGGAGGTTGTGTGAAAATTAAGATTGCTCTCAGAGGAGATGGGATTAGAGAGCAATTTCGATTTGTTTTAGCTAGCCACAGAAAATTCAACCATGCGTCGGCTACGACGGCGTTCTTGTGGAGTAGGGTTATAAATCATTTCTCCAAAACGATTAATGATTACAACACGCTCCCGGACCGCAATGCTTCTTGCTTGGCGGAGGACGCTGTCAAAGTCCAGCCCTTCTTGGTTTCCAGTGTAATGAATGATATCCGCCAACAACGCGGCAGGTGACTGACCAATATACTGATTTTCTAAAAGATATTCGACTCCATTAACACTGTTTAGTAGATTGCTCATGTTTCCTCTTCAAAATTTGTCAGACTAATAAAATTTTAATTTTTTATTTTGCTATCGGGCTCAGATCATCTCCGGTCGATATTTGTTCCAGGCAAACTCCCAGAAATAGAAAGTACAACTCAGTTGTGAGGGTAAACTTGGATTGCGTATCTCTACTCCCCTACTAGTAACTGTACCATCTCCAAGCCGGTATCCCTGTAAGCGTGCATCGACCTCTAGCTTCAAGAAAGCCGCTTTGTCTGTACGTTTAAGCTGGCTGACGACTTTCTTTTCAGTGACTGCGCAAGGGTTAACCTGAAAACCTTTGCTTGGGACCACATATCCAATTACTGCCAGGCCCAGTAGGAAGACTGTAAATGCTGTTTTCATTTGATTTTCTTGTTACGAGTTGGTGGTTCAATTCTTCTTGAGGAGAATGTTCCTGAAGTAGTTCGGAGTTGTTTCGTTGTTTAGTGACTAAAAAATTACAAAGAAAATAAAATTAATATTTTTATGAAAAATTTTTATATACAACTGTTATTGTTTGTATAAGTTTTATAAAATTATTTATAATAAAAATATATTTTTTAATAAATAGTGGTTTCGATTCTAACAACTATTTCTTTTCGCGTAGTGTAACAGTCCAATCTTAGGATTCTTGATCAAGAATAAGAGTAGATGATTCCAATGTTTTAAAGTTACTATTTATCTTCTCTGAGTACGGTATGACCTCTACTGATGATATTGAGATTTTAGCATCCTCAACATTTTTCTTTTTGGTGATAGCTGGACTGGGGGTACTAGCGGTGACCATCTCCAAGTCTGGCTTTGGGAGACTTTAGGGGCCCTTAGTTTGATGCTGCTGCTCTTTGTTTTTGATTACAGATGTACGGATAAAGTACATTTGGCGCCATATGTTAAATCGTCGAGTTCTGATGATTATGTATGGTTTTGGACTGATTGCCATTATCACGAAGATGAACTATGGCTGGCGAATACGACTGGGTAAGCGTGTTTCGGTCGAGATTGCTGCACCGGTAACACAGAGAATATGGCAAAGAAAGTTTCTCTGGTTTGGCATTGTCGGGGGTTTCCAGTTTTGGATAACCTTCTGGTGGGGTTCCTGCCCAGATCCTTCTATTATCTAATAGTCTAGTTTGGTAAGCATTTGTTGGTACGTTGAGCGTCTATTTTTTATAATCAGTATCGCTAAAACCCCTTTCTACATGGAAACCGGTATCTTCAGGAGAGGTGATCAGATCTCTTTGTGGCTGATGCTAGTGATTCTGACAGGTGTATTGATTGGCAGGTGGCTAAATCGGAACATGAGTGGCCAGATCTTTAACGATTTTAGCCATTTTATTCTATTTGAGATGTGGGTGGCAGGCTACTTATTAGAGTATTGTAATTGGTGGTGTCCTTTAAGGACGACGTTTGAAACCCTCATCTTCCCAGGTAAGGAAGCGAGTTCCAATCACTTCTGCAGTATCGTTCACCACAATGAAGGCATCGGGATCTGTTTCGAAGAGGTGTTGCTTGAGACGCCCAAGTTCCAATAAGTTGATTACAGTGTAAACAACTCTTTTCGGAGTGTGAAGATGAGATCCCTCAGCTAGAAAGTAGGTGGCTCCTCGGTCAATTTTTCGAATGGCTTGGTGCACAACCTCTTCAGGATGTTCTGTGATGATGAAGATAGATTTGCGCTGTGAAAAACCCGTCAGCACTCGCTGCATGACCCAGGAAAATACAAACATGTAAATTCCGGTGTAGAGTGCAATGTCCAGATTGTAGAGCACTGCATTGGTGCTCAGGACAGTTAGATTGATTACATTGAAGGTTGTACCAATTGGAATAGCGAAACGTTTTTTCAGAACAGTGCCAAGAATATCCATTCCTCCAATTGACCCACCAAGTCGCAAATAGAGTCCGGCTCCTATCCCGCTCAGAACACCTGCCAAGATTGCAGCCGTCAGGGGGTCCTTCGCTTCAATGGGGACATGAACCCACTCTAGGGCCAGAGAGTAGATCAACATTCCGCAGAGACTCAGGACGATATAGCGCAGGGAAAACTCTCGGAAGCCAACAATGAAGATTGGAATGTTGATCAAGGCATATAGAATTCCCAAAGATATTTGGTCAGTAAGCGAATAAATCAGCAGGGCTAGCCCAGTTGCACCCCCTGCGAAATAATTCTGGGAGACGAGAATTGCGTTAACGACAGCACCAAAGATGGTACAGCCGATTACCATCATCAGTAAGGTGTGCCAGAAGCGCCAGGAGCGAAGGTCGTTTAGCAACTCTTGAATCTGTTCCTTCATTTTTATGTATAGGTAAAGCGTTGTTGAGCAGAGATAATTCTTCCCATTCTTAGCTCTATGAATCAAGTATCATGAGTGTAAGGCAGAGTGGAAACGATTGACTTCAGTGGGTTAAATCTTTTATTTGTATAGCCACTACAATTTACGAAAGATTAAACATTAATATTATTAAATAAAATAAATTCACAAAACTTACACAATTTTAATCAACGTTGAATTTTTTAGAAAAATTTGTTGGAATTGCATAAAAACTCACACAAAAGAGTAGCTGCTGAATTTTAAAATTTTTGGAGGTACAACAGCACTAAAGAAAAAGAGATTTGGCGAAAATGAAATAGCTATATTTGATGATGCCTACATATACAAGCAAGGTGAATATTGGCATTTTTGAATATGACGTGCTAAAGAGAAGAGCTATGTAAGAAGAAATACAAAGATTACAAGTAGAGCAACAGCAGTAGAATTGGCTAAGAATACTAATCTAAATTTCTATACAAAATTGAGACAGGAAAAAACATTCTTTAATATTACTGCAAAAGAGGGTGTAGAAAAAAATTTGTAAGTAAGAAGAAAGGATTAAGAATTAGGTAATATAGTACAAGAAGGATATTTGGATTTACAAAAACACACCAAATACTTGGTAGAATATATTGGAAAAAAATTAAGTGAACTGAGAAGAGCAGATTGAGAAGAGTATTATGGGTAAAGGACAAAAAATACAGCAGGTAAAATTAGGTAAAATAATAGAGAATGAACAGGTAAATATAAAGACTTATATGTTAGTAGTATTAAGAGATAGAAACAGGTATTAATAGATTTGGTTTCAAAAAAAGTTAATGATAGAGTAAATGTGGTAAAACGGCAAATATTGAAAAATAGTGAGTACGAAAGATTGTATAGAAAAATAGAGAATTATTGTTCAAGAAAAAACCAAAAAATTTAATTAAAATGAACTATATAATAGAAAATAAGTTTTACACTTTATACCGAATTTTGTAAATCTTGAGGTAAGAATTATTGAATAAAATAGTTAAATAAGGGGTAATGTTATAATTGAAAAATACAAGAATTAAGAGAGATTATGAGATAGGTTAGCCCGTATACTTGCAGAAACGAATAAGGTAAGAAAATCTAAAATGGTTTTTTGTATAAATAGATAGTACTTCAAAAACTTGTTTAAATATTTGAAAATAGAGATAGAATTTGATATTTAGTACAAATTGTAAAGAGAATTTGAAAAATATAATTATATATTAGCATTTTATTGAAATGCTAATATAAGCTAGGATAAATGATTATACAGAAAGGAGTGTAGTGTGAACTACAGCTCAAGGCACTATGTGATTACATAAAAGATTATTGCAGATTTGAGCTACAGAAAGTTTGCAGATATGTTTAGAACTAATACCGCAGTGGTGGAAAAAACATGTTGGTATTTGAATGATGAAATGCAGAAAATAGTAGCAATGGCTAGTCATTTACGAAGAGAAGATAGGACGATTAATGTGACTTAAGAAATGGTAAATTGTGTTAGCTTAACAAGCTACACCATCTTACTTTTAGATAAACTAACGTATACTAATTAAAGATCAAACTGCAAAGTAGCTTTCGATATAAGAGAATGAACGAAATATCTTTCAAGATAATTCTGTAAATTTCTGTTATTTATTAGAACAATTTAACTAAATTTTTTGTGGATTTAATATGAAATATCTTTTGTCTGAAGCTCAAAAAGATTCTTATTTTCAAAAAGGTTTTTTAATAATTGAAAATCTTATATGTAAAGATGATATCAGGAGACTCCAGCTTCAATCAGAGTTGATCGGCGATAATAAAATAGATCATGTTCCTGTATCTAGTACTCAGGTAGAACCTGAGGTCAATATAGAATCTCCAATTGAAAAAAATTTAACCCTTAGAAAACTCTATGCCATTGCGATATATGACCAAATTTTTTGGAATCACGTAGTCAATGAAAAAATAGTCGATGTTATTTCTCAATTATTAGAAACTAAAGATATAAAGTTATATGATGACCAGTTATTTATGAAAAATCCTGAGGTTGGATCTGAAATATATTGGCATCAAGACTCTGCTTCTTGGACAGATATTTTTCCGAGAGATTTAATAACTGCTTGGACAGCCCTTGATGATTTCACGTTAGAAAATGGATGTTTAAAATTTATACCAGGCTCACACAGATTTGGAACTTTAGGTCTTGATAGTGATTCTCGAGAAAGAAAAATGGAAAGATTTTTACCACTTTTAAAATTTAAACAATGGGAAATCGAAGATATAGAATTAGATTCAGGAAGTGTTAGCTTTCACCATAGTCTCCTAATTCATGGCAGTGGAAAAAATTTGTCAACTAAGAGAAGAAGAGGCTATGCTGCTCATTATATGAGATCTCTTTCTTGGAAAGACGAAAGAGTTACAAATGCTCCGGTGATGCCAAAATTTTGTCAGGTCAGAGGTCAATCATACGAAAATTGTGTGTGATATTATTAACACCAGTATACCATAATTGGGTCAGCTTTGATTAGTTTAGATAAATAAATGTTAAAACTCTTTGTGTAATTAGCAATTTTTTTCAAATTCTATGTCAACGAATGTGCTCAATCATGGACTTGCTGCATAAGCATATCTATTCCAGCTTGCCACAATCTGAACAATATAGATTAAGCTATAACGTATAGATTCAATTGCAAAAAAGAGAATCTAAGTTTTATACTAGTTTGGTAAGAATCATTATAAAGTGAGAACAACAAACCTTAATTAAATCCCTCTCATTCACACGGTAGTTTCACAAATTGCGTTCACAAAATTCAGACTGTAGTTGCTAATACCCTAATCTCTAAAGCAACTATTCAGTGCCTGTTACTATTTTGCTCAAACACCCAATTTAAATATACCTGATTTATGGTTCATCCGTCTCCTAGAGTTCCCATAGGCTTGAATGCGAACGTGCGCATTAAGTAATCATGCAACTTCTGAAATCATTCAAGCTCGTACGGTACAAGCGATCTAAGTACTGAGCTCCCACCCTGCATACTGGCACGCTGTTAGCCAAGCTTGATGAAGAGTTGAATGCTGTGAAAGCCAGTTACGCTTAGCAGCTGAGAATACACTGTAGTGGCAAGCCGATTGGACTGGTCAGGTTCTGAAATCCCTTTAAATTAGTCATTGAGTCAGAATTGATTTTCACGCCGAAATTGATACTTACTGGAGCGGGATAGGGCGAGCTAGACAAACTTATTGAAGCTTAAATAGTTTAGCAATCGTTTTAACACTATCAAGGTGGGTAAGACTAAAACTTAGTCAGCTGGGTAATACGTCGTTATTTAGTTGTGAATAAATTGTGCTCAACCATTTTTGCATTTTATTAAGGAGGAATTTTCATACCTAAAACATATTCCCTCTGTGTAAACTAGCCAAATAGATGTTGAGCAGGAGTAGTGCGTTACCATTAAATTTGTAATCTTTGCAGTAGCTTTACAAGAAGTAATTTCATATGGAATATACTGAAAATATAATGGCTTAGTAACAGTTATGAAGTGGTAGATTAGATTGCCAAAAGTATGAAAATATTTTCTGACAATCCAATCAAAGGTTAGTCAATAATTTACAAAAATTTATTCAACTTTTGAATCTTGTTTAGCTGCAGCCCAGATTACTAAGCCGAAAGCCATCTTATTTATTAGATCAGCATAATTATAAATTATATTTACAGCTTCTACATTTGCACTATCAAGCATATATCCCCAAAAGTAACCAATGGGATAAATAGCCCATCCCACAGTCACGATAAGGCGTAGTGCATGGAAAGCTTTTTGACAAGATGTATTTGCAGAATTTGCATTGATTTGACTAGCTTCACCAAAAAAGATTTCATAAAGAATTAGGAGCCATCCAACCATTCCTAGAATAAATCCCAGAGTTACATCTACAAAACCAGCTTCACCCAGATAACCAAAGATCAGCATAATGAGAGAATAGACTAGAAGCCTCCAAAAAAGTATTATTGGCACAGCTGCAATTGCCGCCAATATCAAATAAAATTCTACAATTTGTAGTGGAACCGTCAGTAACCAGTCTACATACCTAAAAACTGTTGGGCTCTGTCCAGTCGTAACCCATACATCTCTCATATAAAAGTAATGAACTGCTGCTATGCCTGTTATCAAACCTGCTACAGTCACTGAAGTTTTCCATTTTCCAGCTACACTGTCTCTTTCTAGAAAAAAGAAAACAGCTGAGGCCATCATTGCCATTGTTGCAACGAAAAAAGAAATACCTACAAAATCGTCTGGCTTTAACAAAGTTTCCATTTCACTCCCCTGAATGAAGAAAATAGTTTTTGGTTGCGCACGAATAGAAATTGAAAGCCTACAGTTTTTTTCAAAAAACTTTTCCGCTTCAGAACCAAGTTTCTATTATACCCAATCACATAGAAGGATTTGTTAGTTTTTCGGAAAATTTTCCAGCCTCTGAAAACTAACTTTCTCACCACAAAAACATGAATGATTAGCGTATACTAAGTTATTGATAGAGTAAAGAGATTATTATAAAATTTAAATTAACAGATAGCAACTCTCCTCTACGAAGACCTAATAGAATATGAATTCTATTAGACAAATGATTTTTTTACTAAATTATTGCTCTTCAGGAAGTATTTACCAACTATCTTTGGAAGTTTTAGCGAAAATAAAAACCTAACTACAGTAGGATTCACCCTAAATATATGTTATAAATAATCTTAGACTTAAAATTGAAAATATTTGTTATCAAATTAGTATTTAATAGAATAAAAATAATATAAAAAATTTTAAACTTTCTAGCTACAAATATCTGATTTTTTTGTTTTTCTAATCTATCGAATTCTCATTTGTCCATCTCCTAAAGTGAATACATAATATTATTGAACACTTGCTAGTAAGGAGGCAGCCATGGAACTACTGAAGACACTGAAGCTGCCACAGTATCAGCGAAACAACACAAGCAATCCTGTGCTACAACGCAGAGTCAAGCTTGCTGCTGGTATAAGTGAGCAAATACAGCTTGCCCAAAATCCAAACTATAAATCCGTGAATGTGCGTGCTGTTGCAGATGATAATGGTGGAATACGTGCAGTTGGAGTAGCGAAACGTGTGTTACGTTGGTGGTGTATGAGTACAGATGGCACTGTGCAATTAACCGTACGCTATGGCAGTAGGGTATTGGAACTTGCTAAGGGCATGGATGCTGTTGAACTGTCTAGTGTTGATGAATTGGTGCCTGTGCTAGAACAGTTTAAGGCAGCTGCTGAGCTTGGTGAGATGGATGATATGGTAGCTGCACAGTTGGCAAAGACAAAACGTGTTAACACACAAAAGCAATATTAATTTACTTGGTTTTGAGCCCTTTAGCTTGTTGATTTATGGGGTGTTAAAGTTGCACAACTTTCTAGTTCATTTTTGCTTCTGTATGATACTAATATTTTAGAGGGTTGCTCAGACTGCTGTTTTGCTTCTCAAACTTGCACAAAAGCTACGCATGGAAATTAGAAGTCAGTAGGTAATTGAAAAAATTTATGAATGTATAGCAAATGCAATTTTTTGAGGACACTACATCATTTTCGTGGAGAGAGCGATGAAATCGAAAACTTCATCTTATATGCTGGGTATTCTGCTCTGGTTACTTTGTGGGGGATTTGTTCAGTCAGCGTGTGCCTACAACATGGAGGACTTGAGACGTCTAAAAGCAACGGGTAGTTGCCCTCAGTGTGACCTCAGTTCAGCCACTTTGGAAGAATTGCAACTGTTTCGCTCAAATCTGTCTGGTGCAAATCTGTCTGGAGCGAACCTTTCCAGAACCAATCTCATTGCGGCAGATCTGAGCCGAGCTAACTTGTCTGGTGCAAATCTGTCTGGAGCGAACCTCTCCGGGGCGGACTTGTCTTCAGCGAATCTGAGTACAGCCGAGCTATCGGCAACCGAACTGACACTTGTTGATCTCTCAGGAGCAAAGTTAGAACGTGCTAGCTTGGAAAAAGCTAACCTGCTCAAAGCAAAGCTTCTCAATGCCGATCTCAGTTGGGTTAGTTTTCGGGGAGCCAATCTGACACTGGCGGATTTTTATAAGTCAGATTTTTGGGAAGCTGATCTGTGGGGTGCCACGCTATGGGGTGCCACGTTCTGGAATGCTGATTTGCGAACTGCCAAACTCCGAGGTTCTAACCTGGATGGAGCCAACTTTGAAGGGGCTAAGCTTAGTATTGATCTGGCAGAAGGAACGATTCTCTGCGATACGATTCTACCGGATGGCTACATCATACGGAGTGGCTGCTAATCCGTTTTTTGGATGTGGAATTACCAGTCGAAGTCATCGGTGCTTTCAGCTTTTTTCTCACGAACTTGATTGACGATTGGAGGCAACGAAAAGCTGTATTCAGCGATTACCTCTAGATCTTCATCGGGTAGTTTTTGGTAGTGTTCAACTGCTATTCTCATCAAATTCCCCAGAAAATCACCATTAGGTAACATCCCCGTCTGCAGAGCATACACTAGATCGTCTCGGCTCTAACCTCCAATTCCAGTCTCTTTGTCAGGCGTGATGCTTGGGGTCAATTTTCCCTCAGGACCATCCTTTGCGCCAGCATAAGCCAGATCAGATCGAAGAACTCCCAATTGATTCCGAGGTGTGTGGCATTGTGCACAGTGTGCGACTGCTTCTGTCAGATAGTGACCGCGGTTCCAAGTTATAAAACGGTTTGGATTGAGTGTGGTGGGTTTGGGATCATGGAAGAAAATATTCCAGAACCAAGTATTCAGATGTAGATCGAAGGGGAATTGCAGTTCATGGGTCTAATTTTTTTGCTGAATGGGAGGCAAGGCTGAAGAGGTCATCTTTGAGGTGCAATAGATCATCTTTGCTCATCTTGGAGAATGCAGGATAAGGAAAGCTCGGGAAATAAATGCTGTCCCTCTGGTCCTATCCCCTCTCGCATGGCACGAACGAAGTCTTCATCACTCAAATAGCCAATTCCTGTGGTTTGATCTGGAGTGATGTTTTTAGCATAAAAGACTCCAAATGGGGTAGGAAGTGGGCGACCCCCACCTAGAAGCGAACCTCTGTTCTCTACATCAGTGTGGCAGCCACAACCACCAGCCGCATGAAAAATTTGCCCTCCAGCAATCGGATCTGGAGTGCATGCCTGAGCACTGGTGAGAATCAGTAGAGAAACCAGGCAACTCAGGCAAAATAGCCCATGCTTCAATTGGAGGTGCGGTAGTTGTCGTGGCAGTTTTTGCAAGCCCCTCCGACAGCCCCAATAGCTCTGCCGATGGCTTTCATATCACCGGATTGGGAAACAGTCACCAGTTCTACACTGGCATCTACCAGGTGCTGGGAGGCTTGCTCAAAGCCCTTTTGATCTGTTTAGATGCTCTCTAAGGCCCCAGTATTACTAAAGTCAGATTCCTCTAGCGGGAATGATCTTCGCTGTATTCTGGATAGCGACTGCATGAGCTGTAACGTGGCCTTTGTAGTCTCCTAGACCAGCACGGATAATTCTTGAGATTTCTCCGGTGTGCCCTCGCATTGAGGTATAGACTGCCTTCTAATATTTGATGATAGCGTCTGTGTTATCTGCCTATGAAGTACCTGGGATGAAGAGTCCTCCAAGTACAATAGCAATCAATAGGCTCTCTTAGGTTGAAACATTGGAGATGACTCGATTGGGGTTGGTGTGAAGATGGTTAGTGTTATGGCTACTGATCCCTGTTGAGAATTTAATTCCAGTATGTGTAAAGGTTTTTCAAGTAAGTTTAGCAGATACAATTTATACAATTATGTTGAGTGTTACTGCCAATAAATCCAAGAGTCTCTGAAGAGTTGCTTGCAGTTCAAAGAAAGCCATGGTGATTTGTGTGCTTGTTTGGCAACATCTTTCTACAATTTTTGTTTACTTGAAAGACTCACCTGATTTTGTCCTAGCATCAAACTGTCTGACCAATGTTAACGATTTTCTTAGCTACAAAAGGGGAATAAGTTGACTGTCATTGTGAATATTGAAGATCTGAGAAAGCACGCACAGCGTCGGTTACCCAAAATATTTTTTGATTACATTGATGGATCTGCATTTTCGGACACGACGGCATTGCGTAATTGTGAGGATTTTAACAACTGGTGCTTGGTACAGCGAGTTTTAGCATTGAAGGGTATGCCAGACTTGAGTTGTGAATTTCTTGGAGCTAGGCACACACTTCCTATTATGCTTGGACCGGTTGG
The DNA here is from genome assembly GCA_000224765.2 of SAR324 cluster bacterium JCVI-SC AAA005. Lineage (GTDB taxonomy): Bacteria > SAR324 > SAR324 > SAR324 > NAC60-12 > JCVI-SCAAA005. Next base: position 42,798 of record AGAU01000412.1, on the reverse strand, counting down.
ATTCCTAGGACTTTATCGTGGTCGAGGAGAAATTCTTTGCGCAGAAGCAGCTAGACAAAAAGGTGTTCCTTTGTGTCTTTCAACTTTTTCTATTGCCAGTTTAGCGACTCTGCAGAGAGAAGTTGGAGGGACACTCCAATTCCAACTCTACATGGATTGTCAGCGTCCTTTTGTCGAAAAGTTGGTAGAGTCAGTTGAAGACGCAGAAGTAGAGACTCTATTTTACACTGCTGATACTGCAGTGACATCTGTACGTGAAAGGGATGTCCGTAATGGATTTCGAGCGGTTAAGCATCTTAATCCAACGCTACTGTTTTCAATGATGCAGCGTCCACTTTGGTGCTGGGATATGTGGCAGTCCGGAATTCCAAGTGTAGAAGCGTTGGCCAACTACCCTGAATTTGGTAGCGGCATCCTAGAGCAGGCGTCCAATCTTTCTGGGCGGCTGGATTCTTCAATCACTTGGGAAGATATCAAGTGGCTTCGTAAGCTCTGGAAAAAACGACTAGTCATAAAAGGTATACTTAATTCAGAGGATGCTCTTAAGGCTATAGATCACGGAGCGGATGCGATTGTTGTATCAAATCATGGCGGCCGACAACTGGATTTTGCAAATTCAACAATCTCCATCTTGCCAGAAATTCGTAAGGCAGTGGGCAAAGATTATTGTGTGATGATTGATGGTGGATTTCGCCGGGGTTCAGAGGTCGTAATAGCTTTGGCTTTGGGCGCTAGTGGAGTACTGCTAGGTCGAGCTTATGCGTTTGGCCTTGCTGCAGATGGAAGGTTGGGAGTTGAAAAAGCAATTGAAATATTTGCCAAAGAAATTTCAATCACAATGAAGTTGATGGGTGTGTCTAGTGTTGATGAGCTAAAGCAGTTTGGGGACCGCTACATTCGCCAAAGATAACAGAACATTGCTGGAAAATTACGATCAAAACAGTAATTTTTACGAATATCCTGAGAGAAAAGAGATTCTCAAAACTTTTGGACCAATCTCTCTATCAAGAAGACTCTACCTGAGCAAGATCTGCCAGAAATTTTTCATTTTCCGCTGGTGTGCCAATCGAAACGCGGAGGAAGCTGTCATAGCTCGGCTGGAGCCAAGGTTTGACGATAGTGCCTAGTTTTAGGAGATCTTCCGCAAATTTCACAGAAGAACGGTCAATATTGACAAACAGGAAATTTCCAATAGATTCTCCAACCTGGTAGCCGCGAGATCGAAGTTCTTTTGCAAGATGCTTTCGTTGTAGGATTGTTTGCTGAACACTGTGGAGCATGTAGTCCTCATAATCTAGGGCAGCTTCGGCGGCAATTTGGGCTAAGTGATTTACGTTAAAGGGAGTGCGGGTTCGATCCAGTGCTTGACGAAGTTCAGTTGAACTGCAGACGCCAAAGCCAATACGGAGTCCCGCAAGGCCCCAGCTCTTGGAAAAGGTTCTAAGCACTATCCAATGGCCTTTAATTAGTTTTGTAAGATCGAGGCCACTAGCATAATCTCCATGAACTGCGTATTCGTGGTAAGCCTCATCAAGCACCAGTAGTGTCTCGGGATGCTTGGCTTCAAATAGTTGTCCTAGTTGTTCGGGGTTTAGCCAACTTCCACTAGGGTTCATCGGATTGGCAAAAATAAGTAATTTGGCCGGTTGTGCAGCCCTCTCCATAAGTTTGGCTAGGTCAATCTGAAGATTTTCGTTTATCGCTAGTCTTTCAACAGAACCTCCCATTAACTTGGTGTAATCTTCATGGAGCGGGAAAGAGGGAAAGAGAGTAACAACTTGATCACCCGGATTGACGGCACTTCGACAAATAATTGAAATTAATTCTTCTGAACCATTGCCAAAAATTATTTGTTTTTCTGAAACATCTAAACGTTGAGCAAGGGACTTTCGCAGTAGTTGAGCCTCACTGCTAGGATAAAGATGCAATTCTGAACTGGCTCTGGAGAGACGTTTTAAAACCTGCGGTGCTGGGCCAGTTGGATTTTCATTTGAGGATAGTTTTGCAACTACAGTTATTCCATATCGTGATCTTACCTCATTTAGCCCAAGCCCTGTGTTGTAGGGAGGTATTTCCATCAGTTCTGGGCGCAAAATCTTTTCGAGTGTTGTCATTGAAAATTACTTTTATTATAAGATTTTCTTGTTAAGAATATGCTTATCCCTTTAATTACTTTTCTGCAAGGAGACTTTTAAGTGAAAGGTTTCACCATTGACCTGTCAGGAAAAAATGCAATTGTTACCGGAGCTAGTCGAGGACTTGGTCAGGCAATCGCAATTGGCTTAGCAGAGGCGGGTGCAACGGTAGCGATAACTTCTCGTTCCTTAAAAGCACTCAAGGAGACACAATCTCAGATCACCGATTTTGGAGGTGAGTTCCGACAAATAGAGTTAGATGTGCGTGATGTTCCTGCGATGAAGAGCAGACTTCAGACAGTTGCTCAGCAGGTTGGAGAAATAGATATCCTTGTCAATAATGCGGGCTATGAACAAGTGTGTCCTTCCTATGAATTGACTGAGGAAACTTGGGATACTATTATGGAAACCAATCTTAAGGGGGCCTTTTTCGCTGCCCAAGCTGCTGCAAATAGTATGGTACGTTCCGGTAGAGGTGGTGCTATTGTCAATGTATGTTCCCTCACATCATATGTGGGTGTGCCAACTGCTGTGCCCTATGGTTCCTCCAAGTCGGGATTGTTGGGCATGACACGTGCGCTCTCAACGGAATGGGCAAGTGAGAAAATTCGAGTAAATGCGATTGCGCCAGGCTACTTCCGGACAGAGTTAACCGAGGATTTCTATCGTGAAGAGGCTTGGCAGCAAGCTATGCTGCAGAAGATCCCATTGAATAGCTTTGGCCAGGCCAACGACCTCAAAGGTGCGGTCATTTTCCTTGTTAGTGATGCTGCAAAATATATTACCGGCCAATGTTTGGCCATCGATGGGGGCTATCTCGCATCCATCTGAAAGGCTATCTCTGTTCTCTTATAACAACATTTTGGATTGAACCACCAGTGAATGACTCTAGCCCAAATTTCTTACATTGAATAGAATTCCCGCAGTTTCTGCATCAAACGTCTGGTTTCAGTTTGGGGATGTACATGCGGTCAAGAACGTGGGTTTTGAGCTGGAGGAGGGCCGATTTCTTACAGTTTTGGGTCCCTCAGGCTCTGGAAAGACCACTTTACTCAGGTTGATTGCTGGCTTTCAGCAGCCAAATCAGGGTGAAATTTTTATCAAGGGACAAACTGTTAGAGAGGTAGCTCCTAACAAACGCTCGATTGGGATGGTATTCCAACGCCTTGCGTTGTTTCCACATATGACTGCGTCAGAGAATGTAGCATTTCCTTTGAAAATGCGAAGGTTTGATGCACGTATGATCTCTGAGCGGGTCAAGAAATACTTGTACCTGGTTCGCTTGGAAGGGCTTGGTGGTCGTCGGATCAATGAACTTTCAGGAGGGCAGCAGCAGCGTGTAGCGATTGCTCGAGCCTTAGTTTTTGAACCAGACCTACTTCTTTTAGACGAACCATTGGCGGCCTTGGATCGTAAGCTACGTGAAGAAATGCAACTAGAGTTTCGGAGGATTCAGAAGGAACTTGGTGTCACCACGATCAATGTTACCCATGATCAGCGGGAGGCACTGGTGGTTTCTGACCAAATCATTGTGATGAATCACGGAGAAATCCAGCAGGATGCCACCCCTTTGGAGATCTACCGTTCTCCATCGAATCCTTTTGTAGCGAATTTTGTAGGGGTAACTAACCTGTTTCATGGAACGCTGGAGTCACTAGAGGGGCAGCAGGTAGTAATCAGAATCAGTCAACAGATGCTGATTGGTACTCTAAAAAGTGAGAACTCGACGCTGGCCCAGGGAGTTTTAGTGAAGGCTACTGTCCGTGCAGAACAGGTTCGACTGTTTCGGAGGCAATCAGAAAACAGAGACTGTGAGGTTTGTTTTGATGGTCGGGTAACGGATGTTATTTTTGAGGGAGAAAGGATTCTCTACGAACTTTCGGTGGCAGCGTTATCTAATACGCTCATTAGGGTCATTCACCATGACCAGCGAGACTTCTCAACATTTGAGATAGGAGAGACGGTCTTCGTTGGATGGCAGAGCCGCGACATGTATGTCTTTGTCGTGGATTGATTGACTTGGCAATAGCCGAGTCTAAACCAGAGTCAGGAGTTTAGTATGACTTTCGACAAGCAGATCAAACGGAGAAATTTACTGAAGACCACTGCCCTGCTAGGAATTGCTGGTGCAGCTGGATCTATGGCGCCATCTTTACTGAAGGCAGCCCCTGCAAAGCCAAAAGAAATTATTATTCGAGCTTGGGGTGGTCCGTGGGTGGAAGCACTGAAAGCTGGTGTTTCAGACCCATTTACGGCTAAGACTGGCATTCAAGTACGACACGATCTAACAGAGGATAACGAAATACAACCCAAGGTTTGGGCTGCTGTTGCTCAAAAGCGAACCCCCCCGATTCATATCAATTGGGACACGACGACTAATGCTACTAAGTCGGCACTTCGTGGGGTGTGTGAGGATCTTTCCGACCTGCCCAATTTAAAAGGAACCACTGATTTGGCAAAGCCTGTGGGCGTAGATGGGTATCCGATCGTCAATACCTACGGATATGTCTATGTGTTGGCATACCGGCCGAGTGCCTTTCCAAGTGGACCACCAGAATCTTATCACGATCTGCTTGATCCAAAATTTAAGGGACGGCTAGCATTCTACAACGATGGGATTGGATTCCACTTTCCAGCACAGGTTGCTGGTGGTGGGAAATTGGACGGGATTCCAAGTAATATGAAGCCCTGCTGGGATTTTGTATCCAAGATCAAAGCTCAAGAACCATTACTTGGAGAAGATCCTGATTTTGTGACGTGGTTCCAAAATGGAGAAATTGATGCTGCATGTACGATTTCAACAAATGCACTAGGAGCCAAAAGAAATGGAGTAGATATCGCCTGGACGATTCCAAAGGAGGGAGCCAAGTTTGACACAGATGGGCTTTGGATTCCTAGAGGACATTCTGAAGGAGATTTGTATTGGTGCAAAGAATATATCAACCAAGCCCTGAGCAAAGAATCTCAGCAGATCTGGCTGGATGGTTTAGGATTGCCCGGAGTCATTCCTGGACTGCAACCTCCACCAGGATTAGCTGGAGATCCTTCCTATCCAACTAAGCCAGCTGACTTCGATCGGTTGATCCGTATCTCAGGCAAGATTCAGGTAGAAAACGAGAGTGAGTGGTTCTCGAAGTTCAAGGCGATCATGCAGGGGTGATCTTGAACAGTTCAGCCACTGGGCTTTAATTTAAAGTTCCAGTGGTTTCATAGATTGATCGGAAACTGATGAGACGTAATCCATCTTCTTATCCATTGACTTGGCACTTGATGGATATACTAGAGGCTGTTTTCAGCAAAATTTGGCCCAAGGGAGGAGGTCTATGGAATCCTTATTTAATGCTGAGTCCTGCAATTTTGTTGATTGGTCTGCTTGTTCTAGGGCTTGGTTATATTGGTGATATATCCCTAAGAACACTTGACACAAGTACCTTCCTTTTCTCGGAGGAGTGGTCGCTAACAAACTACGAGCGAGCACTGACAGAGCCATTCATTCGATCTGTCATCTGGCGAAGTATTCTTGGTGCAACCATTGTTACCATGATTACATTGCTACTAGCCTTCCCCTATACCTACGTTATGGTAAGAACCCGAAGCGCATTTCTACGCAAATTCTTGCTAATTGCTCTGTTTTTGCCTTTTTTTATTGGACAAGTAGTACGCGCTTACGGATGGCTGATTATCTTGGGCAAACAAGGGATAGTGAATGATATACTGGGGTTGGTTGGTATTGAACCATTACGAATGCTTTTCAACTATCCTTCAGTTCTTTTCGGGCTAGTTCAGTACATGTTCCCATTTGCTGTATTAATGCTGGCTCCGGCGTTAACTGCGATTCCTGAAGAAATTGAAGCTGCTTCCGAATCCCTTGGAGCTTCCTGGGTGGAAACGATGCTTCATGTGGTACTTCCAATGGCTAAGCCAGGGCTGATCGGTGCGGGTTTAGTGGTCCTGACCCTCTCTCTGACAGATTTTGCGATGCCAGCTATTCTGGGTGGAGGAACTCAAGATTTTGTAGCGAATGCAATCTATGACCAGTTTTTCCGGACATCTGACCAGGGATTTGGTTCTAGTCTGGCAGTCATATTGATTGTAATTGGTTCACTCTTAGTTTGGGTTATTTTTATGTTAGTTGGTGCAGGGACATTGGCCCTAGGCGCAAAAGATAAATGAACCAGCCAATTTCCCAGAAATTGTTTTTCTGGATACTAGTAGTCATCTCGATCATCACCCTCTCTGCACCAACGCTGGTTGTGCTTGGAGCCTCCCTGACTTCTGGAAATATCATCGTTTTCCCCCCTGATGGGTTGTCCTTGAAGTGGTATGAAGCTCTCGTAGAGAAGCAGGAGTTGCAGGATGCCTTCATCCGCTCAATCTGGGTGGCCATGATTTGTGTGTTTATCTCTTTGCCTACTGGGACCTTGGCAGGGGTCGCTCTGACAAAGTATCGATTACGTAAGAGGGCTTTGATTCAGACCTATCTCCTACTACCGTTTACAATCCCACTGATTGGTTCGGGAATCGGATTGATGCTGGTCTTTGGTGAGGTTGGTATTCTTGGAAGCCTTTGGCCGGTTGGTGTAGCTACCGCTGTGATCAACCTTCCCTTCATGATTTGGGCGGTTTCCTCCAGTGCTGCAGGCCTAGATCCTGATCTAGAGCTTGCTGCTCAAAGTTGTGGTGCTGGCCCGGTTCAAACCTTTTTCTATGTGACCTTGCCATCGGTGATGCCGGGAATCATCACAGGCTCTCTGCTGATGTTCATTTTATCTCTGAATGAATTTCTTGTTAGCCTGTTGCTGGTAGACGCTCGGATTGTTACACTCCCTGTTCAAGTCTACAATTCAATCCGTTCAATCATTACCCCAGACCTCGCGGCTGTATCTGTAGTTTTTATCGCAGTGGCGATGTTGGCTATTACTGTGCTAGACAAACTGGTTGGGTTGGAAATCTTTCTGAAATCGAAGTGACCCTCACCAAAACTCACTTAAAAAGGTACCGCCTCATGTCAACCGTATCTTTTCACGAAACTAGTAAGCTGAAAGCCAAGGATTATAAAGCTTTGCTAAAGCGTTCAGAGGCTGATCTCTCAAACTTTCTGGAGAAGGTGCAGCCTATCATCGAGGCGGTGCGTGCTGAAGGAGATGAAGCTCTAGTTCGTTTCGGCCAGCAATTGGACGGTTCTACGCCACTGAGTAAGGAAGCACTGAAGGTAAGTGAAGCGGAGTTTGCTGTCGCGTTTGAAGAAGTCGAAGAAGCAGTCATTGAAGCGATTCGCTATGGCATTACCAACATCAGAATTTTCCATGAGGAGCAGAAGCCAGAAACTATGTGGATGAAGGAGATTCGCCCAGGGGCTTATGCTGGAGATCGACTAACTCCAATTCGCTCTGTCGCGATCTACGTGCCGCGTGGGAAGGGAGCTTTCCCATCAGTGACAATGATGACTACAGTACCAGGTATGGTGGCTGAGGTGCCCAAGTTGGCAGTCTTCACTCCCCCATTGCCGAATGGATCTGTGGATGCCGCAACTCTGGTAGCAGCAAGCATTGCAGGTGTCGATACGGTCTACAAGTGTGGGGGAGCGCAGGCAGTAGCTGCTGCTGCGTTTGGTACTGAGACTGTAGAACGTGCACTTAAGATTGTTGGCCCAGGTAGCCCTTGGGTCGTGGCAGCTAAACGATTGCTATCTGATATTATTGACCCTGGTTTGCCAGCTGGGCCGTCTGAAGCAATTATCTTTGCTGATGATAGTGTTCATGGTGGACTTGCCGCGCTTGATCTGCTGATTGAAGCGGAACATGGCCCGGATAGTTCAGCTTACTTAGTCACACATTCTCGCCGTGTGGCGGAAGAAGCTATGGCTGCTTTGCCTGATCATTGGGCCAAGATGACGGCACAGCGGGAAGAGTTTTCTAAAATCGTACTGACAGGACCATATGGGGGAATTTTGCTGACATCATCAGTCGAGGAAAGCTACCAGTTCATCAATGACTATGCTCCAGAGCACTTAGAACTTTTATCAACAGAGCCGTTCACCCATTTGGGCCATATCACAGAGGCAGCAGAAATCTTGATGGGCCCTCATACCCCGGTATGCATTGGTAATTTTTCACTAGGTCCCAATGCTGTGCTGCCGACAAGTCAGGGTGCCCAAACCCATGGTCCGCTGTCTGTTCACGATTTTATGAAGCGAAGTTCGGTAGGATACGTTACTCCTCCAGCCTATCCAGAACTTGCCAAAAGAGCTAGAGTCCTGGCCCGCTATGAAGGGTTTTCCTCCCACGAAAACGCGGTTTCTCCGATACGGGAAAGGTATCTCTGAGAGGGGAGGAGTGCTGCTTATGGATTAGGACGCTAGGGTGGGCGGATTTTGATCTTCGTTAGAACTATTTTGATCTTCGGAAATCTTGACAAGCAGTTCTTCCATCCAGGGTGTTTTTGCCAAGAGTTCCTGTGCTTCTGGATTCAGCAATAAATTGATTTTCCTACGATCGTGTTCCCGCCGATCCTGACTGCGCCGATCCGTCAGACGACGATCTGTCAGCTCCACTAGTTCCTCTCTTTGACGGCGTTCTCTGTCTACCTCTCCTGAACCAGATCTTCGGTCATGGTGTCTTCTTTCATCTGATCGACGTTCGTTTGCCCTTCGATCTTGCTGTCTTCGATCCATAACTTTTGGTGGAAATAGCGGATTCATCGTCTACCTTTTCGGGATGAGTAGTGAATCTTCTGCTTGAATGATGAAAGTTTTGTTGACTCGCAAATTCAATGACTCAGATCTGTTTTGAAACAAGGCCATTCAATGATTCAGTTTGAGAAAATCTAGTAATAAAACTTATTGTAAAAAGTCTTTTACTAGTAAATGGAACAAGAATCCAGCCATCTCCTACTTTCGTGATGATATTGATTGAATCAGAAAGAATAAGGAACAAACACGAGTAGGGGAAAACCTCAGAAAATAGATGAATTTGTCTAGAAGGAAGAAAACCTGCAATTGTGTAGAAGTTAAATCACATCAATTCTCTTCAGAACAAAGATTTTGGAGAATAAAATTTTTGGAACCCATTGCCAGAGTCGACCCATGATTTTTGGATTGTTGGCCCTACTCATGATTCTCTTCACCAGTCCATTACATGCGGCAGAAGATGCATTGTTTATTCGCGATGCAAACATTTTGAAGGCCAAGAGTCTACGTTGTTTGTTCACTCGACAGGTGACTACCAACTGGACTTCTTGGGAAACAACTTGGTCGAAAGAAGATACCATCGAAAACATGGAGTATATCTTTGCGGCCATTCCGCAAAAAGGAAGCAAGGCCCGTTTGATCAAGAGAGTCCCAGGTGAACCAAGTGGAATTCAGGAAGTCTTTATCATCCGTACCCTGGAAGCACTGAATTTTCTGGAAGTCAACCCGGAGCGACCCATCCATACCACGGCAGTGATGGTGATGCGAGAAAACCGGGAGGCAGGAACTTTTGTCGCAACGACATCACAGCACACAATTACTAAAGATGGTGCAGTTATTCCTACGCAGAGCTATGGACGTTGTGAAGTGATGGCGTTTAATGAAGAGATCTGAATTTCTCACAAAATGGACTGGCAGCGCTCACAAAAAGCACAAATACACGAACTCTGAAGTTTTGTTGCTAAATTTACTCGTTAAGGATCAGAACCCAAGATAGAAAGAAGTAAAAGAATACTCCCAAATCCAATAACATAGAGGAAAGCTTCCCGATTCTATTTAGAGCCAAATCAGAGAAAGGAATTACTCTTCTAATTTAGACTCGATTCTCAGATTCGTTGAACAGGCGAACTGTGTTAGAATGTACAGCAAGATCTACAGATTGTTTGAATTCAAAATCATACTTGGTCATTATGCCAAATCTTGAAAACATCTTCACTATATGGGTGCTGTAGGTTAACGATTGTGTAGGATTCCAGTAGTTCAAAATTCAAAACAAGAGATTTAAAGGAATCTCCGTTTGCAGCTTCCAGCAATTGAAAGTCTTCTGTTCTGACGCCAGCTAGAAGATTCATTGGTAACTTACAATCCTTTCAATCTTCACTTTCAGATCAAGTTTGGGAATGTGCTGGTGCTTGGATGAGGTGTCAAAAGAAGCAGGGAAGAAATGTATTTGAGGGGAAAGATTTGGATTGGCTGATCAATAAATTTATATTTTCCAAAAGATATAAATCGGAATCTTTGCAACTATAATTAGCTGCTAGATTTGCATTATTGCAATACGATTGGCTAGGAAATATCAGACAGTTAGAGAACGTCCTAGAGCTTGCTCAAATACTAGGAGAAGAAACTGTTTCTTTACTAGATCTTCCTGAAGAAATTCGTTTTAGTACTTTAGAAAATGATGCTAATCAGTCATTACTCAAAAATATTATTGAAGAATTGGATTGGAATATTACTGCAGTTGCATCTTACTTAGAATGTGATAGAAAAACTGTTTATCATCGTATCAAAAAAGTAGAAATTTTGATTCAGCGTGAGATTGTGAATTAATAATTTTTGTCATCTCTTTTTAATACTCAAGGATTTGTACTTTTAACTAGATTTTATTATCTGTAACTAGCTCAATCAATCACTAACTTGGTTTTTGTCTTAGAATGTCCCTCACTCCTAATGACCCTCGTCTGCTTACACCAGGCCCCCTGACGACATCTCATGAAACCAAAGCAGCTATGCTGCATGACTGGGGTTCGAGAGATGCTTCCTTTCTGGAAGCCAACGCTCGAGTACGACAGAAACTCCTAGAAATTGCTGGAGCTACTTCTACCCATGTTTGTGTTCCCCTACAGGGTAGTGGAACTTTTGCGGTAGAGGCTACGCTGGGAACCTTGATTCCACGATCTGGCAAGGCCTTGGTACTGGTCAATGGAGCCTACGGTCAGCGTATGACCAAGATGCTTGGCTACATGCAGAGGTCTTTAGTGGTCCAGGCAACACCTGAAGATTCGCCACCGGATTTAGAGACCCTGCAGCAGGCACTTGTCAAAGATCCTTCGATCACACATGTGCTAGCTGTTCATTGTGAGACGACCTCAGGAATCCTCAATCCGGTGGAACAGGTTGCTGAGATAGTTGCCCAGCACAAACGCTCACTGATCATTGATGCGATGAGTGCATTCGGTGCCATTCCTTTAGATGCGGAGCAAGTACAGTTTGATGCTGTGATGGCTTCTTCCAATAAGTGTCTTGAGGGTGTGCCGGGAATAGGCTTCGCGATCCTTCGTCAGGGAGTGCTGGAACAATGTAAGGGCAATGCACACTCGCTGAGCTTGGATTTGTACGATCAGTGGCAGGTTATGGAGGCTAGCTCCCAGTGGCGCTTTACCCCACCAACACATGTTTTGATTGCCTTTGACAAGGCGATTGAACAATTTGATAAAGAAGGAAGTGTAGCAGGGCGCAACGCACGCTATTCGGAGAACTGCCACACACTCGTTGCTGGGATGTCAGAACTGGGTTTCGAGCCTCTGTTACCTTCCGAGCGGCAAGCACCAATCATTGTCACTTTCCGGATGCCTGCTGATCCTGCCTTTGACTTCCAAACCTTTTATGATCGAGTCAAGGAACGGGGATATATATTATACCCTGGCAAACTGACATTTACTCCCAGTTTCCGAGTGGGCTGCATTGGGTGCCTCTGGCCGGCAGATATGCAGGCTGCAGTAGATGCGATGAAAGCTGTTCTTGTCGAAATGGGTGTTGCCAATGGCAAGCCTGTTTGAAGTATTCAATTTATAAAAATGACTCCAATGAATTCACTACTTACTGTAAACAGTAGAGAATACGCCTGGCCTCGGCAACCTCTGGTGGCTGTCTGTATTGATGGGTCCCAACCAGAGTACATCGAAGAAGCAATCGCAGGGGGCCATATGCCCTTCACGGAAAAAATGCTGGAGTCTGGTACCGACTTGCGTGGACACAGTGTTGTCCCTAGCTTCACAAATCCAAACAATCTGTCAATTGTTACGGGGGTCCCACCGAAGGTTCACGGGATTTCTGGAAATTTCTTTCTGGATCCTGAATCTAGCCAGGAAGTGATGATGAATGACCCAAAGTTCCTGCGCGCTGGGACACTCTTTCAAGCTTTCCACGAGGCAGGTGCCAAGGTTGTGATTGTGACGGCAAAGGATAAGCTACGCCGATTACTAGGTCATGGATTGGACTACGCTTCTGGAAGAGCAATCTGCTTCTCCTCGGAAAAAGCAAATGAGACGACACTTGCTGAGAATGGTATCGAGAATGCCCATGGTATGGTGGGCAAACCGATTCCTAGTGTCTATTCTGCAGAGTTGTCAGAGTTTATCTTTGCTGCAGGGGTCAAGCTGATGCACTCCTTTTGGCCCGACCTGATGTATCTCTCCACCACTGATTACATTCAGCACAAGCACGCACCCGGTACATCGGTAGCCAATCAGTTCTACGCGATGATGGATCGCTATTGGGAAGAACTTCACGCACAGGGAGCCGCCTTGGCGTTGACTGCCGACCACGGCATGAATGCTAAGTTCAATCAGGCGGGTGAACCGGATGTGCTCTACCTGCAATCCCTGCTCGATGAGTGGCTTGGTGCAGAAAAAGCCCGAGTAATCCTGCCAATCACCGATCCCTACGTAGTCCATCATGGCGCATTGGGCTCCTTTGCTACGGTGTACCTCTCTGATAAGACAAAAGCCCAGGAGTTTGCTGGGCGCTTAGCCGAAGTTGAAGGAGTCGAGGCTGCTTATACAAACACGGAAGGATGTGTGACTTTTGATTTGCCGAATGATCGCCTTGGTGATCTGATTGTCGTTTCCACCATGAACAAGGTCTTGGGAACAACACCTGAACGTCATGATCTGAGCAAACTCAAGGAACCACTCCGCTCACACGGTGGTGTTTGTGATCGCCAAGTTCCACTTGTCTTCAGTCAGCAAGTGGAGGTAACAGGAGATTTGCTTCATAATTACGATCTCTTCGACCTTGCTCTAAATCACGCATCCTAGCTCATGAACACTTCATATCCGACCACAACGCAATGAAACGATGCGCATCGGTGGCCAGAAGATTTCAGGTGATGCTGGATCGTTAGAAGTTTTCAATCCTTACAACAATGAAGTCGTGGGCACGGTTCCCCGTGCTTCTCGGGGGCAGGTTCAGCAGGCGCTACAGATTGCCAAGGAATTTAAACCCAAGTTGACTCGCTATGAGCGTCAGCAAATTTTGACCAAGACAGCGCATTTGTTGGTAGCACGGCGGGATGAAATTTCAGACCTGATTACAGCAGAGGCGGGACTTTCAAAGAAAGATTCCCTGTACGAAGTGGGGTGCGCCTTCGATGTCTTTAGTCTCGCAAGCCAACTCTGCATCCTAGATGATGGCCAGATCTTCTCATGTGACCTGACACCACGTGGTCAGAAGCGAAAAATCTTCACCCAGCAAGAGCCACTGAAGGGGGTGAAGTGCTATCACCCCCTTCAACCATCCGTTGAACATGGTGGCCCACAAGATTGCGCCCAGCATTGCCACCAACAATCGAATGGTATGCAAACCGACAGAACTGACTCCCCTGACTGCACTGCTACTGGCCGATGTACTCTACGAAGCCGATCTGCCCCCAGCAATGTTCCAGGTGGTCACCGGGAGACCTGAAGACATTGGCGATGAGATAATCTGTAACCCACTCATTGATCTAGTCACATTCACCGGCAGTGTTCGAGTCGGGAAAATGATTGCTGAGAAGGCCGGTTATCGCCGAATCGTATTAGAACTGGGTGGCAACTCTCCCCTGATCGTTATGGAAGATGCTGACTTAGACCGTGCAGCGACCCTCGCTTTCGAGGGAGCTACCAAAAATTCAGGGCAGCGTTGTACAGCGGTGAAAAGAATCTTGGTGATTGATTCGATTGCCAATGACTTTGTGAAGCTGGTAACCGAGAAAGCCAAGAAGCTCAAATACGGCGACCCAATGAATCCACAGACGGATGTGGGAACCGTGATCAACGAGCAGTCAGCCATTTTGTTTCAGCGTCGAGTGGAAGACGCAGTCGCCACAGGTGCCAAGTTGTTGTACGGAAACAATCGTCAGGGAGCGGTATTCCCTCCCACGGTTGTTGATCATGTCCCTTGGGACTGTGAACTAGTTAAGCAGGAAACCTTTGGGCCTGTGATTCCCATCATTCGGATTCAGGACATTGACGAAGCAATTCAGGTGGCAAATGGAACGGCTTTTGGTCTTTCATCAGGAGTCTGCACAAATCGATTGGACTATATCACCCACTTCATTCAACCTTCATTGATGTTGGCGAACTGGATCTCTTTCGGGATGAGGACATTCAGTTTGCAGCTCGATTGATCCAGGCCGGTGTTCCAACTTAACTTCATGTGTATCCTGGCGCCTATCATGCCTCTGAAGTGTTTGCTCCTGAAGCTGCGCTGAGCAAGAGTGTCCTAGCTCGTAGGAGAGCCTTACTACGTGTGCTGAAGTCCTGAGTCAGCCTCTCAGCAATTAATTCTTACCGATTTTATAGAGCTGCTGCTCCACTACTGCAAAATTTGGATTGCAGCAGTTGCGGGCCCTCCCAATGAAATTTCTCCTGAAAATTTATAGGTATATCGATGAGTCATTGTAGCAAGCGAAAGGTTTTAGTGACTGGAGGCAGCAGTGGGATCGGAGCTGCAATTGCCCAATTATTTGTGGCAAACGGAGATCTAGTAATTGCAACAGGGGCAACCAAGGAGGAGGTGGAACGTGCTCAGGCTCAGTCAGGATCAAATGAAATCAGCTTTCAGGAATTGGATGTGCGGGATGGGAGTGCTGTTCAAGCCTGTATTGATGAGATTGATTCATTAGATGTACTAGTCAATTGTGCCGGAGTGATTCGCCGTAACGCGGAGCATGAGCCAGAGGTTTTTGCAGACGTGATTGATATCAACCTCAATGGTAGCATGAGATTTTGTACTGCGGCTCGAGAGAAGCTGAAGCAACGCAATGGTTGCATTATCAACACTGCATCGATGCTCAGTTTTTTGGTGGGGGCTTGGTACCAGGATATAGCGCGAGCAAAGGAGGAATTGCTCAATTGACTAAGAGCTTGGCAATTGCGTATGCACCTGATGGAATCCGAGCCAATGCAGTGGCTCCCGGTTGGATCACCACACAGTTCACCCAGGCTCTGCAAGACGATTCTCAGCGCTCAGAAGCCATCCTCTCGCGGACACCATTGGGTCGCTGGGGAGAGCCAGAAGACATCGCAGGGCCGGTCTTGTTTTTGGCCAGTGACGCAGCTCGCTTTGTTACTGGAGTAGTGCTGCCTGTGGACGGTGGCTATCTGATTACCTGATCCAATTCCCATTTGGAGTGATAGTGATGACAAAAAGAAATCCCCTTGTTTCTGAAAAATGGCAACCTTATCGACACCCAATGCCCAAGGAATCTCCACCTGAGTTAGTGATTTCAAGCGTGATTCCAAGTGATGAGAAGGTTTGGGTTCCTTTGGAAGAGAACGTTTGGTTCAGACCACTCTGTTTATCTGCGGCCCAAGGCTACTGGATGAACCTTCTGCGTGTTCGCAAGGCGGGTGTGCTTTCCCGCCATCGTCATCCTCAACCAGTTCATGGTTATGTGCTGAAAGGCCGTTGGCGTTACCTGGAACACGACTGGGTTGCGGAAGAAGGAGGTTATGTCTACGAGGCGCCTGGAGAAACGCACACACTAGTGGTCGATCCAGATGTGGATGAGATGATTACTCTCTTTCAGGTCAATGGAGCAATGATTTACTGTGACCCTGATGGAAACAGCACGGGATTTGACGACGTCTTCACCCGGATCGCCAAGTGTCGCGAACACTATATTAAAGTTGGCTTAGGAGAAGAATATGTTGAGCAGTTTATTCGTTGAGGACCAGTGAGTAGCTAGGGGAATAGATTGAAAAAAATAAATTCAGTAAAGTAAAAAATTTATTTCATAAAATAAAGAGAATATAACCCTAATTTAATTAACCTATTGGTGACATATTAAAAAAAATAAAATACTATATTTTTACTCTATATTATTACTGATTCTATCAAGTTGTAGTGGAAGAGATAGTTCAATTAATAATGACAATAATACTGTGGAAGATAATTCTACAATTACTTTAAATGATAGTGATTTGGGAGAAAATAGTAACGATGAAAATATTGGAGTTGTTTCCACAAGTTGCAGTTATAATAGTGTTCCTGTTTCGAATGTGAATTTTACATCAGGTAACACGCTGTCATTGTCTACTGCGAAATCATCTGGACTCACTAAAGGGATAAGCGTTTTTGGTATAAATATTTTAGCAACAACTGGAGTTAGTGAAGATAAATTGATACATGCCGCCAATGTTATGGCAGAACTCATTGACAATAACGAAAATGGAGAAGTTGACAATACTTGTGTCGTAAAAAAGATAAATGAGTTAGAAGCTTTTGTTTCAATGTATAATTTAGATGAATCAGAAATATTAATGGAGCCCCTGGAAAAACTAGGACTAGATAGTAGCAGCACAGGACTTGGTGCTTTCGAAACAACTGTCAACTATGAGTCAGCAGATCAACATGATGCCAGTATAGAAGAAATATTTCATTTAATTACTCAATTTGGATACTCTAAAGTATATCTTGAAATATTTGGTGAATCTAATGAATCAACATCATTACTTGCGAAGGCAATGGATGTTGCCAGAGGTGGCCGACAAACTCAGCTCACAAATGGTGCTTGGATTTACAACAACTCTGACTGTGCGAATGCGGGTAAGGTAGGTGGCTCAGATGAGGCATGGTATTTTTACGAGGACAATACTGCTGACTATGCAACTATGATCACGGAATACATCTACTGGGCAGTCAGTTCTAATTTTGGCATGCATGCTTCCGAAGCTGGACGCCAGAAAGCTCAAACTGAGTGGTGTCCACACACAAAATTAAAACTGCAGGAGCAAGATCCAACCATATACGATTTAATTAATAATTCCGAATACGCATTCCCAACAAGTAAAATGCCTATCGCAAATTATGGTTTTCGATCTATTACTCTAAGTGATATTAGTTATTTTTAGTTATTTTCAGTTATTTTCAGTTATTTTCAGTTATTTTTAGTTATTTTTAGTTATTTTCAGTTATTTTCAGTTATTTTTAGTTATTTTTAGTTATTTTTAGTTATTTTTAGTTAATATTCATCTGAAGTAAGACATACAAATACCGAAAAAAATTCAATTACTCTTCGGTCTTTCTTTGCTACTACTAATTTTATCAGGCTGTAGTGGAGGTGATAGCAGTAGTGAATCAGGAACAAAAGCTACTAAGCCCAATACAGTTACAGTTCAGCCCAGAGCTGGCAAGTTAGGGCACTCATCCAGTGCAGGCACACTTGCTCCGCTAGTTCCATCAGAGGTAGATGGTGAAGGTAAAAAATTACTCGCAGTTTATATGGTGGGCAGTGATTTAGAAGGGAACAATGGTTACGGTACTACTGACCTCAAGGAAATGGTGGCAGCCACAGGTGCAGAATTAAATAATTTAGAAGTAGTAGTTGCCTTTGGAAGAGCGTCCAATTGGAAAGGAATGTGGTTTGCCAATCTGGAGCAGATTCGAAAAGACTCTTCGGACGGTGCCTTTAGCAACGAGCCATCAGACGAATATTTATATGTAGCTCCTGACGCTCACATGGGTGACGCCAGTTCATTGAAGTTGTTTCTCAGCTTTCTAGACGCATACACCGATTTTGATCAGAGAATGCTTGTGTTCTGGGACCACGGTGCCAACCTTGAAGGTTTTGGAAACGATCAAAATTTTAATGGTGATCCTTTGCAACTCAAAGAAATTGAGGATTCACTAGCTACGGCCAATCAAACTTACGATGTGATTGGCTTCGACTCTTGCTTGATGGCTACTCTGGAAGTGGCTAAAGCTGTTAAAGGCAAAGCTAATTTTCTGCTGGCTTCTGAAGAACTAGAACCTGGTCATGGCTGGAATTGGAAAAATGTCCTAGAATCTTACGGTGCAGCAGACAATGCCACCGCTGCGGCAAAAAATATAATCGATAACTTTGTTGCCAAAGGTTCCCATCCTTATGAAGACTCTGGGAAAACACTCTCCCTGGTTGACTTGAATAAGTACGATGAAGTGGTCTCCCAATTAGATTCTGTGCTGGTTAATCTAACTGGCAAACTTCAGGTAAGTGATCAAGCAGTCATTGGCGCTTTAAACAATAGTACATCAAAAACTCAAGCATACGGGAAATCAGCCCAATCTGGTACCCGCTCCTCTGTTGATTTGAAGCATATGAGTCATCTGACTAAGCAGAGAGTGACTGAGGATGATCAAAAGAGCAGCTTAGAATCGTTGATTGCTGCGATTGATAATTATGTTGTCTACAGCAAAGAAGACGGTACTCGTCCTAACTCATGGGGAGTTGCTATCGACGCTCCCGAAAATGCAGTAAAGCCAATTACAGCGCTGACAGATTACTACAATTCGCTGCGAGTTAGTGAAAACTGGGTCAAATTTGCCCAAGCTTACAGTATAGCTAAATCTTCCGATACAACAGCGCCCACAGTGATAAATTATGTAACAGACACTAGTGCTGCCAATGTAAGTTTTAATGAAGAATGGGATGAAGAATGGGACACTAGTTGGGCAGGTGCTGAAGATACTGCTTCAGAAGAGGAGTCAACGGCACAAGAAGACTCATCTATACTTTGTGAGGATGAACTCTCAACAGAAAGAAGTAAACGGGCATTACGGTACCTACCCTTTTTAATTGGTGATCGGCGCAATACGGTTAAGGTGAAAACTGACCGGAACGCCAGAAGTTGTGTGGGTGGAGCAACAGCAGGAGCCTTGGCAACTTTTCAAGACCCCAATCTCAGCTTGGTGAGAACTATCTATGGGATTGCAGAAGAATACGAAGAAGGCACCTACTTGTCTGTAATTGCAGAACTAAATGCTTATCCGACTCAGGTAGAAGGCCAATACTTCACTCCAGAGTGGGACCAGCGCTGGTATACTATCAAAGTGAATACTGATGAATCAATCTTCATGCCCCTCTACTTTGAAGATCAGTACCAAGAAGATAGGCAGACTTATAGTGTATATGTTGGGGAGATTGATTACTATGACTCAGAAAAGAACTATGAAGCATTGGGTTATAATTTTCCTGCTGACTACGCGTTGCTCCGATTGGTAGTTGATGAGAACAGTGCGGTCACCCAATATGGCATCCAAACCTACAAACTACAGTTCAGGGATGATAATGACGAAGAAGGATATATCCTAATCGATAAAACAACAAAAATTTTAAAGCCCAAGGATAAGATTCAATTTTTCACCTACGCTTTTAACTTAAATGATCTTGAAACTGGTGGAGAGTGGTTTGAAATAAGCGAAGTAGTTGAGGTGACTCAAGAGCCAGAGTTCACGCTAGAACAACTAGAGTTGGCGGATGAATTTGGTGAACCTGTCACTTTCCAATATGTCATGTACGGTGAAGATGCTAGTGGTAACAGTGTGTTGACAGAATTGAGTCCAGTGGCTGGATTAACTGACTCAACCAGCGATTCTGACGGTGACTCCAGCCAGTCTGCCGAAGAAGGGCCTAACAGTGAATTGGCAGGTAGCACAGGAAATGAAATTACCCGACCAGTAGTTTCGGATTGCTCTTCGCTCAGTCAAGAAATTGGTACAGAGGCTGTCAATCTTCTTAATCAGTACAACTATCAGAAATGTTCACTAGTTGGGGGGGTATTGGTCGCCAACAGTAACGACTCATCTCCTGCTGGATTGGATATAACGGCACTGACACAACGACAAGCGGATTTGCTTGCTGAAATCTTAGATAATAACCAAGATGGTTACCTTGATGACACTGGTGTCGTCAATTTGCTTCAGACTCG
This sequence comes from SAR324 cluster bacterium JCVI-SC AAA005, assembly GCA_000224765.2. Taxonomy (GTDB): domain Bacteria; phylum SAR324; class SAR324; order SAR324; family NAC60-12; genus JCVI-SCAAA005. The sequence goes on along the minus strand of AGAU01000412.1, from coordinate 22,744 downwards.
CTCAACAGGAACGTGGATGAACATGATGAGTTCTTCAAATGAAGCATTGGAAGGAGAAATCATTAGTGCCCTGGGTGAATACTTAGGAAAAGACATGGGCGTAAAGCACTCATGGTTGTCCGCGGTTTCGGGTGATGCAGGAGTAAATGGAGTTGAAGAAGTATTGCTGGAAGAAGCAATCCACCTTTGGCATCACTACGGCTACACAAGTGCTTATCCAGATCAGTTTTCGGCTAGCTCAACAGGTTGTAGAGAAGAAACTTCAGCAGGATGCAATTGGAACCAGAGCACTCTTACACGATTGACCTGGGAAGCAATGGCTGGTGAATACCCCTGGTATCGCCATCCCGAAAATGCTGAGGCAGTCAATGGTGTTATTACTGGCACTTGTATTGATCCGTCTTGTGCGAGCATAGAATTTCTGATGAACCTGTTGGTGGAGTATCGGGGTATTAAGGATCATGCCTCAGGGAATGATGAATTCCCGAGTACGCCTGAAGCCGTAAAAACTAAGCTCAGTGAAACAGCAATTGGTCAAGAGATGCTCACCATCCTTGAAGACAGTGTTTACAATCAATTGTTAAATGGTTTGACGCGTAACTATTAATCTAATTGACAAGTCCACAGTCTTTGTCATTAACCCATAAATGTGAACCAACCCGCATTGAAATTGCCATCATCATTAGTCATGTATCAAAGACTGTATCACTATCAGGTTGATCAAAACTGTTTTCTTTGGTTTTGGTCAACCCAAAAGACAGCCCTATAGCTTGAAGGGAACGACCGTCTGCCGCTGCTCTCCCAAGCCACTGATGCCGAGGGTCATCACATCACCTGCCTTTAGGAAAACCTGAGGCTTCATGCCAGAACCAACTCCAGGAGGCGTGCCGGTAGTGATGATATCACCGGCAAACAAGGTCATGAATTCGCTGACATAGCTGATGATTTCCTTCACAGGAAAGATCATCGTCTTGGTGTTGCCTGTCTGCATCCGCTTGCCGTTGACGTCTAGCCAAAGCTCTAGATTTTGAGGGTCTTTTACCTCATCACGAGTCACTAGATAGGGGCCAACTGGACCGAAGGTGTCGCAGCCTTTTCCCTTGTCCCATTGAGGACCACGCTCCGCCTGAAATTCGCGCTCACTAACATCATTGACCAGTACATAGCCCGCAACATGATTCAAGGAGTTTTCCTTGGTGACATAGCGAGTTTTTTTGCTGATCACGATCCCCAATTCGACCTCCCAGTCAGTCTTGACCGATCCTCGAGGGAGCATCACGTTATCGTTTGGCCCCTGAAGACAGTTTAGAGCTTTCATAAATATGATTGGCTCTTTAGGAATTGGAGAGTTGGTCTCCTTAGCGTGATCCGTATAGTTCAGGCCAATTGCCACAAATTTGCTGACGTTAGCAACAGGACAACCAAACCGAGGTTTCCCAGGAACCAGCGGGAGTTTGCTAAGATTCATACGACCCAGTTCCGCAAGGCCCTTGTCTGAGAGAAATTGCTCACTCTCCTCGTTGACCAGGCCAGCCAGAGATCGCAGCTTTCCATCATTATCAATAATACCGGGTAACTCCTTACCTTTGGCTCCGTAGCGTACTAGTTTCATGGCTTGCACTCCTAAAATTAATTTCAAGAAATTTGAAAGAACTGCGAATTGTTAGCTGAACTAGCCGCAAAGCGGAAGTCGAAACCTAGGACTCTTTTTGGAAAAAGATTTTCCGATGATTTAAGGATTCAAGGAGAGATTAGGGCTTGACTGAAGACTACCAATTGGTTGATAACAACGGAATGGCAAAGCCACTATGTTCTGCTTATCGGCTTACTTAAGCGAGATTCGCTTTATGCATTGAAGTCAAAAATCACGGAGTTTCAAAATGGCGATGATAGCAATGGCATTACCGATCTTACCGGGCAAAAAAGAGGAGTGGCAAAAGTTTCTGGATGAAGGCTTTAATGGCCCTGGTCGGGCTGAAACTGTCCGAGTCCGGGATGAGGTAGGAGTGCACGAGAGATCTTTTCTGCAGGAAACCCCAGGCGGTGACTCTATCATCATTACTCTAGAGGGCAGGGATCCGCTAGCTAGTTGGGCAAAGATGATGGAATCAATGCCTGAGGAAATGAAACAAAAAGCGGCAGAGTTTCATGGTATGGATGTGAAGGCACCACCCCCACCTATGCCTAAGCTAGTCTTTGATTCTTGGGAATGAGACTGTTTAGTCTTCAGGATCAGCATGTTTGAAAAGCTTCAGCACTTGTAATGCTCCAGAAATTGTACTCCCAGTATCTGTTTCCTTGCCTCTGCGATTGGGCACTTTCCAGCAGCGAGTTAGAGCCTCTTAGGAAGTACTGCGTAAGAGAGGCGCATGGACGAGTTTTAGAAATCGGGTTCGGCACAGGCCTCAATCTGTTGCATTACCCTGAGAGTGTTCAAGAGGTACATGCTGTGGACAAGAACCCGAAGATGCACGCTAAGGCGGCCAGTCGGATTGCGCAGATAAATATTCCGATTTGTCAGCACGAACTGGAAGGAGAATCTTTACCTATGGAAAGTGAGAGTTTCGACTGTGTTGTCAGTACATTCACTCTTTGTAGCATTGCATCTGTAAATCAAGCAATGAGCGAAATTTGGCGGGTGCTAAAACCTGGAGGTTGTTTTTATTTTTTGGAACATGGTCTTTCTCCTGATCCAAAAATAGCGAGCTGGCAGGAATTTATGAATCCATTTCAAAATTTTATTGGGGATGGGTGTCAGTTGAATCGACCTATCGAAAATATCATTCGCTCACAACGTTTTGTGATAAAGCCAGTTGAGCATTTCTACCTGAAAAACATGCCTCGCATTGTTGGATGTATCTATCAGGGCCGAGCTCTGAAAATCAAAGATTATTGAATTGGTGTCTCTCAGGTTTCGGAGGTGGTTATTCAGTGTACAAATTAATTGTTCGTTCGAAGAATTTAAAGCGATGCTCGGTGAATTTGAGGGAGAAATGCAAAAATGTGTTTCTGAATGGGAGATTGCCAAGATCAATGATCACAAGGCAGTTGGATTGATGAATGTAACAGATATGGAAATGTTTACAGCCATGATGTCGTCACCTGAAGCCGCTGAAGTTGATGCCAAGTACAACATTGTCGATACGATCTATTCCATGGATAAAATCTCATAGCCAACAGTTTGATAAACTGTAACAAATCAGCAAAGCAAAATAACCGCAAATCATCTCTTCTTTTCAATAAACTAATAATGAGGATGTGGCTTGTTTAATGTTCATCGATATAGAGTTTTTTGCAAAGTAGTTTAAACTACTTTTTTGGATGAATAATGACCGTTACCAACCAGGAATCTTGCACAAATATTCACAAAATTGCCGACGGTATTTATAGAATTAATACTCCTGTTGATCTTGGTGAAGGGAATAAATTTTCTTTCAACCAGTATCTGGTTAGAGATGATGAACCATTGTTGTTCCATACAGGTTTGCGAAAAATGTTTCCACTAGTGAAAGAGGCGGTAGCTAGTGTAATGCTGGTTGAGAAGATCCGTTATGTTGCGATCTCACATGTGGAAGCAGATGGGTGTGGCTCCCTGAATGAGTGGCTTGCAGTGGCACCCCAAGCTGAGCCTGTTTGTAGTGTCGTAGCCGCAATGGTTTCTGTACAGGACATTGCAGACCGGCCACCTAGAGCCTTGGCCGATGGTGAAGTTCTATCACTAGGATCTCATTCTCTACAATGGCACGACACTCCACACCTACCTCACGGCTAGGATTGTGGCTTTCTTTCAGAGCAAACTACAAAGACGCTATTGTGTGGTGATCTTTTCACACAGGGAGGTATCGGTGATTCCCCACTCACAGAGTCAGACATTCTTGGACCTAGCCAAGCGTTTCGTCAGGCAATGGACGATTTCTCCTACACAAAAAATACAGCTATGCTGATTGAAAAATTGGCGTCTACAAATCCCACGACCTTCGCATGTATGCATGGTAGTGCTTGGAGCGGTGATGGCGCGTCTCTGCTCAGAGAATTGTGCAAAACTCTAACGGAATGAAATACTCCATAATTCGATCTTTCGAGAGAAATTTTATCAAAATTTTGACTGCCCTACTTGTTTGTCTTCAACTCTGGGGCTGTAGCGTTTCAAAAGATTCCTCAGAAATAGATCTAAAAGATTCCTCAAATATCAACATTCCAGATACCACATGGCTGGAATTGAACCATGATGGTGTCCTCCGAGAAGCTCTGGTTTACTTGCCGAAGTCCTCCGAGGGAACAGAAGCTATTCCGCTACTACTAAACTTCCATGGATATGGAGGCTCTGCCGCCAACCATTTGTTGACGAGCGACTTTCGCCAACTTGCAGAAGAGCAAATCTTCCTGCTTGCTTACCCCCAAGGATCCTTGTTCGATGGTTCTCCTCACTGGAACCCGTCTCCACCATCTGCAACCAACAAAAGTACGGTGGACGACTTCGGATTCATCGAGTCGTTAGTTGACAACCTGAGCGCGAACTACCGAATCGATGAAAAACGTGTTTATGCTGTCGGATATTCGAATGGCGCCATGCTCGCTTTTGGCCTTGCTTGCTATCGTGGAGAACGGATTGCTGCGGTCGGTTCTGTGTCTGGAACTATGCTGACCGACATCGGTAATCTATGCCAGCCGCCTCAGCCAACTGCTGTTATTACGTTGCATGGAACCCAAGATTATATCTTGCCCTACTACACATCAGACAATGTCTCTAATCCAAAAGGAGATTCGAGTGGTTCTGTGTCTGCGGAAGGTGTGATTGAATATTGGGTTGATTTTAATCGGACCCAATCCTCGCCCACTGAGGAAACAACGATAAGCAGCGGACAGACGGTACATTCCTTTGTTTATGCTGGGGGACAAGAAGGTGTTGAGGTACAGCATTACCAAGTGATTGGTGGAGAACACGTTTGGTTCGATCTTCAAGTTGCAGGCTTTGGGACCAATGAGCTGATTTGGAATTTTTTGTCACGCTTCCGTTTGTAAGGACTGAAAGACACCGATAGGATTCAAAGATTTTGTGCTGTTGGTTGAAGTAAAAGACATGGCCTGCTACAAAGTTGGCAGTTAGTTGTGGTTTTCTAATGACACATGCTCGGTTAGAGCAAACTCTTGTGATACAAGTTTTCTTTCAGGCAAGATAGAGAAAGAAAGGTCTCGAACAAACATATTGTGCACACCGTATCCGATCTCTTTCTATTGCTGAATTAGACCGAAGAAATCTGTTTCAAGAAGACCCATGAGTGTAGCTCCGCACTAGATGAAAAGCCGTTAGTTCTTTCGAATTTTTTTGAAAGAGGGACTCCATGAAAAAGTTTACTTAGTCGTTCTTAGGACTGCTGCTATTTCTCTACGTTGGTTACCTGGTTTTATGTGCGTTCTTGTGAAGCAACGCTCACCCACAGAAATATTTGTTGATGATTACCAGCCTTACTGCAGTTGCTGGGCTTTTTTGAGGAGAATTGAGCGATGAGGGCAAGTAAGTTGATCAAATTGTGGCTCATGATCACCGCATTTTGGGGAGTCTTTATCTTTGGCTACTCCATTGGCAAGGATGGTTCACTGAGTTCATATTATTTGTATTTCTGGCTATTGACTTCTTTCACGATTTTTATCATCTGCTGGCTTACCATCCTACTCATGCGCAGTTATCGGCGACAAGCTAGCACATGAGAGATTAGAGATAGGTAAGCGAGGGGAGGTTCCCTGATTAGTTCTGGTGACTAACCCTCTAACTTGGCCAGTATCCATCCCACAATAGTTAGAAACTGATTGGGACAGCCTCACAAATCTCATTGGTCAGAGATTGCTAAATTTCTCTGGATCCACTCGAATACCTATCTGAAATGGTTAGTGCAGGACAAAGCCCTAGTGTCAATGTTCTGGCTAGTCATTTTAATCTCAGTAATTTTTGGATGCCTGACGATGCTCACTCTCGCAATTCAGGAGAAAGTTTGAGCAACCTGACAAAACTGGCCTCGCACTCCTCCTCTCAAATTTTCTGATTAGTCTGTTTCTAAATACAGCCAGGGTATCTTCCCTTTAGGTAAAGTAGACCTCCTAAGCCTATTTCACACACCGAGAATACATCTGTATTGGAGAGGAATGGACCAATCAAAAAGCTCTCGCCAACTATCTCTCCTGTTAGAGGGTTCAATTTCCCAGATGCTCTGGAGGCTCACAGGCCCAAATGTACTTGGTGTCGTAATGACGATCCTGGTGACATTCTGCGATGCCTGGTTTGTCGCAGATTCGGGAACTGTGGCATTGGCGAGCCTGGCCCTGGTATTTCCTTTTCAAACATTGATCGTCTTTATGGCAGCTGGAGCAATTGGAGGAGGGGTGACTTCAGCCATTTCCAGAACGCTCGGGAGAGGAGCGATCAGCGAGGTGAGTGCCTTGGCCTGGCATGCTGTGGTGATTGGTATCAGCATGTCATCGCTCTTCATCCTGCCCCTTGGTCTCTTCCCAGCGGAAATTTTCCAGGGAATGGGCGGAACTGGTGAAGTGCTGACGGGAGCTGTCAGCTATGCCCAAATAGCGTTTGGCGGTTCTGTTGTTACTTGGATGCTCTACATTCTGGCTGCCATTTTTCGGGGGAGTGGGGATACACTTACACCAGCCAGGATGTTCATAGTTGGCTGCAGTTGTCAAATTATCCTTTCTGGTGCATTGACTCTTGGTTGGGGGCATTTCCCCAAGCTAGGTGTGATTGGTCCAGCAATCGCCATGATTGTGTGCCATGCTGGAATGGCCCTTTTTCTGGCAAGTCGCCTCTACTTAGGCAAAGTTCTTCTCCAACTGAAACCGTCCCCCCTACGGTTGGTTTTGCTCATTGATATCATGCGTGTTGGTGGAATTGGCCTGATCAACAACGTCACCGTTGCCTTCAGTGTGGTAGTGGTTACGGCAATTTTAGGGCATTTTGGAGCAGCGGCGCTGGCTGGATATGGTTTGGGAAGTCGACTAGAGTTGATGCTCACACCTCTGGTATTCGGAGTTGGTTCGGCTCTGACTGCTGGAGTTGGAGCAAACGTTGGTGCTCAGAATTTTCAGCGAGCCCGCAGCATAGCTTGGGCAGGAGCCAGCATTGCGTTTCTGGTAACAGGCGGAATTGGTATTGTAGTGGCCGTAATGCCAGCACTTTGGCTGGATTGGTTCACGGCAGATGAGGCAGCCCATAAGGTCGCTGTACTATATTTGGCGATTGCTGGACCGTTCTACGGGTTTTTTGGTGCGGGTCAGGCGTTGCATTTCGCAAGTCAGGGAACTGGGCGATTGTTGCTGCCGATCTGTGTTGGTGTTATACGCTTACTGACTGTTTCCCTAGTGGGCCTTGTGGCGGTTTGGATGGACTGGCCGATCCAAGTGGTTTTTGCAGGAGTAAGCGCTGGATTACTCGTGACCGGTATCGGCATGGCTCTCTGCTTATTCAGTTCAGACTGGCGACCTCGTCTGCAAACAAGCAAAAACTAATCGTAAAACTCCCCTACGAGCTTAATTCTGTTGGGGAAAATTGAATTTCACTAATGAGATCATTCAGCACCTCCTCTTTTGAACCGACTGGCTCAGAAGAACGTAAAAATCATCTGCGAACCCTGAAGTCCTTGGTTGTCTATCTCTGGCCCCAAGGCCGTCTGGATCTCAAATTTCGAGTAATTCTCGCGCTGGCTAGTCTGGCGCTAGCCAAAGTGGTAACGGTATATGTGCCGTTTCTCTACAAAGAAGCAGTCGATCAACTGTCGTTTGAGGAGGCTCTGCTGGTCCTTCCTCTCGGAGTGATTCTCGCTTATGGAGGTGCCCGTTTGCTTCAGCAGGCCTTTGTGGAATTTCGGGACTTCATCTTTGTCCGGGTGTCTCAGCACGCTCAGCGAGAGATTGCCTTGTCCACTTTCCGACATGTGCATCGACTATCGCTCAAATTTCATCTGGAACGGCAGACAGGTGGACTCTCGAGGGTGATCGAGCGAGGAGTGGGGGGCATCCAATTTTTGCTGCGATTTATCCTCTTCAATATCTTGCCAACGCTGATTGAGATCACGATGGTCACGGTGATTCTTTTTGTGCAGTTTGATTGGCGCTTCTCGGCAGCTACAGCAGGTACAATTGTGGCCTATGTCCTGTTCACACAAATCATTACGGACTGGCGGTTACAGTTTCGACGAACGATGAACGCCAAGGACTCGGAGGCCAACACCAAGGCGATTGATAGCTTCCTTAACTTTGAGACAGTAAAATACTTCAACAACGAGGAGCATGAGTATCGCCGCTATGATGAAGCACTAGCTGGTTATGAAAAGGCTGCCGTGACTAGTCAGACGAGCTTGTCGTTGCTGAATCTCGGGCAAGGTGCAATTGTGGCTATTGGACTGATTCTCGTGATGTGGATGGCCGCTGCCGGTGTGATCAGCGGAGATAACACGATTGGTGACTTTGTGATGGTCAACACCTTCCTGATCCAACTGTACCTGCCGCTGAATTTCCTGGGAGTGGTCTATCGGGAAATCAAACGCAGTCTAGTGGATATGGACAAGATGTTCGAGTTACTGGAGCACAAACCGGACGTAGTAGATGTAGCGAATGCCCAGGAATTGAAGGTTGGTCCTAGTCAGATTGACTTCGAGAATGTCTCCTTTGGCTATAGTGAGGAACGCGGGATTCTCAAAAATATCAGCTTCCAGGTCCCACCTGGGAAAACTGTCGCTATTGTTGGGCCCAGTGGTTCTGGCAAGTCAACGATTTCACGACTCTTGTTCCGTTTTTATGATGTCGATCAGGGGAGAATCACTATCGATGGGCAGGATATCCGAGATGTCAGCCAATTGAGCTTGCGCAAAGCGATCGGCGTAGTCCCCCAAGATACGGTGCTGTTCAACGACACGATTGCCTATAACATTCACTATGGGAACCCAGAGGCACCTTGGGAGCAGGTGCAAGAAGCCGCTCAATTGGCCCAGATCCATGGTTTTGTGGAAAGTTTGCCCAAGGGCTACGAAACTGAGGTGGGTGAACGTGGTCTGAAGCTCTCCGGAGGAGAAAAACAGCGGGTTGCGATTGCCAGAACTATTCTCAAGGGTCCACGCATCTTGATCTTTGATGAGGCCACCTCGGCCTTGGATTCTCACACGGAGAAGGAAATCCAGGAATCCTTGCGTGAGGTTTCCAAGGAACGGACAACACTGGTCGTAGCTCACCGTCTCTCTACGATCATTGACGCTGATGAAATCCTTGTTCTCCGACAAGGGGAGATCATGGAAAGAGGTCGTCACGAAGAGTTGTTGAAGCTCGGAGGGGAGTACTCAGAAATGTGGAAGAAACAGCAGAAGAGTGAGGCCCAAGAACAAAAGCCATCTAGTATAGAGAGCCAGTCCTAAGCGTTTTCTCAATGAATCTTTGATTGATGTTATAAATCAATAGAATGTACTGACTGAGAGCCCCTTGCTAATCGATTTCGTCAGGGCGATCAGATAGTCAGTTATCTTGATTCAATCAAAAATACCCATCGTTCATATTTTCATTCAGTAACTGGAGGTAACGTGAGTCTAAAAACTATCAATATCCAGGATGATCAGGGGAGAGATTGTCCGATTCGAGATATCCGCGCTTTCCAGAAACATCTTCAACTGTTTCATCGTACAGGTGTTTCGGTGCATGACGAAGATGGGCATTACTTTACGGTGGATGACGCCTTCCGTCAGAAGATCGATAAATTGGTAGAAGAAGCTGACCGCTCACACGTTTGAACAGCAGTTGTCTGATCAACTGCCTACCAGAGACTTTCCCTTGCTGTTCGGAGCGAAATTCGAGAGACTTTTTGCTTCCCAAGATTTTAGTCAGCTACCGTGCCGCTGTTTATATTGGCTGTGTCGTTCAGCCTTATTGCACTGACGGATATACCAGAAGACTGTTCCGTCATTCCTTTCAATTGGAGATCTACTGATGAGCTTTATTCCACAAGGTGCCAACCTGATCAATGGTAAATGGGTCCGTAGCCAGGACAGTTTCACTTCGCAACCAGTCAGTGGAGCCCCACAATCCTTCAGCGTGGCGACGGAAGAACAGGTACATCAGGCATGCATTGCTGCAGAAGCAGCCTTTGTCTCTTTTTCTCAAACGTCTCGGCAGCGACGAGCTGAACTGCTCAATGCGATTGCTGATGAAATTGGGGCACGAGGTGATGACATCACTGAGATTGGCACCAGCGAAACTGGCCTACCTACAGCCCGACTCCAAGGGGAACGAGGGCGAACTACAGGCCAACTGAGGCTGTTTGCTCAGCACATTTTGAATGGAGATTACCTGGACCGACGGCATGATGAGGCTTTGCCAGATCGCCAACCTCTCACACGACCCGACTTAAAGATGGTTCAGCGTCCAGTGGGTCCAGTGGCTGTTTTTGGTGCTTCTAACTTCCCGTTGGCCTTTTCCACGGCAGGAGGTGATACCGCTTCTGCTCTCGCTGCGGGTTGTCCTGTGGTTGTCAAGGGACACGAAGCACATCCGGGCACTTGTGAAATTGTGGCTGATGCGATTCGGGCTGCGATTGAAGCTGCAAAGATGCCAGCAGGCGTCTTTAGCCTGGTTCAAGGAAACGCCCGACATGTTGGCCAGATGCTAGTCCAGCATTCCAGTATCAAAGCAGTGGGCTTCACTGGTTCTTTACGTGGAGGACGAGCCCTCTTTGATATTTGTGCGCAACGCTCAGAGCCAATCCCATTTTTTGCTGAGATGGGCAGTATCAATCCGGTCTTTATGTTGCCAGGGGCGCTGGCTCAGCGTGCCCAAGCGATTGGTCAGGGCTGGGCAGGTTCACTGACAATGGGAGTGGGTCAATTCTGTACGAATCCTGGCATTGCAGTGGTACTCTCCGGTAGTGATGCAGATGCCTTTGTGAAAGCCAGTAAGGAGGCACTAGCTGCTGTCACTGCACAAATGATGTTGACTGATGGAATTGCCAATGCCTATCGCCAGGGCTGTCAACGAATGCAGGGGGTCAGTGGCGTAGCTGCATTGTTGACCAGTGAGGAGCTTGAACGTAGCGCCAGTCCCTACCTTCTTGAAACCACTGCAGCAAATTGGTTGGCAAACCCAGAGCTCAGTCACGAGGTTTTTGGACCCCTGGGCCTAGTGGTTCGGGCTGAAAGCCCAGAGGAAATGCTACAAATTGCCGAGGCCTTGGAAGGGCAGTTGACTTGTACACTACAACTAGAAGATTCAGACCTCCAAGAGGCTCAAGCCCTGCTTCCAACTCTGGAGCGCAAGGCAGGCCGCCTGTTAGTCAACGGCTTCCCGACTGGTGTGGAAGTCTGTGATAGCATGGTGCACAGTGGACCCTATCCAGCTTCCACTAATTTTGGAGCCACTTCGGTCGGCACCATGGCCATCCGGCGTTTTGTTCGGCCTGTCTGTTACCAGAACTTTCCAGACGCACTGCTGCCGGCTGACTTGAGCACGAACTAAAAACACATTTCACATTAACTGAGAGAAACGATGCAACTGGAAGCCGAAGCCATTCTTCCGACAGATGCAGAGCGAGCCTGCTTGATCGGCCGTGTTTGGAATCCAGAGGTCTCTGGGCCTTGTGTGGTGGTTTATCGGGATGGTGACTTACTTGATATCACCACTTCTTTCCCAACTGTTCATGACCTACAGGAACAAGCTAATCCTGCAGCTGCAATAGCTCAGACTACTGGTCCAATCCTAGGCTCGTTGGTAGAGATTTTGTCAAATTCACTGGAACCCACAGTGAATTCTTATCGTTCACGTTTATTGGCACCAGTTGACTTGCAGGCAGTCAAGGCCTGTGGGGTAACCTTTGCGGAGAGCTTGCTGGAACGAGTCATTGAAGAGCAGGCTAAGGGAGATGCCAAGCAGGCAGAGCGGATTCGAGAAGAAGTTCAGAGCCGGATTGGCTCAGACCTTTCGCAGGTCAAACCAGGCTCAGAAGCTGCTCTGGAATTGAAACAATTGCTGATTGAACAAAAACTCTGGTCACAGTATCTTGAAGTTGGTATTGGTCCTGATCCAGAAGTCTTCAGCAAGGCTCAGCCGATGGCTTCAGTTGGTTTGGGAGCCCGGGTTGGCCTGCACCCAATTTCTAGTTGGAACAATCCGGAACCAGAAGTGGTGCTGGCGATAAACAGTCGTGCAGAAATTGTGGGGGCGATGTTGGGTAACGATGTCAATCTGAGGGATGTGGAAGGACGCTCAGCCCTTCTGCTAGGCAAGGCTAAAGACAATAATGCTAGTTGCTCACTGGGGCCGTTCCTACGATTATTTGATGTGAATTTCAGCTTGGAAGATGTCAAGCAAGCAGAGGTGCAGTTAGAAATCGTTGGTCCCGAAGGATTCCGTTTGGAGGGAAGCAGTTCAATGAACCGGATCAGCCGGAGTCCTGAAGAGTTGACCCAGGCAACGATTGGTCCTCATCATCAGTATCCAGATGGTCTGGTGCTGTTTCTTGGAACTATGTTTGCGCCTACGAAGGACCGAGATACTCCGGGAGGAGGCTTCACTCACAAAGTGGGAGATTGGGTGACCATCAAGACTCCTTGTCTCGGTGCGCTCAGCAACCAGGTGGCCCTCAGTCCAGACTGTCCCCCCTGGACCTTTGGTACTGCAGATTTGATGCGTAATCTGGCTCGTCGAGGACTGCTCAACTGATTCAGGCAGATCTTCTAGCTCTTTGAGAGTTGAATATTCTTGGAGGTTGAGATGCAAAGCAGACAAGACTGGCAAAAGTGGCTGACGGGCTTGCCCAAGTGTGAGTTGCACCTGCACATTGATGGTTCTCTGCAGCCTGAGCGACTTCTGAAACTAGCTAAGAAAAACACAGTGGCACTGCCCTACCACAGTGTGGAGGAAATTAAAGCAGCCTATGATTTTGAAAACTTGCAGAGCTTTCTTGATCTTTACTATCTTGGTGCCTCTGTGTTGCGTAACGAAGAGGATTTCTATCATCTGATGTGGGACTACCTGCTCAAGTGTCGGGAACAGAACATAGTCCATACTGAGATCATGGTGGAGCCACAAACCTACTTCCCGCAAGGAGTCTCTCTGCAGACGGTGCTGTCTGGGTTTGAATCTGCAATCCAGGAAGCACAAAAAGACTGGGGCCAGTCGACTTTGTTAATTCTTAGCTTTCTCCGACACTTGTCAGAAGAGGAAGCGCTGGCTTTGCTCAAGAAAGTCGAACCCTACCGCGAACGTTTCGTCGCAATTGGGTTGGCTAGTTCAGAAATGGGGCATCCTCCAGAAAAGTTTGCACGACTCTACGCCCAAGCTCAGGAACAGGGCTATCGTCGGATCGCTCATGCAGGCGAAGAAGGGCCTCCTGCCTATGTCTGGAGAACTCTTGATCTGTTGAAGGTTCATCGGATTGATCACGGAGTTCGTTCTGCAGAAGACGAAAAGTTAATGCAAAGGCTTGCTGAAGAGCAGGTGCCGTTGACTGTCTGTCCTCTCTCGAATATCCGCCTCTGCGTTTTCCCAGAAATGAAACAACACAACTTGCTGCAGCTGTTGGATGCTGGTCTTTGTGTGACTGTTAATTCAGATGATCCTGCGTATTTTGGCGGTTACTTGAACGAAAATTTCTTCGCATTGCACCAAGAGCTGGATCTCACTCAAGAGCAGGCATTGCACTTGGTTCAGAACGGATTCAAAGCCAGCTTTCTTCCACAAGGAGAAGTTCAACGCCATCTCCAAGCCGTAGACGAGTATATTGCAGCAACTGCGTGAATGGTTTTTTGCTCAGCCCTACCTGCTGTTGACCTTGGTTCCTTTATTCTGGGGTGGCAATGCGGTAGTGGGTCGAGGAATGACTGAGTTCATTTCGCCAATCACGCTCGCCTGGATACGTTGGACAGTTGCTTTTCTCTTGATTCTACCCTTTGCTCTGCCTTCGATACGACGTGACTGGCGGATGATTCGCAGCTCCTGGAAGATATTACTTCTGCTCTCTCTGCTGGGAATCACGATCTTCAACACTCTCTTCTATGTAGCGCTACAAACAACTCAAGCGATCAATGCGGCGTTGATGCAATCAGCTGGACCCGCAGTGATTGTGCTACTTTCTTGGTGGTGGTTTGGTGAACATACAAACCAACGCCAATGGTACGGTCTCCTACTCTGTTTTTTAGGAGTGGGATTGGTGCTGTTTCAGGGAAGTTGGGAGATATTGCGGAAGTTTGAATTAGTACCTGGAGATCTCTGTTTGCTACCAGCAGTGTTGGCCTATGCCTCTTACACCACACTACTTAGGGTGAAACCAGCCATCAGCTTGATGAGTTTACTAGCGGTCACCTTTGCCCTGGGAGGTAGCATGTTGATTCCTCTGATGCTACTCGAGTGGTATTGGATAGGGTTGCCTCAGGGCAGTTCACAACTCATCTGGGCGGTGGGTTATGTATCCATATTTCCATCGATCCTTGCGTTTCTCTTTTGGAATCGAGGAATTGAGTTGATAGGCCCTAACTTGGGAGGACTCTTCATCAACCTAGTTCCGATTTTTGCCTCACTCTTGGCAATTATCTTCCTAGGTGAGAATTTTCAGTGGTACCATGCTGGTGGAATGCTGTTGATGCTGAGTGGAATGCTGCTTTTCCGCAAGTCGGCCGTGCCCCGATCCACCCGAGAGAAAGCAACAGCCTGAATACTTTTTCTCAACCCATAGTCAGTAACTCGATTTTTCCACTTGGTGGGAAAGACCAACGATCTAATGGAACCGATGAATCAAACCGAATTGGAAAATGTCCTGAATCCGCTGGGACTCACCTTTGAGATCATTGAGATCGACCCAGCACTAGCGGATACTGCTGATTTTTGTACTCACTACAACGTTCCACTGGATCAGTCTGCCAATACACTGGTGATCGCATCAAAAGCAGAGCCGAAGACCTTCGTGGCATGTGTTGTTTTGGCCACAACACGTTTGGATGTCAACGGCAAGTTACGCAAGAAGATGGGGGTGCGCAAGACTTCTTTTTCTACTGCAGAAGAGATGAAGGCCTTAACCGGGATGCAGGTGGGAGGAGTCACTCCGTTGGGGCTTCCAACAGAGCTGCCTTTGTGGATTGATTCTCGGGTGATGGACTGTAAATGGATAATCGTTGGAGGAGGTGGAAGAGATCTCAAGGTAAAGATGGATCCACAGGTTCTGTTGAAACTGGGAGGGGAATCAGTCGTCGATCTTGCCAAAGCCCTGGCCTGACTCAGGAATTGTAGCCCAGCAGTCGAGGTAGCCAGAGGACCAAGTCTGGAGAGAGTACAATTGTTGCGAGAGCAACTAGAAGAGCCATCAGGAATGGAACGACCTCCTTGATGATGCTCCGTAAGGGAATCCCCGTCGTGGCGTTGATCACAAAGAGCAAGATGCCGTAGGGAGGAGTAATGAGGCCAATCATCGAATTGACTACAACAACGACACCAAAGTGAACCAAGTCGATTCCCAGTGCTCGACAGGAGGGAATGAAGAGAGGAATCACCACAAGAATCAGCGTGGTGGCATCCAATACACATCCCAGTAACAGCAAGAGTAGGTTGATCCCCAACAGAAACATGAGAGGATCAATATCAACTTCCTTGAGAACTCCAGCCAGTTGGTTCGGAATGTTTTCGCTGGCTACAATGTAGTTCAGGATCAGCGCTCCACCAATCACAAGCCCCACAGCTGCTGATGAACGCGCGCTCTCCAGCAAAATCTGATAGAGCCCCTTCCAGTTTAGCGATCGATAGAAGAAAGCTGTCAGGATTAGCGCATAGGCTGCAGCAACCGCGGCTGCCTCTGTGGGTGTAGTTGCTCCACCGTAGATCCCAAAGAGCAGAATGACAGGCAGCATTAGTGCTGGGAAGGCTCGGAGTGTTACTCCGGGCATTTCTCTCAAAGGAACTGGAGCCTCAGCTTTCAAGCTTAGTGTCTTGGCCTTGTAGGCGATCATCATCATTAGAACCAGTCCCATTAGTAGCCCAGGAACAACACCACCCAGAAACAGATAGCCAATTGATGCATCTGAGACAAGTGAATAGAGGACCATTGGGATTGATGGTGGGATAATCGGGCCGATGGTTGCGGAAGCCGCAGTAATAGCTGCTGCAAAACCAGGCGTGTAGCGATTATCTTTTGTCATCATTTTGATGATGACCTTGCCAATTCCGGCTGCATCGGCAATGGCTGAACCAGACATTCCTGAGAAAATGATGCTAGCCACCACGTTTACATGACCCAGCCCACCCCGGAATCTTCCGACCAACGCCACGCAGAATTGAAGCAGACGATCTGAGACTGTTCCAGCGTTCATGATATTGGCTGCTACGATGAACAGTGGCACAGCCAGTAGCACGAAGCTCTCGTAGAGTCCTTGAATGATTTGCTCAGCTGCCAGGGCGAGATCTTGTCCATTAACTGCCAGAAAAGCGATTGCACCAACGATGATCGAGTGAGCAATCGGGGCACCCAGAGCAGCTAAGCCAAAGATTGCCACTAGGCAGAGAATAAAGGCTTCACTCACTGTAATGCTCCGCAGAGTGAGAGATGCCAGTTTCGAAATCCTGATCTCGAATAATTTGTACCAGCCGCCAGAAGTATCGCCCAAGCACTCCAAGCACGAAGAGCAGATAAATCCCAAAGATGTAGTCCAGGCGGATCTTCAGGGAGGAACTGCTCTCGATCTTCATGAATTCTATGTAATCTGCAGTTGCTGGAAGAGAAACAGCGTAGGCAACCAGGAAGATGACAGCAGCTAAGCCAGCCATCAAACGACGCAATTTGTGTGGAGCGGCTAGATAGAGGATGTCAAAGCGTACGTGATCCTGATCTCGCAAAAGTAGGCCACAACCCCAGAAAACTGTCCAAAGCCAGGTGATCAGACAGGCTTCCAGAGTCCAACTGAGGGGATGATTGAAGAGATAGCGGAAGATGATCTGAAGCATGAAGCTGCAAAACATGGCCGCCAAAAAGAGGACGGCCACGCTGTCAGCACCAATCTTCAGCCAACGTAAGAAAGGCACGAGAGATAGTAATCAGCGAATAGCGTTGACTCGCTCGACAACGCCCTTGGGCCATCCCTTGGAGAAGTCAGAGGCCAGATACATTTCCTGAGCTCGCTTGCGAAAGGCGTCCACGTTTGGAGTGTAGACTTGTAGTCCCTCCTTGCGGAAGAAGTCTTCCAACAAGGCTTCGTGTGACTCGACGTTGATGCTGATCACCATCATCGCATCGTTAGCAGCCTTCTGCAGTTGGTCTTGTTGGGAAGCGGTCATTCCGTCCCAAGCTTTTTTGCTGAGAGCAAGAAAGTTCATGTCTGCTAGGTGACCAGTCAGGATGATCTGCTTGGTGACCTCATAGAACTTTTTGTCCTTGTCGGTGGGCAGTGGATTGTCCTGTCCATCAATCGCGCCTGTTTGAAGACCAGTGTAGACCTCAGTGAAGGCCATCGGGGTTGGATTGGCACCCAAGGCTTTCCCGAGGAATTGCCAGGCATCAGTTCCAGGCATGCGCAGTTTGACTCCAGCCATGTCGTCTGGAGTCATCACTTTCTTATCGGTGCGTAGGTTCAAGTGGCGCTTGCCAAAATACATCACACCCAGCAGTTTGACTCCGAGCTTGTCCTCAGCCATTTGAAAGAATTCCTTGCCGATATCACTAGTGAAAACCTTACGCTGATGGTCTGCATCACGTAGCAGATAGCCAGCAGTGAAAACGGACCAGTCTGGAATCAGCTTGGCCAATTCCTGAGCAGAGGTAATTGACATTTCCAGGTTGCCACGGGCAATTGCCGTCAATTCAGTACCCTGCTTGAAAAGGGTAGCGTTGTAGTGTGGCTGATAGTCAGCAAAGCTGCTGACCTTGGCGGCAAATACATTCTGTAGACCTTGGCTGCGTAGATCGGTCTCTGTACAAGGACAGGACATGCGCAGCTTCACTTTGTCAGCAGCCCAGCTTGGTAGGGCAATCAGGCTACTACCCAGAACAAGTCCAGCAGTAACAAGTCCGGTCAATAATTTGTGGCTGAAGCTCATGGTTGGTTTCCTCTTATCAAGAGTGAAGAGACATTGCTCAAACTGAGCGAAAAGGCCTCATTTGATTACCTGAAAAAGCCTAAATGTCGATCTTTTTCTGTGTAATTTTGAACAAAGCAACTCTTTCCAGATCATTGATGCCTCAAAATCGGGAAAGAGTTATTCCTTCTGTAGATTCTTTGAAATGAATGGCAAAGTTGTCCAATACTCGAATTCTCTCCGAAATACTGATCATTTTTCTTTTGATCTTTTAGACTGAAGTTTTTCTGTTTTTTTTTGCTATTTTCAAGTGTGAGAACGTCATTATGTAGCTGATGATTAATTTATCAAACAATTTTATTTCTTATGTTAGTTAATTAAATCAGTATTTAGTATGTATTTTAGATGCATCTCAAGAGAGCAACGGTGGTTTGTTAGTTTTCCCACTGGAGTGATTTTAAACTTTTTTTCATTTACCCATCTATGGCCAAAACCACACCTCACTCAAGAGAACTAGAAGACATCTGTACAATTGCAGTTGGTCTTCTCGGAGCCGGCTTCATTGGACAAATGCATACTTTGGCTCTAAGAAATGCAGCCACGTCGATGTGGGAACCAAAAATTCACGTGTGCCCCAAAATTCTGGCAGATGTTGATTCTGAGCTTTGTGCAAAAGTTGGCGAGCGATTTGACTGGGAAGAATGTACAGAAAACTGGAGGGATATCATTGATGATCCGGAGATTGATCTCTTCATTAATGCTGGCCCGAATCATATTCATGCTCAGCCCACGATTGCAGCAGCAAAAAGAGGTAAACATGTCTTTTGCGAAAAACCCTTAGCTTCTACTGCGGATGAGGCTTTTCAAATATGGGATGAAGTTTCAGAGACTGGTGTCATCCAGATGTGTGCGTTCATGTATCGGTCCATTCCTGCGTTGAATCTTGCACGTGAAATGATCAAGTCCGGCGAAATTGGTGAGGTTCGTCACTTCCGATCTCGATTCTTACTGAACATGCTCACAGACGATGGCAACCTTTCCTGGAGATTCAGTAAGTCTCAAGCAGGCTTGGGCGCTATGGGAGACCTCGGTTCGCATCATGTTGACCAGGCAAGGTTCCTCGTAGGTGAATTAGTTCGTGTTGGTGCATTGACCAAAACTTGGTCCACAGACAAACAACAGAAAATTCTAGATGTGAATGATGATGCCTTTGTTTGCGCTGCTGAGTTTGAGAACGGTGCAACCGCTAGTTTTGAGGCTTCTAGAGTTGCAAAAGCACATAATCTGGGAGGCTGGATTGAGGTAGATGGAACAAAAAAATCCTTATCTTTTCAGATGGAACGACTCAACGAACTAGCCATTTATGAACCGAACAAGGGGCCACGCACACAACTAGTGACTCAAAAAGGACAACCTTATAGCGATTTTTGGCTTCCTTCAGGAATTCAGGGACAGCATCCACTGGGATGGAACGAATGCTTTGCACATCAAGCTCGCCACATACTGGAAGCCATTGCTGTATCGAAAAATCTTTCGCCTAGGGCAGACTTTAAAGACGGCTACCGAGTTGCGGAAGTGATAGAAACAATTGCGAGATCCGCAGAATCAGGAAAGTTTGAGTATGTAAACTACCGGGAACGATTAAGCAAAGCGGATTCAAAGACAAAGTGAGCCTTAGTTCAGCAAAAATAGATGTGATACCTTGCCCGAGAATCATTCCAATAAAGGGACAAGCAGATGAGTGAAATTGATATTGATGAACTCCGTAGTCGCTTTGGTCGTCGCTTACGCATTGGATTTGTTGGTGGTGGACGAGATTCTGTAATCGGAGAAACCCATTTGGCTGCAATGCGAGTTGATGGTTTTTTCGAACTCTATGCAGGAGTTTTTTCTATAGACCCTACAGTTTCTGCAGCCACTGCAAGAGCAGAATTTATTGACGCCAATCGAGTTTACGGCAGCTTCAACGAAATGGCTGAAAAAGAGGCGCAACGAGAAGATGGGATTGAAGTGGTGTTGATTGCAACTCCTCCCCATATCCATTTTGAGGCAGCAAAAGCATTTCTGACAAGAGGAATCGATGTTATCTGCGAAAAACCGATAGCTGTTAACAGAGAACAGGCTGTGCAGCTAGATGATCTGGCCCGGCAGCATGGTCGACTGTTTTGCCTTACCCATTGCTACACGGGTTATCCAATGGTCCGTGAAGCTCGCGCAATGGTTCGTTCTGGCCAGCTTGGGAAAATTCGCATTCTCGAGGCCGAACTAGCCGCAGGAGATCCAGGTGTAAGCTTCGAACCAGAAAACCCTGCAGATCGTCATTGGCGCTTTCGGGAAAACATCATGGGCAAAGGAGCAATTCTTGGTGAAGTGGCTTCGCATGCCCATCACCTTCTCCATTACATTTATGGAGAGGAGATCAGCGCAGTATCTGCAGAAATGTCCACCTTCGTACCTAGGCGGGCGGTATATGACAACGCTTACTTGACTACCCGCTATGCCGGGGGTGTGCGTGGTCGAATATGGGGGAGCTACATTGCTGCGGGTAATGATCATGGACTTTGTTTCCGAATCTACGGTGAGTTAGGTGGTCTGAAGTGGCATCAGGAGGATCCAGAAATTCTTTGGTTCAAACCGATCGGTGGCAAGGCACAAAGAATCGCTCGTGGATATCAAGATTTATCTTTCTGGGCATCTAGGGGCAGCCGATTTAGACCAGGACATCCAGAAGGGTATGCATTGGCATTTGCCAATCTCTATGCAGATTTTGGTTGTGCTATGATGGCACGCCAACTGGGTTTATCGCATGAGCAGTTTTATGATGCATTGCCAAATACAAGGGATGGGATTGTCACAATGTCTTTGATCGAGGCTGCAGTTGCGTCCAATGACAATGATGGTCATTGGACGTCGATTCCCAAGACATCATCAGCAAGCAACACCTAGTGAATCAAGGCTGTAGACACTTGAGCAAATCATAGATCGTTGTGGGGTGTGGAAAAGTTTTCAAGTTAGTGCTGCTCCGACGGAACAACCGGGAGGGTCCGATCAACTTCTTGCAAATCTTCTCAGATACATGCCCATAAATCCAACTGCACCGACCAATGCGATCAGGGAACCATAGACCCAGATCAAACAGGGGGCTAGTAAATCGTTGATCAGCCCACCCATGAGTGGACTTGTTCCCACCGCCACCCGATACACCATCTCTAGCATTCCCATGTAGCGAGCCCGCATATGGTCTGGCGCCAGGTTGGAAACATAGCTGGTCACTGTCGGGTTTATTACCATTTCTCCGAGTCGGGTTTATTACCATTTCTCCGATTGTCAACACTACCATCGCTCCCACAAAGAACATAAAGGTTTCCAGAAAGGGGACGCTTCCTAGTGCCAATGTGTAGACCAGAGCCCCACTGGCCATCATCAAAAACGGTGAAAAACGTGAGGCCCAGCGAGTTGTGCTATACTGGAATAGCACGACAATCAGGGCGTTCACACTGAAAAGTAGGCTCGATTGGTTTTCAAGGATTTGAAAATTCTGCTTCAGGTAGATTGGCATCAGGATGAACATCTCAATAAAGCCCATCACGGAGAAAGTGTAGAGCAGCAAAATTGTCATGAAGCGACGGTTCTTCCAGACACTCTGAGCGGTTTGAGGAGTATCTTTCTTGACTTCAGGACAGGTCTCCTTTAGTAGCTATTGGGCCAGTCCAGCCAGCAACAGCAAAAGTAACGCAGTAGTCCAGAAAGCAATCCGAAAGGAATACTCAGTGATGATCCAGCCACCAATCAATGGGCCGGTGACTACTCCTAGGTTGATTGCCATTCTCAGCAGTGCATAAGCCTGTGCTCGCTGTTGATTGGGTAGCAGATCAGCTACCATCGCATTTCCTCCTATGGGGAACAATGGACTGACCACCCCCATGACCGCCATCAGTACCAGCCAGCCACCAATCGAAGTGACCTGTGTCATTAGCACCAAGTTTCCAGCTTGTAGCACGAGCCCGGCGATCATCATGACCTTGCGGCCGTATAAATCCATCATTTTGCTAGTTCGTCCCACTGAGAGTAGACTAGCACAGGCCTCCACACTGAACATCAAGGCGGTCAGTGTAAGGCTGGATTGAGTTTGCTCCGCTATATAAATGGTGACGAAGGGCCAGATGAAGCTACTGCAAGAGACACTGAAGAGCATACCGATAAAGAGCAGCCAGAAGCGAGGGGGATAAGTGTTCCATAGGGCAATCAATCTACTCAAGCGACCTCCCACCAATGAGCAGCTCGAGCTAATTCAGGAGGAGGTGTGAGGTCGATTCCTAGGAAACGCAGAGTGGTTCCCTCCAACAAGGAGAGATCGGCTCGATTTCGATCCAGTCGGAGAGGTTCCTTGAGTCCGACAACAAGATTACTCATCACCCAAGGACGACCAGAATGATTGGCTGAAGAAGCGTAGGGCACGGGATCAATGATATAAAGATCACCAGCATTGCTGACTGACTTCTGGAAGTCCTCACACTTGGGAATAATCTATGGGAAGTTAAAAGTTGCAGGTTAAATTCTATCAGAATGTGCCAATAACTCTTGCGATAAAAAACCAGTCTGAAGCAATGAATGCTTACTAAAAGGAATCATTTCATATGAAATCAATAAATAAAATACCATAGTTTTAGATAAAAAAAGAAACACTTAATGCGAAGGTAAAATAACCAAT